>SUYI01000013.1 GCA_015060485.1 Prevotella sp. | reverse complement strand
CTGACGGATAATCTCACCTGCACGTGGAGGACCCATCGTGAGGATTCCTACTGTTGAGCCTGGATTCTGCTCCTTCAAGCGAAGGGCTTGCTCCAAGGCATTCAAATCTTCTGGGTTGAAGATGGCGGGAAGGGCAGAGCGGTTGACAGTGCCTTCGGCAGTCATGGCGTCCTTTCCCACGTTTCTTGTGTCGGGTACCTGCTTGGCAAGTACTACAATTTTTAATGCCATATTATTATAATAATGTGTAAAAATGATATCCTTTTTGAAAATCGGCTGCAAAATTACGCAAAATATCGCACATAGCCAAACAAAATGCACAAAAACAGCCTTTTTGTGCACAAAGCAAGCAATTTGTGCAACATTTATTTTGCATTGTTCTTGCTTATTTGTATCTTTGCAGGCATGATTGACAGAGCGACCGTCGATAAGATTATGGATGCCGTGAACATCGTGGATGTGGTGGGCGAGTTTGTTAACCTGCGCAAGGCGGGGGTTAACTATAAGGGACTATGTCCCTTCCACGATGACAAGACCCCTTCGTTCATGGTGTCGCCAGCCCGCCAGATTTGTAAGTGTTTTGCCTGTGGTGAGGGTGGAAATGCCGTGAATTTCCTGATGAAGCACGAGCAGATTACCTATCCTGAGGCACTGCGCTGGCTGGCCAAGAAATACAATATTGAGATACAGGAGCGTGAGTTGAATGAAGACGAGAAACGCGAGCAGTCGGAGCGTGAGTCGATGTTTGTGGTGAACGAGTGGGCGTGTCAGTATTTCCATGAGATTCTGAAGAACGACGTCGACGGGCAGGCCATTGGCAAGCAGTATTTCCGCAGTCGCGGCATTCGTGACGACATCATTGAGAAATTCCAGTTGGGCTTTGCCCTGACGAAGCGTGACGCCTTGGCGAATGAAGCTAAGCGCAAGGGATACCAACGGGAGTTTCTGGTGAAAACGGGCTTGTGTGGAGAAAATGAGAAAGGATTGTACGACCGTTTTGCTGGTCGTGCCATTTTCCCGTGGCTGAATGTCAGCGGCAAGGTGGTGGCTTTTGGCGGCCGAAAGCTCGATGCTGCCACAAAGGGCGTTCAGCAGAAGTACGTCAACTCGCCCGATTCTGAGATTTATCATAAAGAACGCGAGCTATACGGTATCTATCAGGCCAAGAAGGCCATTGTAAAGGAAGACTGCGTGTATATGGTGGAGGGCTATACCGATGTCATTGCCATGCACCAGTGTGGACTGGAGAATGTGGTGGCCAACTCGGGAACGGCGCTGAGCGTATACCAGATTAAGCTGTTGCGCAGATTTACGCCCAATATCGTGTTGCTTTATGACGGTGATGAGGCTGGTATCCATGCCGCCATGCGTGGAACGGACATGCTGTTGCAGGAGGGCATGAATGTGAAGGTGCTGCTATTGCCCGATGGTGACGACCCCGATTCCTTTGCCCGCAAGCATACCTCGCAGCAGTTCAAGGACTATATTGAGGCCCACCAGACGGATTTTATCCAGTTTAAGACCGAGCTGATGCTGAAGAATGTGAAGGATCCCATCAAACGTGCTGAGGCTATCAACAGCATCGTGCGTTCGGTGAGTGTCATTCCCGATCCGATAGTGCGTGCCACATATATTGGCGAGTGTGCCCGACGACTGGAGGTCGACGAACGGACACTGATAACGCAAACGAACAAATATATTGCCGACGATAGGGAAGAACAGCGCAAGACCGCCGAGCGCGAGGAACAACGTACGTCGTCTGCGGAACGGCAACAGCAGGAGGATACGTCGTTCTACCGCCTCTCGTTCGAGAGCACTGTCGAACGGCTCATCATTCAGAACATCATCCGTCATGGCGATGAGGTCATCTTCAGCGACTTGGAAGCTGATGACGGTTCGACGGTCAGTCTGAATGTGGCGCAGTATGTGGACTATGACCTGTCACAGGACAACCTGTCGTTCTCGACACCATTATATAATAAGGTATTGCGCGAGGCTGTCGAACATTCTGACGACAAAGACTTCAAGGCCGACCGCTATTTCATGCAGCATCCTGATCCGGAAATCAGTCAGCTGGCATCGATGTTAGGCATTGACAGTCACCAGCTGAGTCGCAGCTTTGAACGCCAAGATAGCGAGCGTGACCTGCGTCAGCGTATGCAGCATCTCATCCTTGATTTCCGTATGGACATTGTGAATCAGCATATGAAGGAGGTGCAACGTCAACTGAAAGATGCAGGGTCGGACATGGAACTCATCCGTGAGCTGATGGAGGAGTACAAGCAGACCCAGGAACTGCGTAATGCCTTGGCCCGTCAACGGGGAACGGATGTGATTGTGTAAGGAGCCAATAGTCAGTAGTTAAGGAATGGAAGGACTGTTTTACATCATCGGCATGACGCTGTTGTGGGGCGTGATAGCATTGACGGTCATCCACGTTGTGATGGACAACCGTCAGCCTGCCAAGACAATGGCTTGGGCGTTGGTTATCCTCTTCTTGCCGCTGGTGGGTATTGTGCTTTATATTTTCTTTGGCATCAACCACCGCCGTGAGCGACTCGTCTCGCAGCGATCTCTCGACCAGTTGTCGAAGCGCTCGATGCTGGGCTTTGTCGAACAGCAGGACCTGCATGTGGCCGATAGTCACAAACAGCTCGTCGACTTGTTTATTAACCAGAATCTCTCGCTGCCTTTCAAAGTGGCTGCTATCGACATTATGACCGACGGCTACAGTTTCTTCCCAGAACTGCTGGCAGACATTGGACAGGCAAGGCATCACATCCATATCTCAATGTATATCTTCGAGGAGGATGCACTGGGTAACCTTGTGGCTGATGCGCTGATTGACAAGTCACGTCAGGGCGTTAAGGTGCGTGTCATATACGACGACGTTGGCTGCTGGCGAGTGCCCCATCGTTTCTTCGAACGGATGCGAGAAGGAGGCGTTGAGGTGCAACCTTTCCTACCCGTACATTTTCCCACGTTTACCAGCAAGGTAAACTACCGTAACCATCGTAAGATTATTGTCGTCGATGGACGGGTTGGTTATATAGGAGGTATGAACATCGCCCTGCGCTATGTGAAGGGAACGGGCGAACAGCCTTGGCGTGACACCATGCTACGCTTGCAGGGCCCCATCGTATATTCTCTGCAACGGTCTTTCTTGGTAGACTGGTACTTCGTAGACCGCACACTGATTACCAACCGTGACTACTATCCCACAGACATTCAACAGTCCCCACTGAACAATTCGCACTCCACACCGGTCGCTCAGGTGGTGACGAGCAGCGTTACGGCACGCTATCCAGAGATTATGCAGGGATTCGTTCGCGCCATCACAGCAGCACGGCGTTACATCTATCTGGAAACACCCTATTTCATTCCCAACGAACCCGTGCTCTTTGCCCTGAAAACGGCCACGATGGCGGGTGTCGATGTACGCATACTGTGTCCCTACCATTCCGATGCCCGCTTTACGGAATGGGCATCGCGCTCTTACCTGCGTGAACTGCATGAGGCGGGTGCCAAGGTGTTCCTCTACAAGGCGGGCTTCATGCATTCGAAACTGATGGTTATCGACGACGCATTGGTGACCTGTGGCTCGACGAATGCTGATTTCCGTTCGTTTGAGAATAATTTCGAGGCTAACGTATTTATTTACGACCAAGGTACGGCGCTGCGGCTGAAAAAGGTGTTCCTCGACGACCAGTCGTTGAGTGTCACGCTCGAGAGTGTCTCCTCATGGATGCATCCGACGTTCTTCCCGCGTCTTTGGGAGAGCCTGACGCGCATGATTTCCCCATTATTATAAAAGAGGTAAAAGGAAATTTTCTACCTCTTACCTCTTTCCGTTTATCTCTTAAGCAGTTGCTTACTCAACAATAATGTTGATGTTCTCCTTCGTAATGTCCTCAGCATTGGTGAAGGTAGCGTCCTTCTTGGCCTTGATGACGATGTTCTTCAGGTTGATGCCCTTGATAGGCATCTCGGGAAGTCCGTTAAACTCCATAGCACGTCCGGCACCATTGCAGACGATATCCTGAATGTCGATGTTGCGGAAGATGGGCGTCTCCTCGGTAACAGGCATCTTTGTGGTGTTATCGGGATTGTCGCCGTCGGCCAGCATCTCGGCCACTGACTTGCCGCCATAATACATATTGAACGTGATGGCATCGGTCTTGATGTCAGTCATCGAGATATCGCGGATGAAGATATTTTCCACAATACCGCCACGACCACGTGTCGACTTGAAGCGCAGGCCCACGTCTGTACCAAGGAACTGACAATTCTCTACCAGAATGTTTCTGACACCGCCGCTCATTTCGGAACCAACGACGAAGCCACCATGTCCGGCGAAGACGGTGCAACCGTCGACCACCACATTCTCACAAGGACGACCACGCAAGCGTCCGTCCTTATCCTTACCACTCTTGATGCAGATGCCATCGTCGCCAGCATCGAACTTTGAATTGACGATAAGGGCATTCTTGCATGACTCCAGATCGAGAGCGTCGCCATTCTGTGCGTAGGCTGGATTGCGGGCGAGGACATTGTCGATGATGATATTCTCGCACATCAGCGGATGGATGTTCCAGGCAGGAGAGTTCTGGAAGATAACTCCCTGGAGAAGCACATTCTTACAGTTGACCAGTGAGATCATTACAGGGCGCAGGAAACGTTTGTAATTGTTCCATTCTGCCTCGGAATTGGCCTTGACAACATTCATGTCGGCATTTTTCTCGGCATCGGCATAGCCTTGTGAAGGTACCCAGTAGTCGTCGCGAACTTTGACACCACCTGGGCGTGTCAGCACTTCCTTCCATTGACCAGCGGTCATCTTGCTTTTTTTGACAGGACGCCAGCACTGGCCATTGCCGTCGATGACACCACGACCTGTAATGGCGATGTTCTCACAGCCGTTGGCCGAAAGTGGTGACTGGCAACGGCGGGTTTCCAGACCTTCGAACGAGGTCTTGATGATGGAGTAAAGTCTGTCGTCGCCAGAGAAAAGGATAACGGCACCGACCTCCAGATGGAGATTGATGTTTGACTTGAGTTCGATGGGGCCTGTAAACCACACACCGGCAGGAACCAACAGCCGACCACCGCCCTGACTGCTCAGTTGTCCGATGGCCTTGGCAAATGCCTCGGTGTTGAGGGTAATACCGTCACCTACTGCACCGAAATCTTTCAGGTTTACTTGACGGTCAGGAAACTTGGGCGCACTGACCTCGGGCATGACAAACGGTAGGCTCTGGGTGTAGTGCTTGTAGGGATTTTCGCAGTTGGCACAGGCCTTGCCCTTGTCGCAAGTGTGCTTTTGTGCTGAAGCCGTCAGTGTGACGCCTAACAGCAAGAGAGTGATTAGTTTTTTCATTTTGTAGTTTTGTTAGTTTAAATATTTCGATATGTCGTTATTTTGATATTTCGATATGTCGGATTTCGTTAAGAGGAACCATTACAAAGTCGCGTTCGTGCATCAGCGGATGGGGTATCTTGAGGTCGGGATCGTCGACGGTGATGTCGTCATACAGCAGAATGTCGATATCAATGGGACGGTCTTTGTATCGTCGCTTGGTGACTGTCCCATCTGTGCGATGTGTCGCACTGGGGGACTGCCTCCCTATGGGCTTCTTGCGTCCCATATCGCGCTCAATTTTTTGTGTCAGCCGAAGCACCTCGCGTGGTGTCCGCTCCGTCTCGCAGAGGATGACGGCATTGAGAAACTTATTGGGCGACTCAAAGCCCCAGGGCTCTGTCTCGATGAGTGACGACTGCCGCACCACAATTCCGACTCGCTCTCCAATCAGTTGGATGGCTCGCAGGATGTTACTCGCCCTGTCGCCCAAATTGGTTCCCAGCCCCAAGTACACTAGGTGCTTAGTCATCGAGAATCAGCATGCAGTCACCGTAGCATCCGAAATGATAGCCATTGTCTACAGCTTTCTGGTAGGCCTCCATGATGAGGTCGTAACCTCCGAAGGCAGCAGTTGCCATAAGCATGGTAGACTCAGAGTAGTAGAAGTTGACAATCAGACGGTCGGCCAGTCCGAAGTCATAAGGCGGGAAGATAAACTTGTTGGTCCAGCCGTTGAACTCCTTCAGCATACCGTCTGTACCTACGGCAGTCTCTGTAGCACGCAGGGTGGTCACACCGACGGCACAGATATGGTGTCCGTTGGCCTTTGACTCGTTGACGGGTTTAATGGCCTCAGGAGTGATAATCATCTGTTCAGAGCCCATTTTATGCTTCGTCAGATCTTCTACCTCGATGGAATCGAAGCAACCCAATCCGCAATGCACGGTGATGAACGAGAAATTGACACCGCGGATTTCAAGGCGCTTCATCAGCTCACGGCTGAAATGCAGTCCTGAAGCTGGTGCGGTGACGGCACCCTCATGCTGTGCATAGATAGTCTGGAAATTCTCTGTATCGTCTTCTGTCACTGGACGGCGGTCGATGATGTAACGGGGAACAGGTGAAGACCCTAAGGCAAAGAGTTCCTGCTTGAACTCGTCGTGGGGACAGTCATAGAGGAAACGCAACGTGCGTCCTCGACTGGTTGTGTTGTCTATGACTTCTGCCACCATCGGACCATCTTCCTCGAAGAATAACTTGTTGCCGATACGGATTTTACGTGCCGGCTCCACCAGCACGTCCCACAGGCGCAACTCCGGATTCAGCTCACGCAACAGGAAGACCTCAATTTTGGCATCGGTCTTTTCCTTTGTACCATACAGGCGTGCGGGAAATACCTTCGAATCGTTGAAGATAATGGAGTCGCCTTCGTCGAAATAGTCGATGATGTTACGGAACTTGATGAATTCCTTGGTGTCGTTGCCCGCTTCGTCTTTCTCGAACATCTCGATGGTTTGACTCTTGCGGTGCACAATCATCATACGGCATTCGTCGCGACGATATACTTTTTCGGTTGTACCGTCAGGGTTTTCAAACACCTTGTGGGGAGGTTCCAGAGCCAGCAGCTCGTCGGGCATTCTAAATCTGAATTGTGACAGTTTCATATGTTTTATTATTTCGATATTTCGTTATTTCGAAGTTGTTTTGTTTTCAATTTCTTGTTGCTCCAGCCATGCGGGGAAGTCATCGATGGTTACGCAGTCCTCGATGCGTACATCGCCTAAGCGGGTTCTGCACAGGGCCGTCAAGTAGGCTCCGCTCTGCAGGGCACGGCCAATATCGCGGGCCAGCGATCGGATGTATGTGCCTTTGCCACAACTGACGCGTATGCTCATCTGCATGGTGTCGGGGTCGAAGTGGGTCAACTCAATCTCGTCGATACGGACAGTCTTGGCCTTTAGCGTCACTTCCTCGCCTTTGCGTTTCAGCTTGTAGGCACGTTCTCCGCCAATCTTGCAGGCAGAGTAGGAGGGGGGCACCTGTTGAATCTCGCCGACAAAATTGGCGAGCACGCTACGGATAAGTGTTTCCGAAATATGCTCCGTAGGGTAGGTCTGGTTCACCTCGTGCTCCATGTCGTAGCTGGGGGTAGTGGCTCCCAACTGCAGTGTGGCGGTATATTCCTTATTGTCAAGTTGCAGGCGTTCAATCTCTTTGGTCTTCTTGCCGGTGCAGAGAATCAGCACGCCTGTAGCCAGCGGATCGAGGGTTCCTGCATGGCCTATCTTCACGCGACGCATACCGACCTTTTTCGATACACGGGTCCTGACATAGGCCAATGCTCCGAACGAGGTCATCCGGTAGGGCTTGTTGATGTATATGTATTCTCCCTCGATGAAATTCATGCCTTACAATGAGCAAATAATGGTTATTACACCAACGATGGCACAATAGATGCCAAAATAGACCAGTTTACCGCGCTTCACGATGTTGATCATCCATTTACATGCCACGCAACCGGCCAAGAAAGCGGCCACAAAACCAACCATCAGTGGCAGAGCCTCGATGTTGCCCATCACGTCTTCACCCTTCATCATCTTCATGACGTCGAGCAGGGCTTCCCCCAAAATGGGGGGGATGACCATCAGGAACGAGAACTGAGCCAATGACTCCTTCTTGTTGCCTAGCAGCAGACCGGTGGCAATGGTCGAACCGGAGCGCGACAGTCCCGGCATAACGGCACATGCCTGAGCAATACCGATGACGAGGGCATCTTTCCACGAGATGTGTTCCTTCTGACGGGGTTTGGCATAATACGAGAAAATCAACAATACTGAAGTAATTAGCAGACAGCAACCGACTATCAGCAGTCCGGAACCGAAGATTTCCTCAACCTGGTCCTTGAAGAACAGGCCGACGATGCCTACAGGAATCATCGAGACGATGATGTTCAGCACGTATTTCGTCTCAGCGTTCAGTTCAAACTTGAACAAACCCTTCAGAATCCAGTCTATCTCGCTCCACAGAATCACGATAGTCGACAATACGGTAGCCACATGTACGGCAACGGTGAACATCAGGTTGTCAGCACCGTCGTTCATGCCAAACAATGCCTGACCAATGGCCAGATGTCCGCTGCTGCTGACAGGCAGATACTCCGTCAGTCCCTGGATAATACCCAGGATGAGTGCCTCAAACCATGTCATGCCTCACCCTCCTTGTCTGTCTGTTTTGTGGCGTTGTCACCTTTTGGACGGCGTACGACGGCATAAATCATTGAGACAAATCCGAGGAGGCACAGCACAGGGGCCACCTTGATACGACGGGCACTGAAAATATCCGGGTCGTAGGCAGTCTCGTTAGACCCCGACCCGCTCATCAGCAGAAAACCGATGATGACCACTGCCATACCTGCTGCCAGCAGGATGTAATTCACACGGTCAAAAGCAAAGTTACTCTTATCCATTATTTTTTTACCTTATTTCTTTTTTACCTTTTAAATCTTATAAAGCTCTCCAGCCGTCATTTTCAGGAATTTGTTGACAGCAAGCCAGGCACACAACGCCGTAATGACGATGCCGAACACCAGTACGGCAACGGCTGTCAGCACCAGCACCTGCCACGTGACGATGTCCATCACGCCGGGCTGTGTCAGGTAGAGTCCGTAGACGCCCAGCCCCAACACGATGATGGCTAATATGGCGGCCAACACCCCCACGCCAATGGCCTGTTTCAAGAACGGACGTCGGATGAATCCCCACGATGCACCCACCAGTTTCATGGTGTGGATAACGAAACGTCGGGCATACACACTGAGTCGTACCGTATTGCTGATGAGCGAGAACGATACGAACGTCAGTAGCACAGCCAGTACCAATAATATCAGACTGATGCGGCTCAGGTTCATATTGACCTTGTCCATCAGGTCTTCCATGTAGGTCAGATCACTCACGCGACTGTCTTTTCTGAGTTCTTTGGCTATCCACTTCAGCGAGTCGCGGTTGGCATAGTCAGCGGCCAGTTGTATCTCCAGCGTAGCAGGGAAGGGGTTGAAACCCAGAAATTCCGTCGGGTCGCTACCCAGCTCCTTTACTTGTTCGCGTTGGGCCTGTTCCTTGCTGATATAGTCGATGTTGTGGGAGTAGGGACGGTGGTACAGATCACGGCAGAACAATTTAGCATCGTTCACCGATACCGAGTCTTTCAGCATGATGGTAACGGTCAGGTTCTCCTTCATGTGTGCCGACAGGTTACGGGCCGACAGCACGAAGAACACCACCATGCCCAGCAGAATGAGCACCATCGTAGTGCTTATACATAAAGTCACGACCTGCATACCACGGCGGTTGCGGGCCTTTTTTCGCTTCTTTGTCATAGTTTCATTTAGACGTATACTGTCTTTTGGCTGCAAAGATACGAATTTTTTTTGTTTTACGCAAAGTTTTTTGTAATTTTGCACGCGTTATGAGCACAATTATCTACCCTTCGCCCATTTTTGGCCCCATACATAGTCGTCGCTTGGGCATTTCACTGGGCATCAATCTGATGCCGGCCGATGGAAAGGTGTGCAGTTTCAACTGCATCTACTGTGAGTGTGGTCTGAATGAAGACCACCGTCCCAAGCTTCAGCGCCCTACCTCCGAGCAGGTCTCCCAGCAGTTGGAGCTGAAATTGCAGGAGATGGTCGCTGCTGGCCAGTTGCCTGACGTGCTGACCTTTGCAGGCAATGGCGAGCCGACGTGTCATCCTCATTTTGCCGAAATCATTGACGATACCCTTCGTCTGCGCGACCGCTACTGTCCGCAGGCCAAGGTTAGCGTGCTTTCTAATTCTACTATGCTTCATCGTCAGTCTGTGCACGATGCCCTGATGCGTGTCGACAACAATATTCTGAAACTCGACACCGTTAATCCTGACTATATTAAGATGGTCGATCAGCCTACTGGCCACTACGACGTTCACGAAGTTGTCGACGCCATGAAGCGTTTCCAGGGACACATTATCATCCAGACCATGTTTATGCGGGGCAGTATATCGAGAAGTGATGAGAGCGGAGTGAGAAGTGAAGTGTCCGTCGACAATACCGGCGAAGCATTCGTGGGTCCTTGGCTCCAGGCTGTCAGCGACATCCGTCCCCAGCAGGTCATGGTCTACACCATCGACCGCGAGACGCCAACAGTGGGCCTTGAAAAAGCCAGTCGCGAACAGCTTGACGCCATCCGCGACCGGGTGATAGCTCTCGGTATTCCCTGCTCAGCGAGCTATTAATACCTATTTTTCCAATCCTTTGGAGCTCATCAGCAGGTCAACCAGTGGCTTGTCCTTGAAGTCGTGCTTCTTCTGATCCCAGAAACCGAAGTCGGCATCGTAGCACCATGTGGTCCAGGCAATGTTGAGCTCGTCAAACACGGCGAGCATGTCCTTGGTCCACTTATAAGCCAACTCGCGGTCCACAGGCTCGTAGACACCCCACTCGCCACAGAACAGCTGCAGGTCATACTTCTTGGCAGCCTCAATGGCATCCTTGAAGTCGGCACGGATGTGGTCAATGTCCCAGACTTCTGTAGTGAAATGGTTCTCGTCGATGACGGCCTTCACGGTGTCGCTGGCAGCCTCGTAGTCTTCCTTCGATACCAGAATGCCGGGATAGTTCACCTTGCCGGTATATTTGCCTATTGGAGTCCACCATGCACCGTAGTGTGTCAGAATCATCGGGTTGTAGTAGTGGAACGACAGCACGATGTTCTTGTCGCCCTCGGGGACCTTCAGATACTTGATGGTTCCGTAGCTCTGCCAGAGGTTCGAGCCGATGACCAGTGTGCGCTGAGGCTCACGCTCACGCAGGGCCTTGTGAACCTTGGCCACCAACTGGTTCCACTGCTCGTGGTCTTCAGCCACGGGTTCGTTCATGAACTCGTAAGCCACCGAGTCGTTGCTATAGCCCTTCAGTGCGTCCGACAGCTGATACCACAGGTTGATCAGGTCTTGCTGCGACTTCTCTGATGTGAACAGCGTGTTGGCAGCCTGGTCTTCCTCGTTGACGGCGTTGAAGTAGTGCGAACGGATGATGTGTAGGTCGACAATGGCACGCAGGTGATGCTTATTACACTGGTCGAGAGCGAATGTCAGCAAATCCCAGGCCTCAGGCAGCTTATTACCGTCCTCGTCCCAGAACTGTACCTCGTCAATAGGGATGCGCACGAAGTCGAAGCCCAGCGAATCCAGACGGGCAAAGTCGTCCTCCTGGATGTGCTGACGACGGGCCTCACCGCGGTCTTCATTGTTCTGCGACAGCCAATGGCTGAGGTTCGTGCCGCGTTTGATGCGGAAATTGTTCACTTCGTTTGCAGTCTCAGTTTTTGTGCCGCACGCTGTCAGCGCCAGCAACGTGGTAGCTATCACGGCCACCAAGGTCATTAACTTCTTCATATTGCGTTTTTGGTTACGATAGTTCATAAAATTTGCCCTACATTTTGCAAAGATAGTAAAAAACAACAGAAGACAATGCTTTTTTTGCTTATTTTTTCCAAGATTTAACAAAAAGTTCGTACCTTTGCATACAAACTACTTAAAAAAAGAAAACAATGAAACGATTTGATTACAGATGGACATTGGTTTTGTCCTTGATGCTTTGTTCATGTCTTTTTAGTCCGGAGCAGGCTTCTGCCGAGAACTATCCCTATCGCAGCGACTACCTGTGGCTGACAGTGCCCGACCATGCCGACTGGCTTTATAAGACGGGCGAGCGGGCTAAGGTTGAGGTGACTTTCTGCAAGTACGGCATTCCGCTGAATGTAGAGGTAAGCTACGAAATCGGTCAGGACATGCTGCCTGCCGTCACGACGGGTAAGGTGATGTTGAAAAACGGACGTGCTACTATTGACATGGGTACCATGAAACAACCCGGTTTCCGTGACCTGCGCATGAAGGCCACTGTCGACGGAACGACCTATGAGCACCACGTAAAGGTGGGCTTTTCGCCGGAACAGCTGACACCTTTTACGAAAAATCCTGCCGACTTCGATGCCTTCTGGCAAAAGAATATAGAACAGGCGAGAAAAGAGGTGAAGAACGAAGACTTGCAAGTCAGCTGCAAGAGGGTGGAGAAATACTCGACCGACGACTTCGACTGCTATCTGCTGAAACTACGCACCGACCGCCGCCACTATGTCTACGGCTACCTCACCAAACCCAAGGTGTCAATTGTCAATTCTCAATTGTCAACCAAGAAATATCCCGTCGTGCTGTGTCCTCCGGGAGCTGGTATCAAGACCATCAAGGAACCCATGCGCAACACCTATTATGCCAAGAACGGCTTCATCCGTCTGGAGATGGAGATTCACGGACTGAACCCCGAGATGACCGACGAGCAGTTCAAGGAGATTTCCACCACTTTCTCGGGCGAGAACGGATACCTGGAGAATGGCCTCGACAATCGCGACAACTATTATATGAAACATGTCTATGTGGCCTGCGTGCGTGCCCTCGACTACCTGACGTCGCTGACCGATTGGGACGGCCGGAATGTAGCCGTGCAAGGTGGTAGCCAGGGTGGAGCACTCTCGTTGATAACCGCTGCCTTGGACCCGCGTGTGACGGCCTGTGTGGCCAACCATCCGGCACTGAGCGACATGGCTGGCTATGCCGAGCAGGGACGTACGGGAGGCTATCCGCACCTGCATCGTGAGAACCAGATGCTGACACCAGAGAAGATTCAGACGCTGCAGTATTACGACGTGGTGAACTTTGCCCGCCGCATCCAGTGTCCCGTCTATCTGACGTGGGGATATAACGACAATACTTGCCCGCCTACGACGAGCTACATTGTCTGGAACCTCATCACGGCTCCGAAGAAGTCGCTGATTACCCCCATCAACGAGCACTGGACGACCCCAGAAACCAACTACGGACAGATGTTATGGATTAAAGACCAGCTGAAGTAATCTTTGCTGACGGATTAATCCTTTTGTTGCGCGCGTTTGGGATTCTTTGGAAACCAGCCGCGCTCAACACGTCTTTTCTGTTCGAAGAGCTCGCCGATTCCCCAAAGTGCTGAGGCACCGAATACGCCGACAACAGCCGACAGCACGGTGTTCTCGATAAACAATGCAGCGATAATCGATGCCACTCCTATCAACAGGTAGACAATCCAAGGCCGTGTGCCCCAATAATATTCCGTTTTGATGACGATAGGATGCCAGATGCCTATGGTCAGAAAAGTGCTAACCGCAATAATGATTCCTGTGAAATACATTCTTTCATATTTGTTTTTACGGGTGCAAAGGTACGAAAAAAAGGGCATAATTACGAATAATCGAGCAAAAATGAGAAAATTAGCATGTTCATTTTCCTGATGAACCAGGAGAAAGCCTTATTCAGTACACAAAAAATCGGGTTGAACTTTAATTTCCTAAAAATTACCGACATCCGACATTATCTTTATTATAAACAACTCATTAACAGGTAGTTATAAAAAATTTTATGCTCCTCATACTGACATAAAACCGACATTATACTGACATTCTACTGACATAGAACCGGCATAAAACCGGCATATAGCCGACATACTACTGACACAGAACTGTCATAATACCGATATTTGACCGCCAATTACAAGCACTTAATGCTTCACAAGGAGGCTAGCGGCTCTGATACTTGGCGCTCGTAAGTTTTCCTCCCAATCCTTGTTGAAAAATTCTCTAGAGAATTTTACCTTTACCTAGGCACTTAGCAATTGTTAGGACTAGAGTAAGCACAAAATTCTCTAGAGAATTTTACAATAAGTCTTAATCTAAAGATTGCGAACCCTTATCCTTCAGTTCGCTTACCTTCCTTATGAACATCTGCGTGCTTTGTTCCAAAAGAACAGACTTCATAATGTCGCACAATGTCTGCTTTCTGCCTGTCTTATGTCGGTTCTATGTCAGTAGAATGTCAGTATAATGTCGGTTTTATGTCGGTTTTATGTCAGTATAGTGTCTGTTTTGAACAATATAACACGCTGAATATCAATAATATAACATACAAATAATGTCGGATGTCAGTAAAATCTTAATTTTTTGCTTTACGACTAATTATTTTTCTGGTACATGAACGCTTATTGTACACGTCACTCAGCGCTATTGCCAGAATTATCAGTTAATGCCCCTAATACCAGAATCACAAAACGGATTATGGAGAACCGACCCGACTTTTCTTAAATTTTGGCAAATTAACGGCAAAGGAACAATAAGTTTCAATTTTATTTCTTATTTTTGCAACCATAAAACGAAAAGAATATGTTTGCACACGAAGCGCCAATTGATGATAGGAATGAAAATTAAGTCACTACTTGGATATTTTTACCGAGTGATAGAAGTTTTGCTGATACTTTCTATTACTGCAGGTATCCTTTTAATAGGCCTAAACAGTCATGATAATGCAGAAATGGGTGGATTACTAAGTCCTTGTATTGTAGCCCTAGTATGGATGTGGTTTGTGACCTTGCCACTATTCGTTATCTATGTGGTATCCCTTATACGCTCAGTTCCACCCGTTTCGATCTATAAGAAGGCTGTTCTTTCGCTCCATATCCTCAATGTTGCTTTATGGATTCTGTTCTATCTCTTCCTTCCCCAACCTGAACCATGTGATGCAGCCTTGATGGAGAAACATTTAAAGATTCATCATGACGACATGTATGATTTAGTTAAATATGTGCGCAATGCGTTAGATGACAGTTGTTCGATAAATCTTGAATTTAGAAATAATGAGGTTCAGAAGTTTACGATAGAGAACAAAAACGAGTACAGGGATTGTGCTTGCATAGAAAACAAACAAGAACTCAACAAAATTCTTCATAGAGTGGGATTGTCCATGCAGAAGCTTACAGCGATTCAAGAGAAAATGCACAAGGCCGGGATTATAGGGATTGAGATAGATAAGAATTCCAAGACTGGTTGGATGGCAGGCAAAAGCATATTGCAATATAGATGGTATGGCGTCAATTTCTATCAGTATGCTTTGTATGATCGTCCTTTGACGGAAGAAGAAAAGCATGATGCTTTGTCAATGCACCAGTATATCCTATATAATGACAGCGTAGTATTTGAATCCTATGGAGGCTATCCTGGTCAAAGAGGTTTTCCTGATAAAGATAAATTCCAGTCATTTCATAATTAAATAATAGGCATTAGAAGTATGGCACAAGAAATAAGAGAAGGTTCTTACAAAAAAGGATTCGTAGCTCGCATATTGGGAGAGCAGCCGACGTCTATTCAGAAAGTGTATTTCTGGCTCATGATGCTATCGCTTTTAATGTGGCCGTTATTTCTTCTTGTAGCAGCTTTCCTCTTCGACGCTCCAATACGTTCGAATGTTGACGAAATATGCCGTATAGGCATGGCCATGACCATTTTGTTTTATCCTGTCTATTTGCTTCCGTTGATAGGATTGTGGTTCCGGCTTTCAAAACTCATCAGGGCAACCTGGCTTTACTATCTCTGCCCTTTGATACCGATTGCCGTATTTTTTATGTTTGCAGAAATCGACTCAAGCGAATATGCAGCGAGGAAACCTGAAGGATATGATCCTTCGACTTTCGAACGCTTAAACGAATCATTCGCAAAAGACATCAAGCATGTATACTATTGTAATGAAATTTTAGAAGATGCAGACCCCAAGTCTTTCCGGGCCTTAAACGACGATTATTCTGCTGATAGCCAGTATGTTTGGTATAAAGAAGATGTCATCGAGGGCGCAAATCCACAGACTTTTGTAGCGCCAGAGAAGAACAACTCTCTTGACTTTTCAATCGGGCTTGCACATGACGACCACGATTATTATAGCCAGAACCATCCTCTTCACGTTGCAGATATGAGCAGTTTCAAGCAGATAGATGGCAGTTGGGCTGTAGACCGTCAGAATGTCTATTATATTGGAATGGAAGCCGAAATAGGAAAGGATGTTGTGCCTATAGGAGATTTCTGCACGTTCCATGCCTTGAATGATTTCTATGCGTCCGATTCTAAAAATGTGTATTACAAGAATAATATAGTGGATGGGGCTGACCCTAAGACGTTTGCTCCACTATATGGTGAGAATAATTTTGGGAAAGATAATAATCGTGTCTATTATAAAGCTCGTGCGACATCTATACGAGACCTTGACGCTTTGAAACACAGGAATATGGACTACGGTCTTTACGAAGCTTTCCATACCGATGGCAAAATAGTATATAATCCTGAACTGATGGCAATGCCTGATGGATCAGACTTTGCGACCATCCATAGAGTAGAATCTTATCGTGACTGGTATGCAGACAAAAACCGTGTCTATTATGAAAATCGTCTCTTGCCAGAAGCCAACCCACAGACATTCAAGGTCTTTCCTATACACTATGTTTCGGAGGGTCATGTGTCAAACAACAATAAGAATTTCAATTATTCTTATGACGGCAACCGTGTATATTATCGTGACTCGTTAATGCTGGGAGTGGATGTTGCCTCTTTCATTTGTGGCTATGATTATGTTGATTCCATTTCATTCGCCTTCGACAAGAACCGTTATTATCAGGGTAGTCCTAACCCCCGACTTGAGAAATTGCGCCAAAGAAAATGATGCTTTGGCGGATTTCATAGGTGAGATAATATATGAAAGGCTTGTTTTGATAGTACTTTCGCTGGCAGAAAGGAATAGGTTCGGCTATAGAGACCACGTAGGGCTGTTGTAGTACGCAGGGGACGTACTGCCAGTACGCTCCTTACGTACTGCGAGTGCGCACGGGACGTACTAAAACTTTCTCCGTATTCCTTTGGTGGTTTGCCCGAGTGTTTATATCTATTCCTTACTTTAGTTGTTTGACAGGGAATGTGAAATAGGTGTCGGGGAATGGCTCGTCCTTCAGGGTGAAGTGCCACCACTCGGTGTCGAGGGGCTTGAAGCCGTGGGCAAGCATGGCACGGCGGAGTATCATGCGGTGCTTGAACTGCTCGGCGGTGATGCTGCGCTTGGGCTCGGCGGGCGATTTGGAGTTGTCGCCTGTGTATTCGCCCGTCTCGGGATTACCGCAGAAGTCGGGGTGACTCTCAGGACCGAACCAGTCGAAGGTGCCGCCCATGTCGAGTTCCTTTTCTGTGTTCATATCGAAGAGCGTCAGGTCAACGGTCGAGCCGCGCGTATGGCCGCTACGCTCGTAGATGTACTCCTGTTCAAAGAGCACACTCTTGTCGAGGTCGGGATAGAAGTAGACTTTCATCTTTGTGTCAGTCAAATCCTGCGCCCAACGCACGAAATGGTCAACACCCTTTTGCGGACGGTATGCGTCGTAGATCTTCAGGCGATAGCCCTGCGACATCACGTCGTCGCTCACTTCTTTCAATGCTTTTGCGGCCTGCTTGGTTAGCAGCGCCGTAGGCTCCTCGTAGCCATCGATACGGGCACCTACGAAGTTGTATGTGCCGTAGTAGCGAATCTCCAGGATGGCATCGGGCACGGCTTCGCTGAGGGTTACAAACTGGCTGCTGTCATCAGTCGGACTGACTGCGGAATTGTTATCGTCGCTGTTGCAACAGGTTATCACACATGCGCCGCAAACGAGGATGGCGGCAAGCACCCAGTTCTTGCATAGCAAGCGACCAAAGGTCGAGCACATAGTCTTTTTCATTGCTGTTTTTGTCGTTAAATCGTTATCTTATTATTATTCTTTGCTATTCTATATTACTTAAATAATAGCGTACTCATCTCGATCGTTCTTGTGTACAAAGGTAGCAATTTTTTACGAGATAGGCATAATCGGCACTCTTTTTTACAGTATATTAAGATATCCTGACGGGATTACTGGAATGCCCTTAATTCAAAACAAATCAAGACATGGTATGTGCCTCTCGTCGAAAAACTAATGGAAGAATAAAAAACTGTAACTTAACCCAGGAAAAACAGGCTGACACCAAGGACTGAGATAACAGCTCCAAGGACTGCACGCCATGTGATCTTCTGATGGAACAGCCAATACGAGGGCAGGATGATAATGATAGGTGTCAATGCCATCAGTGTGGAAGCAATACCGGCACTGGTATACTGTACAGCCATCAGCGAGAACCCCACTCCGACAAAAGGACCGAAAATGGTCGTGGCCGTAGCAACTGTCATGCCCTTACGGTCATGCAGGGCCTCGCGCAACGGTTTGAATCCTTCGCGGAAATAAAGCAGGATACTGAATCCGATGATTCCGGCAATACAACGCAGGAAGTTGGCACTGAAGGGAATGAGCCAGTCGGGCATTGTTCCTGTTTCGTAGTGATCCATACCAATCTTGCTCAGTACCAAGCCAATACCCTGGCAGAGAGCGGCACCGATAGCAAAGAGGACACCATTGAGTGGCAGCTTCAGTGAGACTTTATGATGTTCACCACGTCCTAACACAGAGATGCCAATACCAATGAGCGTGACCAGCATAGCAATAATACTCATTGGAGCCATCTGCTGACCTAAAGTAATCCATGCCATCAAGGCTGCTGCCAAAGGAGCCAGCGTCATGAACAGCTGTCCATAGCGTGAACCGATAATGATATAGCATTGGAAGAGGCAGAAATCTCCGATTACATAGCCTACCAAACCTGAAAGCAACATCCACCCGCAGGCTTCCATAGAACCGACAGGCGGCAGAGGTGAACCAAGCACCACCCCAAACAGCACAACTGAAAACAGTAGTGCCAAAGCCATACGAAGCACGTTTAGCGTCAGGTTACCCAGACGTTTGCTTCCAAATTCACTGAGCAGCGCGGTTGCCGTCCATGAAAAAGCAACACCGATAGAAATCAGTTCTCCGATATATGTCACAGTCTATTCTGAATGCTATTCTAGAAACTGCTCCTTAAAGCGAGTGCTTCCACAGAGCGTGACTATCTTGTAGTTTTGAATCATTTCATATCTGCTGTCAGCGGGAATCTCCGTAACGGTCTTTTCTGCCTTTGCTTCAGGTTGGTTACTTGCTGCGTTTCCGCAAGCTGTCAGTGCCAGAGTGAAAACTCCAATGGCTGCCATGTTGATAATGTTCTTTCTCATAATCCTATTTCGTTGATGTAATTCTTTGTGCTCATATCATAATATAAAGCCTCCAACTCCTGAAGAGTCAAGTTCTCTACAGAGTGTTCGATGATTCGTATCAGTTCCTCACGCCGATAATCATCTGACTGTCCGAAACGTCCTGTATATGCCATAGCTACATTATTTAAAGTTCCAGAATCCTGTGCCAGTTTCAGGGTCAAACTTTCTGCCGATAGAACCACCAACGGTAGGACGTACCTCTATCTCAGCGGTATAGAGTACCGTCGTTGATTTAAGATGTCCTCCTGCCATCCCATGTTGGCCATCCTTCTTGAAAGAGAACAGAGCATGGGTATGGTGGAAGAGCTGACCATCATCACCAGAGCCAACTGCAATAGCGGTCACAGCATCAGTTACTGTCAATTCGCTTGTATATTTCAGTCCTATTTCTATCATTTCTTCATAAACTATCCTAAATCTAAGGTGCAAATATACAAAATTTGCGGCAAAATCCGTATATTTGCAAAGTTATTACAACATAGTTTAAGGATTTGCGCTAAACAATACGATTATGAGAAAGGGAATAATGATAGCTGCAATGATGCTGATGGCATCGGCAGCGGCTCTTGCACAGAGCACGGTTTATCTGACCAGGGATATCAGCCCTGAGTCGTTAGTGAAGATATACAAAGCGTTGGGCGTTCCGGCTAAGGGACGTGTGGCAGTAAAAATGAGCACTGGCGAGGGCAGCAATCCCAACTACCTGAAACCTGAACTTGTCCAAGATCTCATCTTCGAGGTGGACGGCACCATCGTCGAGTGTAACACGGCCTACAGCAGCGGGCCTGGTAACGAGAAGGATGACCGCAATTCATCGGAGAACCACTGGAAGGTCATCGGGCGGCACGGGTTTACGAAGTATTTCCCTGTGGACATCATGGACGAGTACGACGAGATTCGCATCCCCGTGAAGGATCAAAGCCACATCAAGTTCGACATCGTGGGAGGACACATGGCAAACTACGACTTCATGATTGCGCTCAACCACTTCAAAGGTCACCCCATGGGCGGCTACGGCGGTGCCCTGAAGAACCTCTCCATCGGTTGTGCCAGTCAGAACGGCAAGGCCTATATCCACTCCGCAGGCAAGATGGAGAAGCTTGACATGTCGAAGCTTTGGACACCAGAGTACATCGGCAATCAGGACGGTTTCCTCGAATCGATGGCTGCCGCAGCGCAGGCTGTGGTGAACTATTTCAACAGGCAGAACGGCATCATCTACATCTCGGTGATGAACAATATGTCGATAGACTGTGACTGCGTGGACCACCCTGCACCAGTGAAACTAGAAGACTATGGCATTCTCGCCTCAACTGACCCTGTAGCCCTCGACCAGGCTTGTATCGACATCATCAATCAGCAGAAGGTAACGGCCAAGAATGATCCTACCGACCTACTGAGCCGTATCGACAAACAGCATGGCATACACACCATCGAACATGCTGAAAAGATTGGTCTCGGCAGCCGCAAATACACGCTGGTAAGCATTGACAAATAGAGATAATGAAACAATTCGCATGGATACTATCCGCACTTTTGCTTCTTGTAGGATGCTGCGGAGATAAACAGGAACAGAGTATGTCGATAACAGTCAATCTGAGGTACACGGGTGCCGACGGAAATGCCAGGAAGTTCGCTGAGGAGATGATTTCCAGCGGCACCGTTGACGCCATAAGAGCCGAGGAAGGTAATCTGAGGTATGAGTATTACCAATCGTTGGATGATCCTGAGACCATCCTGCTCATCGACAGTTGGGCCAATCAGGAGGCCATCGACAAGCACCATGCCACGTCTATGATGGATACCATCGCCAATCTACGAGAGAAGTACGACCTCCACATGACGGTGGAACGCTATACTGCTGCTGAAACACCCAAATCAGAGAATAAATTCATAAGGAAGTAAAATGGATTTCCTGCCCAAAGCGAATGGGTTATCATATGACAAAGATGAACTGAAACGATGAACAAAGGGCTGATAATTTTCGACATCGACGGCACGCTGGGCGATACCAGACGGAATATCGTCACTACTATGCAGATGACCATAGCGGAGTTGCACTTGCCTAACCGTAGCGAGGAAGAATGTGCTGCCACTATCGGACTGCCAAATGGGAGCCAATGCAGGAGCCAAAACTTGTGGAGTGACATGGGGTAATGGAACCAAGGATGAACTTGAAAATGTAGGAGCCACCTTCATTATTGACAGAATTGAAGATCTTATTGAAATAGTGAATAAAGAATATGAGGAAGATAATAAACCCTTGGCGCAACCATCCTGAATACAACTGCTTCGGCTGTTGTCCTGACAATCCCATCGGGCTTCACATGGAGTTCTACGAGGATGGCGATTATATCGTCAGCAAATGGCATCCTGAGAAAAACTATCAGGGATGGGTAAACACTATGCACGGTGGCATACTTAGTACACTGATTGATGAAGTTTGCGGATGGGTGGTCACACGTAAGTTACAGACCAGTGGCTATACCGTCCAGTTGAATGTAAAGTTCAAGAAGGCTATCCCAACTACAGAACCAGAGCTGACCATTAAGGCTAAAGTCTCGAAACAAGTTCGCAATCTGGTGTATATCAATGCGGAGATTACCAACTCGAAGGGTGAACTCTGCAATGAGGGCGAGGCCATCTATTTCCTGATGAACCAGGAGAAGGCCAAGGAAATGGGATTCCTGCATTGTGACGTGGAAGAATAGACAAATATGGAAACAAGAAAGAATATAGCAGCTGACAAAAAGAGGTGCAATAGCCATAATTGCGCCCAGGCCATCCTTCACACATACGCAGACATTGCAGGGATAAGTGAGGATGAAGCCATGAACATTGCCGGGGCTTTCGGCGGTGGTATGGGCAATATGGAAGGAACTTGTGGCGCACTCGTTGGGGCTGGACTTGTTTTGGGATTGGTCAACAAGGACAAAGTGAAGTCCATGAAACAGATGCGTCAGATAATGAGCAAGTTTCAGGAGAGGAATGGAGCTACACAATGTAAACTGCTCAAAGGTGTTGGAATAGAGGTGGTTCTGCGTGAGTGTCCTGACTGTGTAGCCGATGCCGCTGAGTTCTTGGAAGAGCAATTAAAACAGGAATAGAAAATGGTTTGATTAGCATGAGCAAAGTACGAATTACAGCCATACGTCAGACGATCTATCCAGACTTGATGGCAAAGTATGAGAATCCTATTGAGCATACTTGCGATGTCAAGGAGGGCCAGGTATGGATTTCCGAGAACGGTGAATGTCCTGAAGGGATGTGTCCTTCAGCCTGGTATTCCATGCGTGAGTTTGTTGAGTCACTGGCCAAAGGAGAAGGAAACTTCTATGATGGATGGATGCAAAACCCCATGAGCGCAATGATTAGCTGCAATGACGGTTTCCGTCCGTTCAGCTTTTATATTGAGGTCATTAATGAAGTTTGATTACGTCTGACCAGCGGGTTGTAGGATTTTTGCTCTTAAAATCGTGTTTGATGGCATTGCCCATAATTTTCTTGTTCAAAATCTACCAATTACCTCTATTATCTTTATCCAGTCCGTCTCTGGTTCGAAGCCGAACTTATCATCAATACCGACGTTGAAATAGAGCTTGGCCTCGAAGTTCTGGAAACTCGTATTGCCTACTTCCGGATTCTCGTTAGCATAGTCGAAATGGATGCCCTCTTCTGCAAAATGCGCCCTATAATTGTTCATTTTCTCCTCGTAGCATCCGCTCCAGAGAATCAGGCAAATGTCTTCGCGGTTGGTCATCAGCTGCAGGGCCTCCCTCGAATATGGAAAGTAATCGTAGGTCTCCTCATTCTCGTAACATGCACGCAAGATGGTGTCGTGAATATCCACTACCACGTAGATCTTCTCCCAGTTCTTTTCTATCTTGCGATTGAACGCAACCTCAAATGCCTTTGCAATATCCATAATTACTAATAATTCTCAAAACATTGTGCAAAGATAGCGATTTTACGGCATTTATGAGTACTTTTGCAATCAGATTTAAATGTATTTATGCAAAAGGACAAATTTCCTGATGACTGGTACAGGCGTTCCACAGGACGAGCGCAAGGGCTTGAAATGGATTCACAAGGCCACATTCCAAGGCTATCAGCCAGCTATTGACTATTGCAAGGAGAACGGCTACAAGTGGTATTGAGCACATGACACAGACGATAGCATATATCCTCATTGTAATCAATGTCCTGACCTTTCTTGTCTATGGCATTGACAAGTGGAAGGCCAAGCAGGGCAGCTGGCGCATATCAGAAGCCACTTTGCTAATTCTTGCTGTTCTTGGTGGAAGCATCGGTGCATTGTTGGGCATGAAGATATGGCATCACAAAACGCTGCACAAAAAGTTCAAATATGGACTTCCGCTTATTCTGTTAGTTCAGATAGCACTCATTTATTTGATAATCCAAAAATAGAGATAAAATGAAGAAGATTTTATTTGCATTTGCAGTGCTGCTTGTAATGGCAGCATGCACCAACAAACCGGCAACGGCAGTTGAAAACAATGAAGAAAGCAGTGGGGTAGCCTTTGAGGTGGCTAAGAACTATTTCTTCAAGAGTGACCAGGTGATTCCTGAATATCCTAAAATCACCACAGAAGAAGAGTTCAACGAGCTTTTCGGCATGGCCACGACGATGGGTGAAAACGGCAAGCCTACTGCCATCGATTTCACCAAGCAGTTTGTGCTGGCCATCGTTATGCCTGCAACAGACTTCGCAACGGAAATCAATCCCGTGAAGGTGGAGGAAAAGGGAGATTCTCTCCTCTATACCTACGAAGTGAAGACAGGCGAGAAACAGTCATTCAGTATCCAGCCAGTTTCCATTATTATCCTTGATAAGAAATACGAGAACAAGAGAGTTGTGCTTGTCAATGACCGTGAAACGACTTATTTCCCTGCCATCGACCGTTATCTGACCGATTCGATTGGTAGCTACTATGCCAAGGGGGAACACTGCGTACCCATCCACAGCATTGTGGCTGTTGACGAGCGTAATTCAGAGGACATTCTCGTATGGGGCGATTTCTGGGTGTTCAACTACAATCAGATGGGCGACACGCTGAAATGCGTCTCTGGCGGCAGTCATCCTGGTCTGATGCACATCCGGCAGACAGAGAAGGGTTTCGAGGTGACAGCCTTCGACCAGGCAGAGGATGGCTCCAAATACTTGCCGACGGCCAAAAAGATTTTCGGTGACAAGTACGATGCCTTCCATGCCATCAACAGCGACGAGAAGAATCGCGAAAGACTGAGAGCAGAAGGGTTGTCGGTTTATGCAAAGAAGAACGGCCTTGCAGTGAATCTGTATCAAGACTATGGCTGGCCAGCAAAGAAGTTGGAGGAATAAACATGAGGTAAAGAACTACATAGCTTATGAACAAAGACGAGAAGCGAGAACTACGCCGCAAGCGACTGATGGATAACAAAGCCTATCAGACGATGCAGGGGCTGACCCGCTATATGGATCGCTACTATCTGGATGCGCTCATCGGAGTCATTCCCGGATGGGGCGATGCCATTGCATTGGTCTGCGTTGTTCCGTTCGTCTATTTCTCCTCACGTGTCATCAAGAGTGTTCCGCTGACATTGGCCGTATTGAATAATGCCCTGCGGGATGTGCTCTTAGGCATGATTCCTTTCTTCATAGGTGACATCACCGACATCTTCCATCGTGCCAACACCCAGAACATGCAGATGATTCAAGGCTTTGTCGATGGTGATGAAGCAGTCATCAAGCAGGTGAACCAACGAGCCTTGCAGTCAGCCATCGTACTCTTCGTTCTGTTGCTACTCATTGTCCTCATGATTTGGTTGCTTGTGTCTTTCGGCAGTTATCTGTACTCCCTGCTAGCCTCGTTTTTCTGAATAACAGGGAGTTTTACGGGCGGAACATCCTGAATGGGATTTTCACCAGCTCCGTAAAGCAGCCAAGGAAAGGTTCCGCGATATTCTGACATCCACTCCCTCCATAGGCAGTTACCGTGAAAACAGCCTGAAGAAGAACCTCGTTGGAGGAATGGTGTGACAACTGGCAGGCTCATTACAAACTTTCGTTTCAGTATGTCGAAATCAATAGTCATATAATAAAGAATTAGGTACCCCACACTCTTTACCATCCTGGCGGCAACACGATGTTCTCCATGCCGTGAGCCTTTTCGAATAGTGGAGCAATCTCTTCATCTGTGAAACCGGCAATGCCGCACCCGATGCGGGTTACCAAGAATGTTAATTCCTGATGCTCCTTGGCAAATTGGATAAACTCGTCAACGTATGGTTTGATGGTCTCTACGCCGCCTTGCATCGTCGGGATGCCGTAGCTCTGTCCCTGCAGCCCCACACCCTGACCCATGATGGCCCCAAACTTGCGGTAGGCGATATACGCCGCACCTCCGCCGTGCATTCCCTCCAGGTTGCTGCCAAACACAAAGATCTCGTTTGGCTGTAGCTCTGTGATAAACTCTGGTGTCGTTCTTTGACAGGATGTTGTCTTGTCGCTTGTCTGTATTTCCATAATATGATAGTTTGCTTTTAAATATTAGCGTACTCATCTCGATCGTTCTTGTGTACAAAGGTAGCAATTTTTTACGAGATAGGCATAATCGGCACTCTTTTTTACAGTATATTAAGATATCCTGACGGGATTACCGGAATGCCCTTAATTCAAAACAAATCAAGACCTGGTATGTGCCTCTCATCGAAAAGCTGATGGAAGAATAAAAACGAAAGAACAACAGTCATAATAAAGCCTTCATGGGGATTTTCCCTATGAGGATTTAGGACTTTACCCCATCCATTTTAGAGTTTATCCTTTGCAAAACAGAAGAAAAATCGGCTGACCCCTTTTTTGTTTCAATCCGCCACATTGCCACTTTGCCACTTTGCCACAATAAGGTGGTGGCAATAGTCGCGGATTGGAGTAAGTATTATAATAGAATTATTATATATTATAATATATAATAATTTATATAGAGTCTCTGTGCAATCTCGAAGGTGCTTAATGTGGCAAAGTGGCATTGTGGCGTTGTGGCAACCTGAAAATGCTCAACCTGCCCGCCAGCGACGAAAAGTAATACACGATGGTCGAATATTACGGCTCGAAGGCCTCGATGTTACGTTTCGTTTCAAGGCTGCGATTAAAAAAGTTAACAGCCCGATAGTCAGACTGCTAACTCTCTCGTTTGTCGGGATTACTGGACTCGAACCAGCGACCTCGCGCCCCCCAGACGTGTGCGCTACCAACTGCGCTAAATCCCGAACTTTTCCTTGAAAAGCGCTGCAAAGGTACAACGAATTTTTGAATCTTGCAAATTTTCTGAGGCTTTTTTGCTGAAAAGAATCAAAATATATGTTATTTCCTTGGCTGATTATCAAATAAATCGTACTTTTGCACGTTATAATATAAAATATATATAAAAGTAAAAAGGTCAAAAATAAATATGCAATATACGATATCAGCATCTGGTGTGTTGCGCCATACTGCCAATCTGCCTGCTTCGAAGAGCATTTCGAACCGTGCCCTGGTGATTCATGCTTTGACAGGTGGGGCAGTGGTGCCCGACAATTTGTCGGACTGCGACGACACGGAAGTCATTGTCCGTGCACTGAGGGACAACCCGTACGAAATGAATATCAAGGCCGGCGGCACGGCCATGCGTTTTATGACTGCCCTGCTGTCGGTAAGGGACGGCGAGGAGCATGTGCTGACGGGTACGGAGCGCATGAAGCACCGTCCGATTGGAGTGCTGGTAGATGCCTTGCGTCGGTTAGGAGCAGACATCAGCTATGTGGATGCCGAGGGTTATCCTCCGCTGCACATCAAGGGCCGCGTACTAGACGGCGGTGAGCTGGACGTGCCGGGTAACATCAGTTCGCAGTTTATCACTGCACTGCTGCTGATTGGTCCGGTGCTGAAAAACGGACTGACGCTGCAGCTGACGGGTAACGTCATCTCGAGGCCGTACATCGACCTGACGCTGTGGATGATGCGCGAATACGGTGCCGATGCGGAGTGGACTGACTTTAACACCATCGAGGTGAAGCCCCAGCCGTACCGTGTGCGACCGTACTATATCGAGAACGACTGGAGTGCCGCATCGTACTGGTATGAGATGATGGCCCTGGGCAAGAACGAGGACGACGAGGTGGTGCTGACGGGGCTGATGGACGGCTCGAAGCAAGGAGACTCGTCGGTGCGCTACATTTTCAGCCTGTTGGGCGTGAAGACCCTCTTCAAGGACAAGCGGGGTGGGGTGCCCACCACCGTTACGCTGCGCCATTCGGGACGCTGTGTGCCCAGACTGGAGTACGACTTCAATAATTCGCCCGACTTGACTCAGACGTTCGTCGTGTGCTGTACGCTGCTGAATGTGCAGTTCCGGTTTACGGGCTTGTCGACGCTGAAAATCAAGGAGACAGACCGTATCGAAGCCCTGAAGCGTGAGATGCGGAAGTTGGGTTATGTCATCCACGACGTGAACAACTCGGAGCTGTTCTGGGACGGTGAACGCTGTGAGCCGAACCTGGAAGCGGGCATCGATACCTACGAGGACCATCGCATGGCACTGGCTTTTGCCCCTGCCGCGCTGCGGTTCGAGGGTCTGAAAATCAACAATCCGCAGGTGGTCACGAAGTCGTATCCGAAGTTCTGGGAAGACCTTAAAGCCGCGGGTTTTGAAGTGAAGAGTGAAGAATGAAGTATTTGCTTTCGCACGAAGGTAATCATACATTTCAAAGTTCAAAGTAAATGCAGTTCCTGCTGATAGTCATCATATCGCTTGTAGCACTGGGTGCCGTCGCTGCCCTGTTTTCAATAGGGGGCAAGGACGAGCCTATTGTCACGAAAGAGGGTGACTGTGCCTCGTGCACCAGCAGAGTGGAGTGTAAGCTGGCGGACTTGAAGGAAGAGGGAGATAGAAGAAGACAAGAGAAGATAAAGGGAGATAGAAGACAAATGAATTGCGGACATCATGAGTCTGCGAAAAAACTGATGTCCTCTATCTTCCTTTTTCTCCTTTTAACTCCCTTTGTATTCTTCTCGTGTTCGACGAAGAAAAACACGGCCAACACCCGTTGGTGGCACTCGTTCAATGCCCGTTATAACACGTATTTTAATGGTTCGCAGGCCTTCATTGAGGGCAGTCTGGAGAAGGAGAACGGCAACAAGGACAACTTCACCGAGCTGATTCCCCTCTATACCGTAGCCAACAAGCAGAGCCGTGAGATGGGAAAAGGTCAGTTCGACCGTGCCATCGAAAAATCGCAGAAGGCCATCAAGCTGCATAGTATCAAGGCCCGTCCGGAGTGGAACAAAAGCCGTCGGAAGACGGCCAAGGACATCGAGTGGCTCAGCCGCAGGGAGTATAACCCGTTTCTGTGGCGTGCCTGGCTGCTGATGGGTAAGTCGCAGTTCCAGTCGGGACTGTTTGAGGAGGCCGCAGCGACGTTCTCCTATATGGGTCGCCTGTATGAGACGCAGCCTGCCATCCTTGGCATTGCCCGTGCGTGGCTGGCTAAGAGCTATGTGGAGTTGGACTGGTTGTACGATGCCGAGGATATCATCACCAAACAGCGTCGCGACACGATGCACTTCCGTGCCGTGAAGGACTGGGATTACACCTACGCCGACTACTACATCCGCAGCGAACGCTACGAGGAGGCCTTGCCGTATCTGCGCAAGGTCATCAAGCACGAAAAGCGCCGTAAACAAAAGGCCCGCGAGTGGTTCCTCTATGGTCAGATACACGCCTTGCTGGGACACCGGCAGGAAGCTTACAATGCCTTCCGGCACGTGGTGCGCCTGAATCCACCTTACGAGATGGAGTTCAATGCCCGCATCGCCCAGACCGAGGTGATGGCTCAGGGTAATGCGCGTCAGATGATCCGCAAGCTGAAACGTATGGCGGCATCAGATAATAACAAGGACTATCTGGAGCAGGTGTACTACGCCATCGGCAACATCTGGCTGAGTCAGCGTGACACCGTGCAGGCCATTCAAGCCTACGAGGAAGGTAACGAGAAAGCCACCCGTAGCGGCATAGAGAAGGGCGTGCTGCTGCTGACGCTGGGTAACCTGTATTGGGAACGCGAGAAATTTGCCGATGCTCAGCGGTGCTATGGCGAGGCTATCGGACTGCTGGATCAGGATCGTAAGGACTATAAACAGCTGTCGGAGCGTTCGAAGGTGCTCGACGAACTGGTGCCCCATACCAGCAGCGTGGAGTTGCAGGACTCGTTGCAGCGGCTGGCTAAATTGCCCGAGGCAGAACGGCTGAAGATTATTGACCGCATCATTGACGAGCTGAAGAAGAAGGAAAAGGAAGAACAGCGTCTGCGTGAGGAGGCCGAGACGGAGGCTGCGCTGCAGAAGCAGTCGGCCATCGGTAACCGTCAGCAGACCACCCGTCCGACTACGCCGACACAACAGACGGCAGGTGGCCCTTGGTATTTCTATAATCCGCAAACCGTCAGTCAGGGTAAGCGCACCTTCGAGCAGCAGTGGGGCAAGCGTGAGAATACCGATGACTGGCAGCGCATAAACCGCACGGTGGTGAACCTGACACAGGACAACCCGGAAAGCGGTGAAAATAGTGAGAATGACGGGAATGATGAAGCGGGTACTGTGGTCGGCGATTCCGTCGCCGACAGCAAGGCTCTGGCTACCGATTCCGTGGGTGTCGCTGAAAACCCTGCCGACACGCTGGCCAACGACCCCCACAACCGCGAATATTACTTGGCACAGATACCCTTCACTGAGGAGCAGCTGGCTGCCAGTCACGATGCCATCAAGGATGGATTGTACCATGCCGGCATCATTTTCAAGGATAAGCTCGACAACCTGAGGCTCTGCGAAAAGTTCCTGACGCGATTGACTAATGATTATCCCGACTACGAACATAACGACGATGTGTGGTACCACCTGTTCCTGATGTACTCCCGTCAGGGGCGCACCACCGAGGCTGACCATTGTCTGGCCATGCTGCAAAGTGACTTCTCGGAGAGTCAGTGGACTACGTTGCTGACGGACCCGAACTTTGCTGAGAACCAGCGGTTTGGTGTGCATATCGAGGACTCGTTGTATGCTGCCACCTACGAAGCCTTCAAGACCGACCGCCACGAGGAGGTGAAGGGTAATGCCCAGTTGTCGGAGACTCGTTTCCCCTTGGGTGAACACCGCCCGAAGTTCCTCTTTATCGAGGGTCTGAGCATGCTGAACGACGGCGATGCCAATGGCTGTACGGAGCGCATGAAGGAGGTGGTGGAGAAGTTCCCGCAGAGCGAGGTCAGCGAGATGGCGGGCATGATTCTGCGTGGCGTGCAGCAAGGACGGACACTGCATGGCGGCAAGTTCGATATGGGTGATGTGTGGTCGTTGCGCACAGCAGTCAGCGTGTCGGGTGACTCGACGGTGGTGGATACCCTGCGGTTCGAGCGTAATGTGAAATACGTGTTCCTGCTGGCCTATCAGCCCGACAGCGTCAATCAGAATCAGCTGCTCTACGAGATGGCCCGTCACAACTTCTCAAACTACATGGTGCGTAACTTCGACATCGTCATCGACCAAGATGCCCACGGATTGTCGCGCATGCTGATCAGCGGCTTCCTGAGTTACGACGAGGCCCGCCAGTATGCCCGCCAGTTGTACACCGTCGAGGGTCATCTGAAGGAGCTGCTCCAGGCGTGCCGCAGTCTGATAGTCAGTGAGGACAACCTGCGACTGCTGGGTACTGTCTTCAGCTATCAGGACTACGAGATGTTCTTCGAAAAGCAGATAGAACCCACGGAGATTACCACGCAGCCGCTGCTGGAGGAGCCCGAGGAGATTATCCAACAGGAAGATCCTGAGGAGTTCTACGAGGAGCCTGCTGAAGACAACCAGCAGCCGGCAAACAACAATAACGACGTGCCCGACGATTTGTTTAACGACGGTCCCACGCAGCAGCAAGGTGGACTGATAGAGTTTGATGATGACTTCTGGCGATGAAAACATCGGAATTACGCGGTATAACGGAATACCGGCATAACGGAATAACGAAAAAAGAAAGAATCGAAATATGATTAACGGACGACTGCTTTGGGCTGACGACGAAATGGAATTGCTGAAGGCCCACTTGCTTTTCTTAGAGAAAAAAGGATACGAGGTGGTGACGGTGACCAACGGTACCGATGCCATCGAGGAGTGCCGCAAGGGTGGACTGGACTTGGTGCTGCTCGACGAGATGATGCCCGGACTGTCAGGACTGGAAACCCTGCAGCGCATCAAGGAGATTGCACCGCAACTGCCGGTGGTGATGGTGACCAAGAGTGAAGAGGAGGATATCATGAACCAAGCCATCGGACAGCAGATAGCCGACTACCTGATCAAACCCGTCAATCCCAATCAGATTCTGCTGACGCTGAAGAAGAACATCCACCGCAAGGAAATCGTCACCGAGGCCGTGCAGTCGGGCTATCAGCAGCAATTCCAGCAGATAGCCATGCAGATTATGGACTGCCGCACGTGGGACGAATGGTGTGACATCTATAAACGGCTGGTACGCTGGGAGTTGGAGTTGAGTGCCACAGACTCACAGATGACCGAAATGCTGCAGATGCAGAAGGAAGAGGCCAACCGAGGCTTTGCAAAATACGTGAAGCAGCACTATATGGACTGGATGCAGGGTGCGGAGCATCCGATGATGTCGAACGAGCTGTTTAAAACCAGCATATTCCCCGCTTTGAACGAAGGCGAAAAAGTGTTCCTGGTGGTGCTCGATAATTTCCGCTATGACCAGTGGAAGATGTTGGAGCGTGAGTTGGGCGACCAGTTTGAGATTGACGAGAACGTGTATTGCTCGATACTCCCCACGGCCACGCAGTATGCCCGTAACGCTATCTTCTCGGGTCTGATGCCCGAGCAGATTGCACAGATGTTTCCCGACTTGTGGGTCGACGAGGACGAAGAAGAGGGCAAGAACCTGAACGAAGAGCCGCTGATTCAGACGCAGTTGGAACGTTATCGCAGGAAGAACACCTTTTCGTACCGTAAAATCAATACGTCGCAGGATGCTGACCGGTTTATGCAGCAGTTGAACACGTTGGACAAGAACGACCTGAATGTGGTGGTATTCAATTTCATCGACATGCTCAGTCATGCCCGCACGGAGTCGAAGATGGTGCGTGAGTTGGCTAACAACGAGTCGGCCTACCGGAGCATCACCCTGTCGTGGTTCCGCCATTCTGTCATAGCCGACTTGTTCCGTCAGTTGGCTCAGACCGACTATCGCGTCATCATCACCACCGATCATGGCTCGATACGTGCCAATAACCCTGTGAAGATTGTGGGCGACCGCAATACCAACACCAATCTGCGCTATAAACTGGGCAAGAACCTGGCATACGAATCGAAGGAAATCTTTGTCATCAAGGATCCCCGCAAGGCCCATCTGCCGGCACCGAACCTGTCGACGAGCTATGTGTTTGCTACGGGGGACGACTTCTTTGCCTATCCCAACAACTATAATTATTATGTGTCGTACTATCGGAATACCTTCCAGCATGGTGGCATCTCGATGGAAGAGATGATTATTCCGATTGTTACGTTAAAGGGAAAGAAGAGATAGTTCCCAAATGAGAAATGAGGAATGTAAATGAGAAATGAAGAAATGGAAATACGTATCACAGATATTGAGCACATCCGTGAGGCTGCACGGGAGTTTATTGAACATATCGGCGACCGCCGTGTGTTTGCTTTCTATGGCAAGATGGGAGCGGGCAAGACGACCTTTGTCAAAGCCATCTGCGAGGAGCTGGGTGTTGAGGATGTGATTACTTCGCCCACCTTTGCCATTATTAATGAGTACACGACCTCCTCTAACAGCATCTACCACTTCGATTTCTACCGCATCAAGAAACTCGAAGAGGTTTACGATATGGGCTACGAGGACTATTTCTATTCAGGGGCACTGTGTTTCATAGAATGGCCTGAGCTGATAGAAGAAATCCTGCCCGACGATGCCGTACGTGTCAGCATTGCCGAGCAGGAAGATGGTAGCAGAATAGTTACTTTCAGCTAATAGCCAACAGCCATTACAGCAGGGCGTCGAACTTCTCCTGAAGCTTAGCCTTGGGCTGTGCGCCAACCAGTTTGTCAACCACCTGGCCATCCTTGAAGAACAGGATGGTGGGGATGTTGCGGATGCCGAATTCTACGGCCAGGTCCTCACACTCCTCAACGTCGCACTTGCCAACGGTAATCTTACCGTCGTACTCCTTTGCCAACTCGCTGATGACTGGTCCAACCATACGGCAGGGACCACACCATGTTGCCCAGAAATCAACCACTAATGGCTGAGCGCCATTCTTCAGACTCTCGAAATTCTCGCTTGTGATAGTTACTTCCATAATCTCATTTACAATTTGATGATTTACAATTTACTATTTATCTCTCAATTCAGCTATATACAAATTCCGTGCCACTAATTAATCTTATAATTCAAGGCATCGGTCTTCTCGATATATTGTATCAGATTGTTTCGGACGTCAATCGTCTTGGTTTCGCTGCGCAACAGGACGTGCTTCTTGCCTGACGAGTCGTGCAGCAGGAAATACAACTGCGTCTTGCCGGGACTGGAGGTAATCAACTCATTCAACTCCATCACCACCTCGTCGTTCAGCAGTTCGGTGGTCAGCGAAATGGTAATCTTGTCGATGGCTTTTTCCTTGATGGTCTGCAGGTATTCGATGTTCTGTACCTTCAGCTGCATCAGGTCGCTATATTGGAAACGGGGTTGCACCTTGGCGGTGATATAGACCGAGGCACCCTCGGTGAACATGCCGCTCCAACGGCCCCATTCCTCACCAAACAGCGCCAATTCGCCTGAGCCGTTGAAATCCTCCAAGGTGACAAAACCACACGGATTGTTACGCTTGTCAAAACGGGTACGGATGCCGGTGACGATGCCTCCTAAGATGACGTCCTCGCGGTCTTTCAGGCTGTTGACGTCTGCCAATTCGTCACATCGGGTGTTGCAGAGGTTGTCGAGCACAATCTTGTATTCATCCAGCGGATGGGCCGACAAGTAGATGCCCACCAGTTCGCGTTCTTTGTTCAATCGCTCAATGTCGCTCCAGCGGATGTCCGACTTGGGAATAGTAGGCGTCTGAATCTCTACGGCACCAAAGTCACCGAAGAGCGAGTTCTGGGCTTGCTGCTTCTCAGCCTGGTAGTTTTGCCCGAAACGCATGATGGTATCGATGAAGGTCTCACCCTTGTTGTTCTGTACGAAGAAATCCTCGCGGCGGATGCCGAAAGAGTCGAAGCCGCCGCTGAGTGCCAAAGCTTCGAAGGCCTTGCGGTTGACCTGATTGAAATTGACGCGCTGCACGAAGTCGAAGATGTCCTTGTAAGGACCGTTCTTCTCGCGTTCGTCGATGATGGATTGTGCCACATTGTCGCCCATACCCTTGATAGCTGCCAGTCCAAAGCGGATTTCACCATGGTGGTTCACACCGAACTTCTGGTACGACTCGTTGACATCGGGTCCCAGCGTGGCAATACCCATCTGTTTGCACTCGTCCATCAGTTTGGTGATTTCCGTAATCTGGTCACGGCGGCGACTCATGATGGCAGCCATGAATTCAGCAGGGTAGTTGGCCTTGAGGTAGGCCGTCTGGTAGGCTACCCACGAATAGCAGGCGGCATGCGACTTGTTGAAGGCGTAGGAGGCAAACTTCTCCCAGTCGGTCCATATCTTTTCCAGTATCGTTTCGTCATGGCCATTTTTCTTGCCACCCTCGATGAATTTGGGCTTCATGGCGTCTACGATGTCCTTCTTCTTCTTACCCATGGCCTTACGAAGGGCGTCACTCTCACCTCGGGTGAAGTCTGCCAACTGACGTGAAAGCAACATGACCTGCTCCTGATAGACGGTAATGCCGTAGGTGTCTTTCAGGTACTTCTCCATGCAGGGAATGGGGTAGGTGATGGGCTCCAGTCCGTTCTTACGCTTGATGAAGTCGGGAATGTAGTCCATAGGTCCCGGACGGTAGAGAGCATTCATGGCAATGAGGTCCTCGAATACGGTGGGATGCAGCTCACGCAGGTATTTCTGCATGCCGTTCGACTCGAACTGGAACGTGCCGATGGTGCGTCCCTGCTGGTAGAGTTCGAAGGTCTTGGGGTCGTCGATGGGGATGGTGTCCAGGTCGACGTCAATGCCTCGTGTCTGTTTGATGACGGCACAGCACTCCTTCATCTCCGACAGCGTCTTCAGTCCTAGGAAGTCCATCTTGATAAGTCCTGTCGACTCGATGACGTGACCGTCGTACTGCGTACAGTTGGTCTTGGTATCCTTGAAGTCGGGATCGTCGGCTGTTGAGACAGGTACCCACTCGGATATCGGGTCGCGACAGATGATGAATCCGCAGGCGTGGATGCCCGTACCACGAACGGTACCTTCGAGCATCTTGGCATATTTGATGGTGTTACGCAGGGCCGGATCATTCGAGGCCTCTGCCTCACGGAGCTCGGGGGTACACTTGATGGCGTTGGGCAGATTCATCTTCATGCCGTCGGGCAGACGGTCGGGAATGGCCTTACACAGGGCATTGGTGATGCCAAGGGGCACTTTTTCCACACGGGCCACGTCCTTGATGGAGTTCTTCGTGGCCATCGTGGCATAGGTGATGATGTGGGCACAGTTCTCGTGACCATACTTGTCCTCCACCCACTTCAGCACACGCCCGCGGCCGTCATCGTCGAAGTCGGTATCGATATCGGGCAACGAGATACGGTCGGGGTTCAGGAAACGCTCAAACAGCAGGTCGTACTTCAGTGGGTCTATCTTCGTGATTCCCAGGCAGTAAGCTACGACACTACCAGCTGCAGAACCACGTCCCGGACCTACCATCACTCCCAATTCGTCGCGGGCAGAGTTGATGAAGTCCTGCACAATCAGGAAGTAGCCGGGGAAACCCATCGTCTTCATGATGTGCAGCTCGAAACGGATGCGGTCGTCGACTTCTTTTGAAAGTTCCTCACCATAAATGCGGTGGGCGCCTTCGTAGGCCAGCTTGGCCAGATAGTCGGCCTCAAACTTGATGCGGTACAGCTTGTCGTAACCACCCAGCTTCTTGATCTTCGCCTCACCTTCCTCGCGCGGCAACTGGTTTTCTCCGTTTTCATCGCTGGTGAACTCCTTGAACAGGTCTTCTTCGGTGAATTTCTGACGCCACTGATCTTCAGTTCCAAACTCCTCGGGAATGGGGAAAAAAGGCATAATCGGGTCGTGGTCGATGCTGTAGATTTCGACCTTATCCAGTATCTCAAGTGTATTCGACAATGCCTCAGGAACATCCGCAAAGACCTCGTTCATCTCTTCACGGGTCTTAAACCACTCCTGCTTCGAATAGAGCATTCGCGTGGGGTCGTCCAAGTCCTTCGAAGTGGCCAGACACAACAGATGGTCGTGGGCCTCGGCATTCTCCTGATCCACGAAGTGGGCGTCGTTGGTACACACCAGTTTGATGCCATATTCACGAGCCAGCTCAATCAACACCTTGTTGGCTTTCTCCTGCATGGGGAATGTCTCGCGGTTGGCACGGATGGTGGGGTCTTTTACCTCGTGACGCTGTAACTCCAGATAGTAGTCGTCACCAAACACACGATGATACCACTCAATGGCTTCGCGGGCTCCGGCAATGTCGCCATTCAGAATCTTCTTGGGCACTTCACCGGCGATACAGGCTGAACAGACAATGAGCCCTTCGTGGTATTTCTCTAAGTCCTCGCGGTCGGTACGTGGACGCATATAGAAACCGTCTACCCACGAACGGCTCACCAGCTTGATGAGGTTTTTGTAGCCTTTATAGTTCTTGGCCAGCACGATGAGGTGATAGCCACTCTGGTGCTTCTTGTCGTCCTTGAGTAACTTGGAACCATAGCGTGAAACGTACATCTCACAACCAAAGATGGGCTTGAAGGGTTCCAAGCCTTCTTTCTTGCGGCCTTTGTTGATGCCGCCGACATAGTCGTGAAACTCCTTGATGCCGAACATGTCGCCATGATCGGTAATCGCCATGCCTCGCATGCCGTTGCCTATGGCCTTGTCAACCAGGCGTTTGATGCTCGACTGACCGTCCAGAATAGAGTAGTATGTATGTACATGCAGATGTACGAAATCTTCCATAAATGTGCTATTTTCTCTTTTTTGAGGTGTAAAGATACGCCAAAAAACCGAGATTACCAAAAGAATAACGTGAAAAATTTGTAAGATTAACAAAAAAGGTGTACCTTTGCATGGTGATTGCAACGCCACACTCATACCTTTAGGTGTGAGAAATATAAAACTGAAAAAGCTAACTCATGGGAGCAAGAATAAAGAAACTGAAGAAAATACGCATACACCGCGAGGGTACCAGCGAGCTGATGCTGAGTGCCATTGTCGTTATTGGCATCACCCTCGGACTGCATTATTTCGTGGGACTTGTGCCTGCCATTGCCTTTGCTGTCGTCTTTGGCGCTGCATGGCTGATGGTCCTGAATTTCTATCGTTGTCCGATTCGCTACTTCAATGGCGACACCGAAAAAATGGTCGTGGCCCCTGCCGATGGTAAGATAGTGGTCGTCGAGGAGGCCGAGGAGAACGACTATTTTCACGACAAGCGCCTCATGATCAGCATCTTCATGAGTCCTTTGAACGTTCATGCCAACTGGTTCCCCGTTGACGGCAAAGTTAAGTTCGTCAAGCATTTCGACGGCAACTACCACAAGGCGTGGCTCCCCAAGGCCAGCGAGGAAAACGAACATGCCGACATCATGATCGAGACGCCCGACGGACAGGAAGTGCTGGTACGCCAGATTGCCGGTGCTATGGCCCGTCGTATCGTGACTTATGCCAAGGACGGTGAAGAATGCTACATTGACGAGCACCTGGGATTCATCAAGCTGGGTTCGCGTGTCGATGTATATCTCCCGTTAACAGCAAAGGCTTGTGTCACAATGGACCAGCCGACAACGGGCGACCAAACCGTGATTGCCAAAATGGCATAATTGATAATTGACAATTATGAAGAAGCATATCCCCAATACGATTACTTGTCTGAATCTGATTTCAGGGTGCATAGCGACTTATTTTGCCTTCGATTCAGATTATAAGATGGCATTGCTATTTATTGTTATTGGTGCTGTATTCGATTTCTTCGACGGCATGACGGCCCGCCTGTTGCATGTCAGTTCCCCCATCGGCAAGGAACTCGACTCGCTGGCCGACGATATCACCTTCGGTTTTGCACCGTCGGCAATGGTGTTCAGTTTCCTGTGCTCTTTCCACATCCATTTCCCCTTGATACCCTTCTTGGCCTTCATCATGGCGGCATTCTCGGCCCTGCGACTGGCGAAGTTTAATCTTGACGAGCGGCAGGCCATGGGATTCATCGGACTCCCAACACCAGCCAATGCCCTGTTCTGGGGCGCGTTGATTGTGGGTAGTGGCGATTGGCTCAGTAGTCTGCCTTATGCCGTGTGGATCATCTTGGCTATGGTGCTATTCTGTAGCTACTTATTGGTTAGCGAAGTTCCCATGTTTGCCCTAAAATTCAAGACGTGGGGTTGGCAAGGCAACGAAATCAAATACGTATTCCTGCTGACCTGTATTCCTTTGTTGATACTGATGGGTATCAGCGGCTTAGCGGCCATCATCGCATGGTATGTGTTGCTCTCCATCGTCAATAACTCACAACAAAAGAAATAATAACTACAACAATAACTACAAACCTATAAGCTTATGGCAATCCTTTTATTCATTTTCTTTCTCATTGTTTTCGTTTTGATGCTGGTTGGCAGTCGGATTCTGAAGAGTATCAAGGATGCCAAGAAGGCTGTCGAGGAGGCTGCCGATTTGCGTGAACAGCGCCTGCGCAACGAAACGGGACGTAAGCGTCAGCAGTATAGTCAGCGGGCCCAGAGTAACCAGCATACGCGCGATAGTCAGTCTACGGAGAGCTACCAGACCACTGATAACGAAAACGCCCGTCGCACGGAAACGGCAACGGGCGAGACCATTATCGACCACCATCATCAGAATCGCGAAAACAAGAAGATTTTCGATGACTCCGAGGGCGAATACGTCGAGTTCGTTGAAGAGGCCTAATTATGCATTATAAATTATGAATTATGCATTATGCATTATGAATTATGCATTAATTATGTACTAGCGTACCAATCTCCTCACCATCCATCACTTTCTTCAGGTTACCCACTACGTCCATATTGAACACGTAGATGGGCAGGTTGTTGTCCTGACACATGCAGATGGCAGTCAGGTCCATCACCTTCAGACCGCGTGCAAGCACCTCTTTATAAGTAATGGCGTCAAACTTCGTCGCTGTGGGGTCTTTCTCGGGGTCTGCCGTATAGACGCCGTCCACGCGGGTACCCTTCAGCATCACGTCGGCCTCAATCTCTATTCCTCTTAACGATGAACCCGTATCGGTGGTGAAGTAGGGTGATCCCGTTCCTGCCGAGAAGATGCACACATAGCCCTGCTCCATAGCCTCAATGGCCTTCCACTTGGTGTAGAACTCGCCGATGGGCTCCATGCGGATAGCCGTCAGCACCTTGTTCTTCACGCCCACTGCGCCCAGTGCCGAGCTCAGTGCCAGCGAGTTAATCACCGTAGCACACATACCCATCTGGTCGCCCTTCACGCGGTCAAAGCCTTTCTGGCTTCCGCTCAGTCCGCGGAAGATGTTTCCGCCACCGATGACGATACCAATCTGCACGCCCATCTCGCTCACTTCCTTAATCTGGCGTGCATAGTCGCCCAGACGCTCAGGGTCGATGCCGTAGCCCTGCTTACCCATCAGACTCTCACCCGAGAGCTTCAGGAGAATTCTCTTGAATCTTGCCATAATCTTATATAATAAAAGTTACTTCTTTGAATGCATAGCGCCTGTCGTTGCCGCTGTCGTCGCGAAGCAACAAGTGGCCGTCGTCCTCTACGTCGACGATTTCAGCCATGAAGACGCCATCCTTGTCGGTATATGGGTGGAAACCTTTGCGACGATAGAGCATGGAACAGTATTGCGCCTTGATGTCGTGATACAGATAGCGGTCCAGACAGTTCAGAATGTCCTTCAACAGCTGTTCGCGGTCCGTTTCCTGTCCTGCTATCTGCCACAGCGACACGGGGTTGGGGGCGTCGCTATGGAACGTTCGCTGGTTCACGTTCAGCCCCACGCCGATAATGCTGTCCTTGATGGTGTTCCCCTTCAGGGTGTTCTCAATCAGTATACCGCAGATCTTACCGTTGCGCCAGTAGATGTCGTTGGGCCACTTGATGCTCAGGTCACCGATATACTGCCCTAGTGCCTCGCAGATGGCCAGCGATATGGCCATCGAAATGTGGAACTGCTTAGCGGCAACTATTTGCGTTGGGTGCAGCAGTATCGAGAACAGCAGGTTCTTGCCCCGTTCCGATTCCCACCGGTTCGTGCCGCATCCCCGTCCCGATGTCTGGTAATCCGCCCAGACGACTGGATCACGAGAACCGTCCCCATGATCCTTCACCCACCGGTTCGTGGAGTCCGTCTCGTCAATATGTATGATTTTCCAGTTCACGATGCAAATGTACGAATAAAAATCGGACTGACCTCACATCAGCCCGATTTTTCTTATTTTTAATCCTTATTTCTTGAATCTATCGCTCTTCTGAAAACTGTCATCTGTCATCTGTAATATGTAGCCCCGACATTTCCAAGCACTAATCATGTTTCTGACCTTTGCGCTATTCAGCCCTTGCTGCTGGCGGACACGCTTGGCATCTTCGATGGTAAATTCATCGGGCAGCAGTTCCAGCAGATTACGCGGGCCGCGAGAGCCGATGCGGTCGCTTTCGCCATTAACAGCCTTCTCGATGTCGGCTGCGAAGAACTGCATCTTGCACCAAAGGTCGTAGTTCAGCGACCAGCGGATGAAGTCCTCGATTGACGTTTCCCACTTCTGACCGTTGGCGACATACAAGACGCAGGCCTTCAGCCAGGCAATGACGCAAGCGCGATGCGACAGGTTCCAGTAGACTTCACTTTGGCTCAGACGGGCAAACTCGGCACACTCCTGCTGCAGCTTCTTGGCCAGTTTCGTGGCCTGTGGACAGTCGATGAGTCCGCGAGCCGACACGAGGTTGTCGATATACGGCTTCAGGGCTTCGTCGAACGCCACATCGTAAGCACCATAGACGGGCTGCTCGGCACCGATCTCCGTCTCGGGGATTGTACAGAAGTTGATGCGCGAGATGGGACCGTCGGTCAGCACACGACTGAAAAACTTCCTACCCTTCAGAATCGTCGTACAGGCATTCCAGTTGAAGCGGCAGACGGGACGCGCCGTTACCGACTGCGTTCCGATACGCGTTTGACCGTATTCTGCACCCGGGTCGAAAGCCAGACACATCAGCTGGAAGTGCTGCTTGCCAGTCTGACCTTTCAGCTGCTCGAACAAATCCAACTCGTTCAGCTTGACATAGACAAAGTGTCCTTCGGCTTCGTCCATACGCGTCACGAGTGCGGGCTTCGTCATGTCGGGGTCTATCATTTGGATAACCAGTCCTTCCGGACGAACCAGCTTATCCTTGTTGGCACCCTTCTTCTGACAGTCCTTCTTCCACTCCGCCTCACGGCGTTCGTTCTCTTCGTCGCGGTGTTTGATGTCGGCCATGATGTGGCGAATCGGCTCGTCGATACAGCCCTTACCGGCACCCGTACCAGCCATCAGGCAGTTCATCAGCGTGGCCTCATGCTCCACGTTGTCGGTGTAGGTGAAGCGCACTCCGCACAAATGCGTTGCCAACGACGGAAATGCCGCATGGGCTACAGCAGCCTTGTAGATGTCGGGCGTCCGGCTGGTAATCAGCTCTATCAGCTTGGGCTTCTTCTCCGGCATCTCAGGGGGCGTATCCTGATTTTGGGCATTATCTGAAGTCTGATCGTCAGCAGCCAAAGCAAGTCGCTTGCTTTCCCTAAACACCTTCTTCTGGAATGCCGTCAGTCGTTGGTTCTTATTATAGTAGTCTGTATAATAAGCTTTTACCAAGTCCTTGATGTTGTCATCATCCCAGTGGTCGGGCATCATCTCCTTCAGGACTCCCAGCGTTTCATCCTGCGTCAGCAGCTGGTTACATTGACTCAGCACCATCTTCACAGAGTTGTGCCGTCCGCCTTCGTCCACCAGGTCACGTTCCGAAACTCCCTCTTCCTTCATGCACTCACGGAAGATATACATCGTCCTGTCATCCGCAGGCGTATATTCTAAGGAGTTTTGGAGATTAGGAGTTTTATTATTCGTGTCATTCGTGAGATTCGTGTTCGTTAAACCATCTCCTTGACTCCTTATCTCCTTAGAATTAGAAACAAGCTTGCGTCCATCGACGTCCAACCCTCGCATCAAGAAAGCCTCTCGGCGTTCCTCCAACTCTGCCTCAGGGATGGCCTCGAGCCAATGCTCCGAACGATAGATCTCCTCTTCGATGCCCGTCAGATAGATGTACCGTTCAGGTGTGACGCAGCTCTCGTCGTAGGGGATGTCGATCTCCTTACAGAACGCTTCCTGCGTTTCCCCGATGGTCTTTCCGATGGGCAACCGCAACCAGATGTGCAGTTTCTTGCGTGCCGAATAGTCCATACGCAGCACCAGGTCCTGCCAGTCGGACATCTCGTCGGCAATGACGGCCTTGGTGTTCTTGATGGCTTTCCCGACCAGCTTCAGGTCGTCCACATCGACGCACGTCATAAACGTAAATGCCTCGGGGATGATGTCCTTCTGCGCCCGGTGGTTGTTGTTAAAGGCTGAATAGTGCGGACAGATAAACGGCAGCTTGTCCTTCAGCTTCTCGTCGCCCCCGCGGATGTCGGCGACCATCTTCTTCAGCCAGTCCTCGGAGAGCAGCCCGTCCAGCTGCTCCCGAGTCCAACTTTCAGCATACCCACGGTTCCGCCTGCCTCCCGTGTGCTGACTGTTTCCTGCAATTTGTTGTGTCATACGCTCTTCTTAGTGTTCTTCTTATGGTAAAAATGTTCGCTCATGTAGGCCAAGACCATTGCCGACTCCTTCTGGTAGATCTTCGCAAATTCCTCGCGCTGCTCGTTGGGCAGTACAAACACCACCCTATCGAAGCCGTCTGCCCCGTACGACAGGCTGATATGCGGCCCCTTGAATTCGGGCTTGCACCTGTGGCGTTTCGTCTGCACGAAGTCGAAGGTGCCATTGGACAGCATCTGTCCCCGGCCTCGAGTGCAAAACGGCTCTACCATTCCTACACGTGGGTTCTCCGGCAAAATCTGCACATAACGCAACCCGTTCTCCATCTTTGTGACTGCTACCTCTGCCGACAGCATCACCATGTTCTGCTTCTTACTCATTAATACTTTCTCATAGTCGAAAATTATTAGTTAATGTTGAATGTTAAGTGTTGAATGTTGAATGATTCTCGCTTCGCTGCGATGGTTGAATGTAGAATTGACCTATGGTCAGCCTGCTCACGCTCGGCATAGCCCATGCAAGCATGGCTCTGCCCTCGCTTAATCGCAGCCTGCTCAATTATTCATTGATCATCGCCGCAGGCGACCATTCCTCATTCCACATTCCTCATTTCAAAGTTAAACCTCCCTGATGTCGTTAACTGTAATGTCCTGATAGAACTGCCCGTTGTTCTCGTGGGTTCCCATCCTCAGGTTCACCGCTACGACAGTCCCGATGGCAAAGCGACAGGAAGCCTGGTTACCCAGCATCGTCGCAATGATCTCGTCGCCGAAATCGTTCAGCTCCTTCAAACGGATTACACACTTGGCCAGCTGGCCGTTCTCACTTTTCTTACTCGGCACAGTAAAAGTCTCACCCTGCGCCACTACCTTCATGATTTTTGTTTCCATAATTCTTTAATTTTTATTTCTTATTTAGCTTTTTCATTCGAAAAAGCGCCTAGCTTCCCATTCGCGACGCAGCTCCAGTCCCTTCAGGCGCTTACCATCGGCATAAACCCATCGTTTGAACTCCTTCTTGATCTGGTTCTTCGAACTCCCTTCACGAATGACTTTCAGTAGCGTAGACTCTTTCAATCGCCCGATGCCCACGTTAAAGGCAAACGACACCAGCGCATCCAGCTGTCCTTCGGTACGGGCAACACCCAGTTCCTTGACCTCTTTCTCGGTTTCATCGATATCCATCTGCAGCAACTCCTGCGCCCAGAACGGCGAGATCTTGTCACCCTGCTTGACACCCTTCGTATGACCGTAACCGATGGTCAACACACCAGCTGCGTCCGTATAAGCCGAAGTACGCAAACCCTCAAATACCATCAACTGATTCTTTAATTTCTCACTTGTCTTCATAATGTTTTTCTTTTGTCGAAATGTGTTAATACTATGTTTACTGTCCTAAGTCCCTGAATCTCGAACCGAACTTGCTTTCAAACTCCGCATGAATCTCATCCAGCGTCTTTGCCTTGATGGGCAGCCCCATCTCCTTGTATCGGCTCTCCTTCTCACGTATCTCCAGCAGGAATTTCTGATATTGTCTTCGCTGCACCTTCCCCTTGGTCTTTCCAGCATTGACCAGCCGGTCGCCCAGTTTCCAGTGCAAGCAAACCTCACTCGAATCTACTGCTCGCTTTTTCTTCTCACAGGTGCGCTGCTCGGTTTTCAGCTGTCTGAACTGACACGAGGCACAGCAGACCTTGATCGTAACCCCGAACTCGTTCGTCAGGTACTTCGTTTCCGTAATCTTCTTACTTCTTCCCATACCTTAATTAAACATCAGTCGGTCGGTTAATACACTCTCGTTGTCTTTCTCTTCCGGATCAAACATATTGGCCAGATCCTGAAGTGTTCCTACTAAATAAATCTTTGTTTTCTGCATCATATTTTTATCTTGTCTAAATGTAAATAACTATGTACGCATACACGTACGTTAACTAACTCTCTCTCTTCGGTTGTATCAATATGTCAAAGATCGCGTGAGCCGAATACAGAGCCAAGCTTGCTTGAGCTTTGTTGAGGCGAAACCGATTTTCGAGCGAAGCTCAAAGATCACCGTCGATTTGTTGATTATCAACTTTCGACGGTGCAAAGGTACGGCGAAAAAAAAACAAAAACCCCCTACGCAGTGGGTACGCGTAGGGGGTACGGCTTATCGCAAACGACTGATTATCAGCTTAATAGTTTCTTAATTTTTTCTTGGAAAGCAATCGACTTCCTTTGGTTGAGCGCTGTATTATAATCGCCCCGCATGTTATTCCGATGCCAAAGCGTCTCGAACAACTTCCACTTATGGGCGATGCCAAGTCGCTCGGCAATCATATCGGCCATCAGCGCAGCCTCAGGGCGCGATACGGTAGGCTGACCATTGTCGTCCACCAAACCCGCATCGACCACCTTTTCCCATAGTTTACTACTGGCCAGCACCTCGGGAATCTCAACAGTCTCGACCCTCTCCACCGTCTCTGCCATCGCCTCGCTTGCTGCCGCCTGCTGCGTCACCGACGAGCCCGGCATAGCGAACGTGCAGCCCGTGATGTTACCGTTAAACACCTGGCAGTTCGAGCCTGCCTCAAAGTTGTTTACAACATTTTTCTGACGATTTTCTTCCATTGTCTGTTCTTTTTGTCCTTTTTATCTTTCTTGTCCTTCTTTACCTGCTTAGTGAACCGACCGTTCACCTTGTCGTTAAACACCTGCGAGTTGCTGCCCGCGCCGAAGTGATTATGAATCTCCATAGGCTTCGCATTCACCTCGGCCTCCAGGTGCTGCCGCTCCGACTCCAGATGCTCGTTCTGCGCCTCCAGCAACTGCCGCCGCAAGTCGGCTATCTCGGCATCCTTCTGCTCCAGCTGCTCCTCCAGGTCGTCAATCTCCTCCTGTTTCCTTTCCACCTTCTCGGTGAGATCGTCAACCTCTTCAAACACTTCATCCAACGCATCCAACAGATGGTCATAGGCATTCACCTCATTACATCTTTTACTGATGAGGTCCTTCTCGCGGTCCAATCCGCTCCTGACATCATCGCGCCAGGACTTAATCTCAAACAATTTTTCTTTTTTCATTTGAAAATCTCATTTTTAGTTATTTATATAACTGAGCCATCTCGGCTATCATATCCTTCATTCTTTGTCGGACGTCGGCAGGTTCCAATACCTCGATGCCCTTGCGGTACGAGAACAATTTGTTCAGGAAATCGTCGGTAGGACGGATGTCGAACGCAAAGTCGGTATAGTTGTCGCCCGACTGCAGCTCACGCTGCGAGTGGTGCAGCGGCAGCGTGCGCAGATAGTAGGGCGTACGGTCGTAGGCACGCACCACGACATGAGCCATAGGAATGTCGACGGTCAGCACACCGAAATAATCTGCAAAATAACCCTCCGGCGAGAAATCTTCAGGCATATCGAACGTCTCGTCAGTAGGCTCCATCATGTTCATGCGGTCGTCGAGCGCAAAGCATCGCAACTGCTCCTTTTCGTTCTTCGCCAACAGATACCAACGCTGCTGCGAACGCTTCAGGGCGTAGGGGCAGACGGTCTTCACGTAACCCTCGTCTTCAAACTTCTTATAGCCCATACGCAGCCTGTGGTCAGTCTTCATGGCGCGGATGATAGGTTCCAGAAACTCCTCGCCAGCGGGGGCATACTCCATCAGGATGCGGTCGCGAATCGAGGCACTGTCAGCCAGCATCCCGTGAACGGCGAGTGTTGAGAACAGATGCCGCTCGATCGAGTCGTTGTTCAGCACCTCGGGGTTGCTGATGTAGTATTTGTACGTATTGGGCTCGCACTCAATGTCGACTCCGAACATGTCGCGAATGGCGTCGCGATGCCGGTTGAACGACGATCGCGGCAACGGATTGCCTTCGGCCTTCTTGGCATCCCGCCACTTCTGGTCCAGTTGCGCCAGGGTGAGTTTACCACAAGTCTTGAGCGTGTTGATAATCCAGATGTACTGATTGAAAATCTGTGCAGGTTTCATATATGCGTTTCGGGTGAAATTATTTATATCTCCAAATCATTTTTGCGATTCTTGTTCCCGTTCTTAATGATCAGCCCATTTTATCTGAGAATCCGAAGGTCTTGTGTCTATCGTATAATTCACAGTCCCGTGGTCTGTATCTACCTCTGATGCCAGAGTCTGGGCTTTGCTTAAAGCCTCTACAAAGTTTTCTGCCTCCAACTCTATTGGAGTCACGATGGTCTTGACAATGTTAAATTTCCACATCATAATTCAAAGTTTTTAGAGTTATTACAAATTTATTGTCGCGAAGGACGGTGCAAATATACGACTAAGGGTGTTTCAAAAGTCGATACACCCTCCGACTTTAACACAAATTTAACAATTCATCAAACCTTGCCCGAACGATGACAGATGACAGATGACAGTTTTCTCAGCAAGGGGGTAAAAAGGGGAAGAAAAAGTTTATTATATTATATAATATATATATTATATATATAATACTATCTTTTGTAAGAAAATTTCGCATTTGCAGTAATTTGCTCGCCAAATAAACTGTCATCTGTCATCTGTCATCGACTTTGCCTTTTTGACCCTCAAAAACACCGATTTCAATCTACTACTACTAAACGGCCAATCGAAAAGAAGTAAACCGCCTTTTTAGTAGTAGTAAGCGCCGCGCGCAAAGGAAGAGGGTGAACGGTGAAGGGTTAAGGGTTCATGGTTCAGGAGGGAGTAAGAAAATAAGGGCGAAAAATATGTAAAGGATTTTCATGTTTCCGGCTTCGCCGAATGCGAATCACCGGGGGATTTTCCGGCTTCGCCGGATGCGAATCACAGGGGACAGGAACCCTGATCTTCGCTGCGCTGCTATCATTGTTCCAGTCCCCATGATTCACCAGTTCCAGTCCCCATGATTCACGAAAAAAATAAAATTTCGGCCTCTCGGAGCCCCTTTATTTAGAGGCGTTCCGAGAGATTGGGTGTTATTTTCGGAAAAAATAATGGCATATTATTTTAAGGTATTAATAATTATTCGTACCTTTGCATCGCAATCGAGGAAAAGCAATGGCGAATGTGGCTGATCTGCGAAGGCCAAGCGAGTCAGAATCCACCTACCTTGCCCCCACTTTTGCACCCTCAGTGAAGATGCAACTCTATAAACTTGCTCTTCATCTGAAAAACACACAACAAACCAATTGTTTAACCTTTTCGACCAAAAATTTAAAACTATGGCAGTAGAGAAAATTGCATTGGGTATTAACCTTCGTAAGAACAAGATCAGCACGAACGCGGGCTACGGTAAGTACTACCCCGAGGTAGACACGCAGAAGACCCTTTCGTTGCGCGGTTTCGCACAGCACATGGTGGATCACGGAAGCATCTACGGACGTTCGATCGTCGAGGGTGTGCTGCTCCAGATTACCGACTGTCTGCCCGAACTGGTGGCGCAGGGTGTGCCTGTACAGCTGGGAAGCCTGGGAACCTTCTACCCCACCGCCGAGGTGGCCAAGGATGCCGCAGTGTTGAACATCGCAGCAATGGACGGACTGAACCCGAACGACATCGTGAAGGCTATTCACATCCGATTCCTGCCCGATTCGACCAAGCTGGACAACCTGTGCGGTCCGCAGTTCAAGAACCGTTGCTCGCTGGAGCTGCGTAACATCATCGACACCGTGACGGTGACCGTCAACGGCAAGGAGAAGAAGGTGCAGACGCTGAAGCCCATTGCCACCGCAGTGGCTGAGTTGAAGGGAAGCCTCACCCCCGACCCCTCTCCAACGGGCGAGGGGAGTGAAAACCAAGGTGGCAGTGGTTCGCAGAACTCCGGTTCGCAGAGTCAGCAGAACACGGTAGCAGCACCTACGATTAGCGGTACTACTCCGTTCGAGGAGACCAGCCAGGTGAGCATCAGCGGTCCTGACGGCGCAACCATCTACTATTCGGAGAATGGTGACGATCCCGACGCCAACGACACGTTGTACACCCAGCCCTTCACCATCGATGAGACTACGACCATCAAGGCCATCGCCATCAAGGACGGTGTGAGCAGCCAGGTGACTTCGAAGGTGTTCACTAAGGGCACCGGCGGCAGCGGCGGCTTCGAGACCGGCTCCTAAAAGGTTAGCGCCTTCGGGCGCTTTCCTTTTGAGTGAAAGTTGAACTTCGAAAGTTTTAGCTTATGAATCCAAAGGTCAAAATCTTGCTTAAGGTGCTGGAGTACTTGCTGAGTCTCATTGTTGGTGCTGCTGGCGGAGCCGCAGTAACGATGCTGTGATGAAACAAGGCTTTCTGATCTCTCAATACACTTGTGCAGTGCTGCTGATTGTGAGCAGCATTGCACTCGTGGCTTACCAGGTAGTCGTGATTGACGACGTGTCGAATGGACTACTGGTTTACGTGGCGCAGGCCTTCCTGCTGGTGGGCAGCATCTTCGGACTGGACTACTACGTAAAGCTGATTACGCGGCGACTGAAAAAAGATGGTGAAAATGGGAAAATTTCGGGCTGACTATTTTGTCGGTCCGATTTTTATTTGTACCTTCGCAGCATGATAACAGACGAACAGAAAAGAAAAGACGAATTGTATATGCGGAAGGCCTTGCAGGAGGCTGAAGCAGCGATGGCTGAGGGCGAGATTCCCATCGGTGCAGTGGTGGTGTGTCGGGATCATGTGATTGCCCGGGCGCATAACCTGACAGAGACGCTGCACGACGTGACGGCTCATGCCGAAATGCAGGCTATCACACAGGCTGCCAACGAGTTAGGCGGGAAGTACCTGACGGACTGTACGCTATACGTCACTGTTGAGCCCTGCGTGATGTGTGCCGGGGCCTTGGGATGGAGCCAGGTTCCCCGCATCGTCTATGGCTGTCGTGACGAAAAACGGGGCTATACGGACCATGCTCCTCATGCCCTGCATGCCAAATGCAGCGTCGTTGGCGGTGTTCTGGAGGAGGAATGCCGACAGCTGATGCAGGACTTCTTCAGGAACAAACGTTGAAAAAACGCTTTTTAGTATTAACAAAATACAATAATAATGCATGAAAAACGCATAAAAAAGTACCAAAATGGCTGATTTTAGTTAACTTTTCGTGCCAAAATGTGTATTTTTTATAATTTTATTTGTTTTTTAGAAACTTATATATTATCTTTGCACGGTCGATTTCGTTGGAAAAGGCGTAAAACCAGCATACTGCTATATGATAATGTACACGTACATCAATATATAATTAGTATTAATATAAACAAAACGAGAGAGATTTATGAAACAAAGATTAACAATGATTCTGGTCAGTCTGTTCCTCATGGTAGGAGTGGCTCTGGCCCAGACAAAGGTTAGCGGTACTGTTACCTCTCAGGAAGACGGACAGCCCGTCATCGGTGCTTCCGTTCTCGTAGTGGGAACTCAGGTTGGTACTGTAACAGACGCTAATGGTAAGTTCTCGCTGACATGTCCTGCCGGCAAGAACGTGCTGCGCATTACTTACATCGGTATGGAACCCATTGAGGTGAGCGCCCGTCCCAACATGCGCATCGTGCTGACGAGCGACCAGACAGCACTCGACGAAGTGATTGTGGTGGCTTATGGTACAACGAAGAAATCGTCGTTCACCGGTTCTGCCCAGAGCGTAGGCGGTGAGAAAATCGAGCTTCGTCCTATCACCAACGTTGCCAAGGGTCTTGAGGGCCAGGTAAGCGGTGTGCAGATGACATCTGCCGACGGTCAGCCCGGTTCTGCTCCCAGCATCCGTATCCGTGGTTATGGTTCTATCAACGCTTCTTCTGCTCCTCTGTACGTGGTTGACGGTGTGCCTTACGATGGTTCGCTGAGCTCGCTGAACCCCGCTGACGTGGAGTCGATGACTGTGCTGAAGGATGCTTCTGCCGGTGCTCTGTATGGTGCCCGCGGTGCCAACGGTGTGGTGATGATTACTACCAAGAAGGGTAAGGAAGGTAAGGCTCAGGTAACGTGGCGTTCTACCGTCGGTTGGTCAAACCGTGCCCAGAAGCGCTACGACCTGGTGGACCAGAAGGAGTTTGTGCAGCTGACTTACGAGGCTCTGCGCAACCAGGCTTACTTCGGAAACGGCTACACTTGGGCTGATGCTGAGGAATATGGTCGCAACCAGCTGGGTCTGAACCTGGGTGGTGAGCACTACAACCCGTTCAAGAACTATACTTGGGACACCATCATCGATCCCGCTACCGGTCAGGTTCGTGCTGACGCACAGGCTGCCTGGGACGAGAACTGGATGGATGCCATCGAGAATAAGAACGCCCTGCGTCACGAGCATCAATTCTCGATCAGCGGCGGTTCTGACAAGACCAAGTACATGCTGTCACTGGGTTACGTGAACGAGGATGGTATTTTGAAGACCACCAACTTCCAGCGTTACAATGCCCGTCTGAGTGTGGACACCGAGGTGACCAAGTGGTTCCGTGCTAACTTGAGCACCACGCTGGCTCACTCTATCTCGAATGCCAACGACTATGACGGCACTTCTACTTCTAACGTATGGTACTCCTCACAGTTTGTATCGCCTATCTTCCCCGTTTATCTGAAGGATATGCAGGGTAACAACCTGCTCAGTGAGACTGGTGAAGCACAGTATGACTACGGTGACAGTGACCTGGGCCGCCGTTTCGGTAGCGTCAACGACTATAACCCCCTGGGTGGTCTGTATGACGACAAGGGTGAGCGTATCCGCGACATTGCCGGTGCACGTACCGGTATCGTGCTGGGTACTGACGACGCTTCTGCCGGTTGGCTGCAGGGTCTGAAGCTGAGCGTGAACTTCGGTTTCGACTACGAGAACCAGAACCGCATGCGCTACATGAATATGTATCATGGTAATCAGGCTAGCTCGGGTGGTTTGATTCAGAAGTACAACTATCGTACTCAGAGCTACACCTTCAACGAGCTGCTCACTTGGAACCGCACCTTCGAACGTCACAACATCGACGTGATGCTGGGTCATGAGTGGTATGCCTACAACTACAGATATCTGACCGCCGGTCGTACCAACCTCGTAGACGGTATCTACGAACTCGGCCCGGCAGCCAACATGTACGAGGCCAGCTCTTACTCTGACAACTATCGTATCAATTCGTTCTTGAGCCGTGTTAATTACAACTACGACGATAAGTACTATCTGTCGTTCTCACTGCGTAGTGATGCTTCTTCGCGTTTCTACAAGGACAACTGGACTGGTACGTTCTGGTCAATCGGTGGTAACTGGCGTATCTCGAAGGAGAACTTCATGAGAGACATTACATGGATTGACAACCTGTCGTTCAAGGCCAGCTATGGTCAGCAGGGTAACGATGACATCCTCGACAGCGACGGCTACTCGAACTACTACCTTTGGCAGAGCCTCTATGAGCTGGGTTGGAACAATGGTAACAACATCGGTGCTGTGGTGTCTACGCTGGAGACTAAGGACGTTTCTTGGGAGAAGAACAACAACTTCAACATCGGTTTGGAGGGTACCCTGTTCGATCAGCGTGTACGCTTCAGCTTCGAATACTACTATAAGAAGACTACCGACATGCTGCTGGAATACCCGATGGCTCTGTCGACCGGTTTCACTGGTTACAACGCCAACGTGGGTGACATGCGCAACACGGGTGTCGAGATGGAGATTGGCGTAACGCCTGTGAAGACCAAGGACCTGCGCTGGGATTTGACCTGGATGGGTTCTACCGTCGGCAACAAGGTGCTGAAACTGACCAATGAGTCGCCTGAAATCATCAAGGGTGTTCGTGTCATCAAGGAAGGTATGCCTCTGAATACATTCTACATGGCTAAGTCGGCTGGTGTTGATCCTGCAACAGGTGCACAGCTTTACTGGGCTTACAAGAAGGACGACAATGGCGACATGATTCCCGGTTCTGAGTATATCACCAGTTCTACAGCTGAAGCTAATGCATCAAAATATTACCTTGACAGCCGTATCCCCGACCTCTACGGAAGCATCTCGAGCAACCTGAGCTATAAGGGTATCGACCTCTCGATCTTGACTACTTATAGCATCGGTGGTAAGGTGTACGACAGCAACTATGGTAGTTTGATGGATTTGTGGTATCTCAGCAGCACATGGCACTCGAACGCTTTGCGTCGTTGGCAGCAGCCCGGCGACGTTACGGATGTTCCCCGTGTCGAGATTGCCAGCTCTAACCTGGTTACAGACCGTTATCTGATTGATGCTTCTTACTTTGCTATCAAGAACATCACGCTGGGTTACACGATTCCCACGAACCTGATTCGCCGCATTGGCATGCAGAACCTCCGCGTATTCGCTTCTGTCGACAATCTGGCTATCTGGTCGCATCTCGACGGTATGGATCCTCAGTACAACTTCAGCGGTGGTACGGATTACAACTATGTGCCCAATAAGACGTGGACTATTGGTCTGGAGCTCAAGTTCTAAGGATATTGAATACACTTGAAAAGAAACATATAATACGAAAAAGTTATGAAATCGATATTCAAATATACATGTTTAGGTCTTTTGGCAGGTAGCATGCTTGTGACATCCTGCTCGAAGGAACAAATTGAGACCGCTCCCACCCAGTCGATGTCTGGACAGGGACTGCTGGCCAACGCCAATGCAGCGTTGGTGACCCTGAACGGTATCTATCGTGAGATGTACACCGCAGGATGGTCAACGACAGGTAACACGCACCAGTGCTTCGGTATTACCGCTTATTCCCTCTGCGCCGACGTCATGGGTGAAGACCACGTGATGGGTGCCCAGGGATCCGGTTGGTTCTGGTTCGACGCCTGCTACAACGTAAAGAGCCGTTTCTCATCTAGTGTATGGCGCAGCTACGACCTGTGGTATGCTTACTACAACTGGATTGCAAATGCCAACTACATCATTGCTGCCAAGGAATCGATGGGCGGTGCTCCCAGCGAGGTGAACTATGTCATCGGACAGGCTTATGCCATCCGTGCCTACAGCTATTTCATGCTGTCTCAGTACTTTGCACGTACGCTGGTAGGTCACGAGAGCGAGAAGTGTGTTCCTCTCTATATCGAGCCGACGTCGCCTGAGACCAAGGGTCAGCCCCGTTCTACCAATGCTGAGGTGTATGCCCAGATTGACAAGGACATCAACGAAGCTGTCACGCTGCTTCAGGGTACTACCCGCAAGGACAAGAGCCACATCGACTATTCAGTGGCACAGGCTCTGAAGGCTCGTATCTGCCTGGTAGAGAACAAGTGGAATGACGCTGCTACTGCTGCTCACGCTGCCATCGACGCCAGCGGATGCACTATTCTGCCCGTGGCTTCGTTCGCAGGCACGAACAATGTCGCTGCTAACAATGTCATGTGGGGTGCAGGCATTATTGCCGACCAGGTTGGTATGTATGCCAGCTTCTTCGCTCACATGGACCTTGAGGGTGGTAAGTCGTATGCACAGACCGCTCCCAAGCGCATCAATGCTGAGCTCTATGCCAAGATGTCTTCCACAGACGATCGTCTGGCTTGGTGGGATACTACCAACAGCTACCAGCAGGAGAAATTCCACTTCTCTGATGCTTCTACTTGGCTGGGCGACTACATCTTCATGCGTGTGGAGGAGATGTATCTGACCGCTGCTGAGGCTGAATGCCGCGCTGGCAACGAGGCTGCTGCCAAGGAAGACCTGATGGCGCTGATGAGCCGTCGCGATGCCGCTTATACGACCACCAAGACTGGTACTGCCCTGGGCAAGACGTCTGCTCCTGCTGACGAGACGGGTTCACTGCTCGAGGAGATCCTGATCCAGCGCCGTATTGAGCTGTGGGGTGAGTTTGGCCGTATGTACGACCTGAAGCGCCTGAAGCAGGGCTTCATCCGTACCGAGGCTCAGGGCTGGCCTGAGGCTGCTCTGCTAACTGGCAGACCCACCGACGATCCTGAGGCTTACATGAATGTGCTCACTATTCCGCAGGCTGAGTTCGACGGAAACGAGAACATGAAGGTTGAAACAGATCAGAACCCGACGGGTGACTATCCAGAGTAATAATCAGAGTGTTGTAAATACATTAAATAGGATATTATTATGAGAATCAATAAATATTTATGCGGGTTGGCAGTAGGCGTTTCCATGCTGTTTGCTTCCTGCAATACCGACAATATCGGTGCAGAGTACTATGGCTCCAATGAAGGACAGGGTATTACCTTTGCCGCTGCGAAACTTACAGCCACCGCTGTTCAGACCAGCAGCCCTCAGTTCCAGATTCCCATCTACCGTAGCAACACCATTGGTGACTTTACGGGAAGTGTAACGGCTACTGGTACTATTGACGGAGAAGCTGCCGACTGCTTCAGTGTGTCTGGTTTCACCTTCAAGTCTGGTGAGGCTAAGACTGACATCACTGTCGACGTTTCTGCATTGGAGATTGGCAAGGTGCTGGCGCTGACGCTGGCTTACACCGATTCTGTCAACATGAGTCCTACCAATATCGAAAAAGTAACCGTTAACGTCAGTGTGGAGTACACTTGGCAGTCGCTGGGCACAGGTACCTTCGTGGATGCTTGGGCTACAGGCTCTGATGCTAACCCCGACGGTGTGGTTGCTAAGGTTGAGATTCTGAAGGCCGAAGGCTTCGACCGTTATCGCGTGGTGAAGCCTTATGCAGAGTATCTGGCAAGTCCTCAGGGCGCTGCCGATTGGGACAACTGGATTTCGCTGGGTTCTACCGTTCAGAATCTGGATATCTGGATTGAGGACGGTCTGGCATTCTACGAGGACTTCCCCTTGGGTCTGAACTATCAGGGCGATTCTACTCAGCCTATCTACGGTTGCCATCCTTGGGGCTGGTCTTCGATGCAGGATCCCTCGTTCTGGGCTCACAACAAGATGGAGGGTAAGACCATTCAGCTGGCTCCTTACTACTACATCGACGACGTTGGAGGTTGGAACTACACGCAGTACGATGGTGTAATTCTCATTACACTGCCGTAATACGTCCGCTAATAATTTCGATTCGGGAAGCATGCCTCGGGCGTTGCTTCCCGATTTTTTTACTCCTAATAGTGGTAATTGCTACCATTAATAGTAGCAATTGCGGGAATTAATAGTAGCAATTGCGGGAATTAATAGCAGACAAAAAGAAGTTTTTTCACGCGGGTATTAAACCTTCTTGGATATTGTGCGTCATAATAATCGTAAAACGTTAAAATGATTATGGACAGTAAACGTACACTTCTTTTGATGCTGATGCCCCTGATGGCTGTGGTAGCTATGGCTCAGCGCTCGATTACGGGTTTAGTTATCGACGACTCTCAAGACCCCATTCCCCAAACAACGGTGAAACTGCTGAAGACCGACAGCACGCTCGTGAAGGGCGCGCTGACCAATATGGACGGCGAATTCACGGTGAAGGCCCCTCAGGCAGGAAAGTATATCCTGCAGGTGACCTGTGTGGGGTTCAAGGCTTACACGAAGCGCATCAACGTCGCTGACAAGGACGTCGCCCTGGGAACCATCGCGATGGAGCCCGACGCCATCATGCTGAAGGGTGCTACGATTACTGGTCAGGCTGCCAAGGTGACCTTGAAGGCCGATACCTTCATCTATAATGCTGCCGCCTTCCGTACGCCCGAGGGTTCTGTCGTCGAGGAGCTGGTGCGCCGACTGCCTGGTGCCGAGGTGAGCGACGACGGTACCGTCAAGATCAACGGCAAGGAGGTAAAGAAGATCCTGGTCGACGGTAAGGAGTTTATGACGGGCGACACGAAGACCGCCATGAAGAACCTGCCCACGAATATCATCGACCGCATCAAGGCTTACGACAAGCAGAGCGATATGGCTCGTGTGTCGGGTATTGAGGACGGCGAGGAGGAAACGGTGCTCGACTTCGGCATTAAGCAGGGCATGAACAAAGGAGTGATGGCCAATGCCGATGTGGCAGCAGGTACACAGAACCGCTATGCGGGTCGCATCTTCGGTGGTTACATGAAGGATAACCTGAAGGTGTTCCTGATGACCAATGCCAACAATACCAACGACATGGGATTCCCCGGTGGTGGCGGTGGCGGACGCTTTGGTGGCGGACGTCAGGGTCTGAACGCCACGAAGATGACGGGCTTGAACCTCAACTACGACAACGACAAGCTGAAGATCGATGGTAGCGTGCGCTGGAACCATAGCGACGGCGACACCTACTCACGCCAGTCCAGCGAGTCGTTCTTCAGCGGTACGACGTCGTCGTTCGGAAATAACGCCAATCAGAACTATTCGCGCTCGAACCAGTGGAACGGTCAGATGCGTCTCGAGTGGCAGCCCGACTCCATGACGAACATCATGTTCCGCCCGAACTTCTCGTATAGCAGCAACGACGGCTTGAGCAGCAGTCTCAGTGCTACATTCGACAACGATCCCTACGAATACTCCAACAACCCCCTGCGCGACGTCTACGATATTGCCAAGAAATACGGCATTGTCAAGAACTTCAGTGCCGACAACGGTGTCAGCTATAGCGACTCCAAGCAGTTGCGAGGCATGTTGCAGCTCAATCGCCGCCTGAACAATAGCGGACGTAACATCACGCTGCAGGTCAACGCCAATTGGAGCGAAGGCACCAGCAAGTCGATGTCGAACAATATCGTGAACTATTTCCAGATTCTCGACCCGGTCACTCTGCTGCCCATCGATTCCGTCTATCAGACCAACCGCTATAACGTCACGCCGCAGGACCGCTGGGGCTATACCCTGCGCGCCAACTATAGCGAACCTATTGCCCGTCAGGTGTACCTGCAGTTCGGCTATCGCTTCCAGTTCAGCTACACCAAGAGCGACCGCAAGACATACAGCCTCTTTGGTGTCGATTACTCGGGCATCAACCCTGGATATCGTGGTTTCGACGCTTACCTCGACCCGCTGCCTAACCCCCTCGACGACTATGAGGACCAGCTGTTAAGTAAGAAGTCGGTCTACAAGAACTACACCCACACGGCAGAGGTCATGCTGCGCATCGTGCGTAAGGCATTCAACTTCAACGTCGGATTCCAGGTGATTCCGCAGAAATCGAACTTCACGTATAAGTATCTGGGAACCGACACCATCGTAAAGCGTACTGTGACCAACTTCACCCCGACGCTCGACTTCCGCTGGAAGAAGTCGCAGACTGGTCAGCTCCGCTTCACCTATCGCGGCACCAGCAGCCAGCCGTCGATGACCGATCTGCTCGACATCGTCGACGACAGCAACCCGCTGCGTGTCACACGTGGTAACCCGGGTCTGAAACCCTCGTTCTCGCAGGACTTCAACCTCTTCTATAACGACTATTTCCAGAAGCACCAGCGTGCCGTCATGACCTTCATACGCTTCAACACCACCAGCAATTCGGTGTCGAATATGACCACATATAATACGGAGACTGGTGGAACCATCACGCGACCTGAAAACATCAACGGCAACTGGAGTGCCAACGGCGGTTTCATGTTCAATACGGCAGTCGACTCTGCAGCATTCTTCAACATCAACACGTTCACCAACCTGGGATACACCCACAACGTGGGATACGTCAGTGTCAACACCTTGGCCGATTCCGAGAAGAGTGTCACCAAGACCCTGACGTTGGGCGAGCGCTTGGCAGGCAGCTTCCGTAATGACTGGCTGGAAATTGAGCTGAATGGTTCGGTAAACTACAACCGTTCGCGCAGTGAGTTGCAGCCCAACAACAACCTCGACACATGGCAGTTTTCCTATGGTGGAATGATTGGCATCACCGCTCCGTGGGGCGCGCAGCTCACGACCAATATGAACATGCAGAGTCGTCGCGGATACAGCGATGCATCGATGAATACCAACGAACTCATCTGGAACGCACAGCTGTCGCAGAGTTTCCTCAAGGGCAATGCGCTGACGCTCTCACTGCAGTTCTATGACATTCTGCACCAGCAGTCTACCGTCAGTCGCGTCATCAATGCCATGCAGCGCAGCGATACCGAGTATAACGCCATCACCAGCTATGCAATGGTGCACGTCATCTACCGCCTGAACCTCTTCGGAGGCATGTCTAACATGCGTGGAGGACGTGGCGGACGTGGCGGAGGCCCCGGTGGTCCTGGTGGCTTCGGCGGAGGTCGTGGCGGTCGTGGCGGTGGCTTTGGCGGAGGCGGTGGCTTCGGCGGTGGACGCGGCGGACGCTTCTAACCTCTCACCTCTCACCACTCACCACTCACCTCTCACCTCTAAAGAATGGACGAGAAACATTGTGTCGAACTCCTCGAAGCACATGGGATAAAGCCCACAGCCAACCGTATTGTCGTGCTGAAGGCTATGGCCGCTGCCGGGCGTCCCATGTCGCTGACGGAATTGGAGTATAAGATTCTGTCTATCGACAAGTCGGGCGTGTTCCGTGCTTTGACGTTGTTCAAGGAACACCATCTGGTGCACGTCATCGAGGACGGTGGCGACGGCGTACGCTATGAGCTTTGCCACAGCCACGATAGCGAGACCGACGACGACCTGCATGTGCATTTCTTCTGCGAGCGCTGTCGGCGCACCTACTGTCTGGAACATATCGCCGTTCCCGAGGTAGCGTTGCCTGAAGGCTTTCAGCAGACTTCTGTGAATTTTATGGTCAAGGGCATCTGCCCTGAATGTAAAGGGTAATCCGTTGTCGTTATCTTTAATTTATTCCAGTTCTTTTCTGTCATCAACGTTGTCGCCCTCGGTGGGTGCAAGGTCTTCTTCGAAGTCGGTGATGCCGGCCTTTACGAGAATGTTATACCATTGGATGAGCTTCTTGATGTGACTGTTCTGCACGCGGTCCTGATCCCATTCGGGCAGCACCTTCGAGAAATACTCGTGCAACTCGTCGGGGGTAGCCTTGCGGAAGTCGACACTCGACTCCTTGCCCTTCTCCAGGTCGCGCATCGAGGCTAGCACCTGCATCAGGGGGACATCATCAGTCTCTGTAAACATGGCGACGTCGCCCAGCGATGTGATACGGTCCGTGCCGAAGGCGGGGAAACGCTTGTGTGTGTCGTCAAGAGCCTCGACGATAAGGCTGTTCTTGGCGCGTGATACTAATTTGTAGAGTCCCGGTTTGCCCGAGATGGCTAAAATCGTTTCTTTCATTGTTTTTCTTTCTTTTTATTTCGTGATAACGTCATCACGTCATCACGTTGTTAATTTATTCAATAACTTTTCTATTTGTTGTTCCAGGTCGGCCTTGCCGTCGTTCACGATTTCCGCGTCGGCACGTTCTCTGACCAGCTCCTGTGGCCATTGACGCGCTATCCATTGCAAGGCCTTCTCACGGGTGATGCCGTCGCGCTTCATGATGCGGCGGATGCGCACCTCCTCGGGGGCTGTCACCACTACCACGCGGTCCACCAGCTTGTCGGCACCCGATTCATACAGGATGGCACTCTCCATCCAATGCATGCCACTCTGCTCGAAATCCTCGAACACGGCGGGGTGTACGATGGCGTTCACCGCACGCTGGTTGTCCTCGCTGGCCAGCAGGAAACGGCTGATGTCGGCCTTCTGGAGTGAACCTATCAGCTCCTGCAATTGGTGGCGCAGATGCGACGAGCTGCGAATCAGACGCTTGGCGGCGGCGTCGCAGTCGTACACCTCAATACCCCGCTGTTCCAACAGCCGGCATACGTAGCTCTTGCCCGAACCGATGCCCCCCGTGATACCAATCTTCATGGGTCTCGGGCTATTCATTGTCTTCTATCAGGTAGTCTACCTGTTTCACGGTCAGCGTCGCACGGCTGATGCCCTGCGGCACTTCCTTCAGGTAAATGTTACACTTCTCGGAGCCCTTCTGTTCTATCTCCAGATAGTCGGTAATGACGGTAAACGCCTCGGGCGTCAGCTGTCGTATCTGGCTGACACCTGCTACGAAGTTTACCTTCACTTTGGCGGGGAAGGTGCGTACCACCTTTCCTGCGGGCAGATTGATGCACTTGATGGGTACCTCGATACTCTCCTCAGTCAGCACGTCGGTGTGGAACACGACGTTGATGCGTTCGGGAATCACCTTCACGTCGGCGGCATGTGCCAGCTTGCATTCCACCTCCAGCGTATCGCGGAATCCCACGTAGTTCAGCGGCTCGGTATAAACGAGTCGGATGCTGTCCAGCTTCTCGCGCGAGGCATAGACGTCAACGCTGTCAGGATTGTATCTGACGTGCGAGATGAAGTAGAGCTGTTCGGGAATGACGCGTCCGTTCCAGTGTACGGGCACGCGTTTGCGCTCACCGTTGTTATAGAAATACTCCAGCTTCTCGGGTTTCACGGCTGTTACCTTCGACGACGACTCCAGACACTGCTCGATGGCTCGCTTCAGATCCGCATTGGGCACGATGCCTTTGCCGTAGGTCTTGTCGTAGCTTCTGAAGTCGATCTTGACCTGCTGCTTGTACTCGCCGAACATGTAGTTCAGCAGCACCCAGCCTTTGTCGTTTACCGTAGCGCGTACGGTGTCGATGCTGGCCGACGTCAGCATCACGTTCCTGGGCAGGTTCACAATGCGCACGGGAATCTTCAGCTCCTTCTCGTAGTCCTCGTTCAGCGTCAGGATGAGCCAGAAAATGGCAGAGAGCGTCAGGAAAAACATAAACGTAAAGAGCTGCTTGTTGATGTTGCTCAACAAGAAGTTCTTAACGATTGTCCAGAAGCCGTTCTCTCCCATCACAAAAATATTTTTTGATATTTGACGTTTGACTTTTGACGTTTATGATTACTTTCGCATATCATAAATTTCAAACTTCAAATTTATTTCTGCTGTGGTGTGCTCGAGGGGTCTTTGAACACGTAGCCCTTGTCGACCTTGATCACTACGCCGTCGGCAATCTTTATCTCGATGATGCCAGTGGTCAGGTCGATCTTCTTCACGGTGCCGTAGATGCCGCCACCGGTGATGACCTCTGCGCCCTCGGCCAGCGAGTTCTGGAAGTTCTGAATCTCCTTCTGACGCTTCTGCTGAGGCTTGATCATGAAGAAATACATGATGGCAAAGATGGCCACCATCATAATGATAAAACTCATGCTGCTGCCACCCTGGGCACCCTGTGCAGCCAAAATAATCTGTGTCATATTCTCGTTTATTAATTAATTATCAACTATCAACTGTCAACTATCAACTGTCAACTGTCAACTATCAATGTCTCATCTGCTTCATCAGCCTGCCTGTTTCCACCAGATGGTGCGCAATGGCGTCCAGCATGCCGTTGATGTATCCGGCACTGCGTGGGGTAGAGTACAGCTTGGCCAGTTCCACATATTCGTTGATGGTCACGCTAATGGGGATGCTGGGGAACGTCATCATCTCCGCAATGGCAATCTGCATGATGACGATGTCCATATAGGCCAGACGCGAAAAATCCCAGTTGCGCGACGCCTCGCTCATGTAATGCTGATATTCCTCGCCGTTCAGAATGGTGGCGCGGAACAGCTTACGGGCATAGTCCTTGTCATCCTCCGAGTCGTATTCGGGCAACAGTTCTTGCAACGAGCTGTTCTTCTCGTCGAAGCGCTTGATGGTCTTCAGCACAAAGGTGTCCACCACCTCCTTGTCGTCGTTCCAATACAGGCTCTGCTCTTCCAGCAGGGCGTCCAGATCGGGATTGTCCTGAATCAGCGTGCGATAAAGCTTGCGCCACAACTCGCGGTCCGTCTGATAGTCGTCGTCCGCAGAGTCCATATATTCCCTGTAGATCTCGCTGTCGGCAATCTGCAGGTATATCTTCTTCAGAAATTCGGGCTGTTCGTCCCACGACTTCTTCTGGCTTTCCATGAAGTCGTTCAGCATCTTGTTCTGTTCCAGCTGCAGGGCGAAACGGTTGTAAATAAACTTCGTCGAGGGCAGGGGAGTACCTTCGCGTCTGGCTCTGGCCTCGGCCACTTCCACATGGCGGCGAGCCTCGCGGGTAATGCCCACGATGAGTGCCAGCAGATAGTTATACATGTCGTAGGCTTTCGACAGGCTGAACATCAGTTCTTTCTCTGCTGTGTCGATGTTCTTGCTGCCGTTCTGATAGTACGCATAACTCAGTTGTACTACCTTGATTCTAATCAGTTCTCTGTTAATCATAATTCTCTTTTCTTACGCTTTGATACGCTTATCAGTCTGCAAAATTACGCAAAAAAAAACAATTCCCCAAATCTTACCTTATTTATTTATATAATTAAGTGTTTTTCTTAACTCTTAACTCATAATACTTACCTCTTAAATAAAAAAGAAGCCCCGGCTATTACACCGAGACCTCTTATTTTACTTTTTTTACCTTCTTACTTTTTTACCTTTCCTTAGAAGGGGATTACGATACCGGCCTTCAGGATGCTGTTTCCGTTGCCCTGAGTCTTGTAGCAGTACTCAGCCTTCAGATGCAGGTTGCTAAGTAGAGGATACTCCACACCGGCGCCCAGGTCTACACCCAGTCTTGTGTCGGTACCACCACCAGTCCATCCAATCAGGTTGAGACCAACCAGGGGATAAACGGTGAACGAATCGCCCACGTGGAACAGATACTCCAAGTTGGCTTCCACGTTCCAGCAACTTACTCCGTCTTTCTTGAAGTAGTAATCGAATTCGGCGACGCCACGAACGTGGTCCATAAACATGTAGCCAATGTTGGCACCCATACCCAGGTTGTGGGGAGAATCAATCATGTAGTTGAAGTGAGCACCAATTGACATGTCACCCTTGTCAGTCTTCTGAGCGAACGATGATGCACTGATCAGCACCATGCACATTACAACAAATAATTTCTTCATAATCTTTTTGCTTTAATGATTAAATAGATATGTAAATCTGCTGCAAAGGTAGTCTTTTTTCTTTAAATATCCAAAAAAATCGAGATTTTTATTAATAATCCTTGCGTTTTACGTAAATTTTTCTTACCTCTCACCTCTTTCTACTTTCCACTTAAAATGGAAAACCCTGCGGTCTGGGGGCGATTTCCGGCTCACCGACGAACGATGCCTCCTCGTCCTTGTCGTTCAACTTGAATACCATGAACTTCGTCTCCTGCTTGCTGCCCGGCTTCCATGCGCCACCCTTGGGACCGTTGGGGTCGCTGTATTTGGCAAAGTTCGTCCATGCCGTCAGCATTCTTTCGCTCAGGTCCCAGTCACCCTTCGTCCAGGGGCGCCAGCAGTGCTTCAGCGACTTGAACACAAACCACAGGTCGCTCGAGTGGAACGCACCCTTCAGCCTGACCGTCACCTCAGGATGGCTGCCGTCGTCGGGCAGCGGACGGGCAAACTCGTAGGCCCAGGCCTTGCCGCCCTTCTCAGCGCGCACCTTGCAGAATTCCGCAATGTTCGGTGCCATGTTTCCCATGTCGTTCAACGTGAAACCAATCATGTAGGGCACGTCGGCCAGCCTGCCGCCACGCGTGGCGTCGTCGAAACTCTCCTTGCTCACGTAGCCGTCAATCATCGGCATGAAGGGCAGTCCCCTGAACATCATCGGCATGCCTGCCGGCTGCTGTCCGTCGCTGTTAATCTGGTGGTACAGCGTGTTCAGCGCGAACACCGTCTCCGTCGATGCCTGGCGCATCTTCTCGAGATCCGTCAGTCCCGCCCAGTCGAACATCTTCTTGGCCTTCGCTTCAGCATCGGCAAACGAACCGCCGCTATACCTTGCGCCCATCATGTTGCCGTTCTTGTCGGGGATGCTCAGTCCCTGCGCACTCATAATCACCGCCTTGTGGAACAGACCGCGGGCCAGAGGACTCTCACACAGCGTGCGCACACTGCCGCCACCGGCACTCTGTCCGAAGATGGTCACATTGTCCGGGTCGCCGCCAAACTGCGCGATATTCTTCTTGATCCACTTCAGCGCCTCAATCTGGTCCAGAATGCCGTAGTTGCCCGACACCTTGTGCGGACTCTCGGCCGTCAGCAGCGGGTGTACCAGGAATCCGAACACCCCCAGACGGTAGTTGATCGACACCAGTACCACGTCCTTCGCGCCCCATTCCTGACCGTCGAACTCAGGCTCCGAGCCGAAACCCTCGCGGTAGCCGCCGCCATGAATCCACAGCGCCACAGGCAGTTTCTTGCCCATCTGCCCCGGGGCCTTCGTCCATACGTTCAGATACAGGCAGTCCTCGCTGAAGGCAGCCTCCTTGCCGTAGCCCCATTCCGTGTAGTAGCCTCCCGTATACTGGATGGCCTGGTAGCTCGGACGTCCGAACGTGTCGCACACCTTCACACCCTTCCAGGGCACTACCGGCTGCGGTTCCCGCCAGCGGTTCTCCTTAATAGGAGGTGCGGCATACGGTATTCCGCGATACACAAACACGTCAGGATGGTCGTCGGCTGTGACGCCCTGCACCTGACCACCCTCAATCGTCAGCACCGGGTTCTCCTCACCCCATGCCGTCACTGATGCCATGAGCAAAAGTGGTAATAATAGTTTCTTCATAATATTTATTGTTTAATGTTTATTGCCTGCAAAGTTACTCATTTCTCCGTTATTTCACTTTGTTATTTGTTACCGAAAACGTCGTTTCTTGTAACATGATGCCTCCATGTGACAAATTGATGCCAATAATTCTTCTTTTTTGAATACTTTTCCTCTTTTTCGAACACCATACAGACGCATCATGCAATAACATCGCTGCATGATGCCAAGCCGATGCCAAGGGAAGAGCCCCTTGGTATCACTTCTTTACCAAGAGTGAAGATGGTGAAATACGAGCGAAAATGCAAAAAAAATTTGTTTTTCTTTTGCATTTCTTTCTTTTTTTCGTATCTTTGCAGCCGTAGCACTCAATAACTAATTTAACTATATGAAAAAAACAATCCTTTTAGTGCTGTGTTTGATGCTGACAGAAGTCATCAATGCAGGCGATGTGACGCCAGAGCAGGCGCTGCAACAGGCTCAGAGTTTCTTGCAGCAGCGTGTGACATCTGGTAAAAACAGGAGTCAGGCTGCCGCTGAGCTCAAAATGGCAGGGCGCGTCAGTGGACTTTACGTGTTTAATGCCGACGATGATAACGGCTACGTCATTGTGTCGAACGACGACCGCACGGTGTCGGTGCTCGGCTACAGCGACAGCGGCCGACTCGACTTGGACAACATGCCCGAGAACATGCGCGCATGGCTGCAGGGCTACGCCGACGAGATAGCATGGCTCGACGCCCACAACTACCAGCCCTCGCCCACTGTGGCCCGTCGTGCGTTGTCAGCCGTCAAGCAGCCTATTGCTCCGCTGATTTCGACCAGGTGGAATCAGGGCACGCCCTATAACGACCTGTGTCCCGAATATACATCAGGTGTAAAATCCGTTACGGGTTGTGTCGCCACCGCAATGGCTCAGGTCATGAAGTTTCACGAATATGCCGAGATGACTGGTGGCCTGCCTGCTTATGATACGGATTACGGCGGCGGCTCATGCGTCGCTGTGGCTGCCCTGCCGCAAACCACATTCGACTGGGACAACATGCTCGACGAATACCCCAGCGGCAGTTATACTGCCGAACAAGGCGCTGCCGTTGCCAAACTGATGCAGTATTGTGGCTCTTCTGTCAAGATGAACTATGGCAGTTCGTCGAGCTCTAACACTAATATGGTTGCTACTGCTCTAAAGGATTACTTCGGATACAACTCGACAACCCAACTTGCTGTGCGCAGTCTTTATACCTATAACGAATGGTTGGAAATAATCTACCATGAACTGAGCGAGAATCGCCCCGTTGTCTATGGCGGACAGTCTTCCGGCGGTGGTCACGAATTCGTATGCGACGGCTATCAGGGCGAGGACTATTTCCACATCAATTGGGGATGGGGGGGCTTGAGCGACAATTACTTCAAGTTGTCTGTATTGAATTCTGACGAACAAGGCATTGGTGGCAGCAGTTCTAAGGATGGTTACCACTACGGACAGGATGCAGTTATCGGCGTTCAGAAACCCACCGACTATGGTACTGTCTTAAGTATTACCCCGCACTTGGCCAACCTGACGGTAAACAGCATCACTTGTCCTGCTACTGCTGCAGTAGGCGAGGAAATCAGTGTCACCCTTAATATTTTTAATAACAGTACGTCAGATTATAGTGGTGACATCTATTTGGGAAGGAAAAAAGATGACTACTATTCACTCCTTGTAGGAGACATCTTCGAGATTCCGGCACAAACTGCCAAAGACTGTACCTTTAAGCTAACTTTCACTAGCGCAGACACCTATCAGTTTGTCTTCTTCTGGCCTAACGAATATGGCAGCTATTATACAGACGCCGTTGTGTTAGAGACCATTACCGTCATACCCAGCGGCAGCGGAAATCCTGTGACCGACAATATTACGCTGGGAAGGTCCCTTATTGTGGAGAACTCCGAAAACACTACAGGGAAATATTATAATGTATATGGTTCTATATTTAAGGGTGTTCTGACTGTAACAAACCCGGAAACGAGCAGCGATTATCAAGGAACATACCAATGCGATGTTTATGAGGATGGAAATTATTCTTCGCCCGTTTTCAGAGAAGCTAAAACAATCAGAGTTCCCGCCAGTGGTAGTTTTGACATACCCATAGAAATCAGTGGAATAACCAATGGTAGTAGTTATGCGGTTTTTGTAGTCTACAAAAAGAATGGCGCTTGGGGTAGTTGGGATGACATTGCCACTTACACATGCCAGCCCGCTGTCACCACTTACGCTGCCAACGGTACTGCAACAGTAACCAAGAACAGCAGCACCAGCTATGCCGCTCCTGCCACTGCCCTTGCAGTCGACCTGACTGGTACGACTGTGACGAGTGTCTCTGGAGGTGCAACCAACTGTCTGTTCATCAGCGATAAGAGTTCGCTCACCGGTGCAGCCAACTTCGTTAAGAACACCAGCGGCACCTACACCGCAACAAGCATCACGCTGACTGACGCTAGCGACTTCTTCACGCCCGTTGACTTCACGGCAACGAACATCGAGTTCACCTACAACAACGATCGTTGGGCCGATGGTACCAATGGCTGGAACACCATTATGTTGCCCTTCGACGTGACCAGTGTGACGGCCAATGGCACTGCCATCGACTGGTTCCACAGCAGCAGTGACACTGGCAAGCAGTTCTGGCTGAAGGAGTTCACCGCGGATGATACGACAGCTCCGAAAGTAATCTTCGACTATGTTTCGGGCGATATGAAGGCCAACACTCCGTATATCGTTGCCTTGCCCGGCAACCATTGGGGTGCAACCAACGACCTGAGCGGTAAGACCATCAAGTTCATAGGCGAGAATACCACTGTCCACAAGAAGGGTGACTTAACGTCGGTCACTGGAACCAACTATCGTTTTGTAGGCACCGCCACGCAGGACGCTACGTCCAACATCTACTGCATTAATGCCACAGGCAACAAGTTCGAACTCGCTACAGGCTGTCCGCCGTTCCGCGCCTACTTCAAGCCCGGCATCTTCGACAGCAGTGTTGGTGCTCTTAGCATAGGCACCGACACCAACGGAACTACGGAAATCATTACCATCAATAACTCAAAGGAAAATACTGATGGTGCTGTTTACGACCTATCAGGGCGTCGAGTTGAGAGACCTTCTAAGGGGGTTTATATCATGAATGGTAAAAAAATTGTCGTGAAATAATAGATTATATAGATATGAAAAAGCAGTATATTAAACCCGAGATAATCGTGTTTCCGATGTCTTCGCCAACACTGATGGCAGGCAGTATGGGTCCCAACGGGCAGCAAGATCCCAGCATGGCTCCTGAGTATGAAGACGACAACATATTTGCTTCGCCGATTGATGAACTCTTCGCGTTTTAGAGTCAGATTCCGACTATTTACCGCGGGAGCTCCCGCGATACACTTCTGAAAATAACAATCGTTTATAGTTTTAGTTTGTCCTGAGTGCAGGATCGTTGTTATTGATAAAAATCATTAGGCTAGTATCAACCTCCACCCATTGTGAGATGCGTGGAGGTTTTTTTCGTTTTCTCACACAGAGTCACAGATTTATTTTTCTCGCGCAGAGCCGCAGAGTTCTCTGACAAGCAGTGTGGCGTGCGAATCGCAAGTCTGTCCCTTTGTCATTCTCTGATGCATACTGATAATCATCTGATTATTGGAATTGGCACTTAAAAAATTAAATATTTATGGGAACAGTCGGGACTCATGATTCATTTTGTGATTCTGGTCCTACGGTCGTTAACCGTGAATTCCAACAATAGCGTGACGTGTAAACCAAATTAGTATTAACAATACAAAACTGTCAACCAAAATCAGTACACTACAGCGCTGCCCCGTTTTATGCTCCGTGCAGAAAATATCTTTGCTCCGTCTTAAGAATATCTCCGCGCCGTCCACAATGGAATCATGGGGTGACGTTTTTATAAAAATTGCAGTAAAAATTGCAATAATTTTGGTTCAGCGTCAATTTGGGTGATAATTCCAGTCCCATTTTATCCCACTATAGAGTACTTTTGCCCTGAGGACATCTGGCTAAACATAGCCATCTTTATAACTTTTGTCTTGTTGACGGTTCCTTCCAGTATTGCATTGCTAAAATTTGTTGAGCAAGCTATCATGACAGCCTCTCTGCCTTTCCTGACGCGTAATGTAAAGCCTCTTATCTCCCTCACCTTACACTTGACGGCATCTTTCAGCCAGTCATCCACGTCAGGTGCGTCATCCTCTGCGTGGAGCATTTTGCGGAAACTAATGCATGTCTGTATGACGTGTTTCCACCTCGGGATGGGTATCTTTTAGTTTCAAAAGCTTCTTCGAAGTGGTATTACCCGTTACGATGTATTTCCAGATGCTTTTACACCTGACATGTGTGTACCGCTCTTTCTGTTCACCAAGCTCCCTGTTATGCAGCCTTACTTCTTCGCGCAGCAGTTTGTACCGGCATACAGGAGGATACAGGCATCTGTGTATGAGACGCGAGTGGATCTTCGTACTGAGTTTCTTTGCCACGGTCTCCGGTGTGATACTGCCTGCACTGACGATGCAGGCTATTTCCCTTGCCGCCTTCATTGCCCTCTTCTGATCGGTGTCGAGTACTGTCTGGACACCGCCATGTAACGTTCTTTTCACCTTGCGGGAAGTGACATTCAGGGATTTGGCAGATTCCTTCAATGTCAGCCCGTCATCCCCCAGGCGACGGGCTACATAGAAAAGGGGAACCCTGTCACGCTGTTTCTTGTCATCCATCTGGCAAATGGCATTGACGACGGACTCGTATGCCTCCTCTTCCGTAGGATACAGATATGGAATCTTATCTTTTATCTGTCCAAACAGTTTCTTTATCGGCTCAACGGACGCCTTCTTCAGATTCTGCATCAGATGGAAACGGTCGGATACTTGTATGATGGATTCTGAGGCGGTGCTGATTTCACTGGTCATACCATCAAGGTAGATGTGCCAGATATGACATTTTTCAGTCAACTGCGTACTAAAGTTCTACCTATCTCCCTACAAAACTCTTGCCAACTTATCATTCCTTTTCATTGTGCTCGCTTATTTGTACCTATGACTTTCTGTCGAAGGTACTTTCGCTTGAAAGAAAAATAAATGGGAATTTATTTTGTTCTTTGCTCGCTTATTCGTACCTTTGCCCCCAAAATTTCAAAAACCGACAAAGAAAACAATGGAAAAGAAACTGAGACAAGGCACGCTGTGCGTACAGGCCGGCTATAAGGCCAAGAACGGAGAACCGATAGAGTTGCCCATCATTCAGTCGACGACGTTTAAGTATGACGACTCGGACGAGATGGCAAAGTTGTTTGACCTGGAGAAGGAGGGGTATTTCTATACCCGTCTGCAGAACCCGACGAACGACGCTGTGGCAGCGAAGATTGCCACGCTGGAAGGCGGTGTGGGTGCCGTGCTGACGTCGAGTGGCCAGGCTGCCAACTTCTATGCCATCTTCAACATCTGCCAGGCTGGCGACCACTTCATCACGTCGAACGAGATCTATGGCGGCACGTACAACCTGTTTGGCGTGACGCTGAAGAAGCTGGGCATCGACTGTACGTTTATCTCGCAGGAGGCAACGGACGAGGAGATTCAGGCTGCCTTCCGCCCGAATACGAAGGCGATGTTCGGCGAGACGATTTCGAACCCGGGATGTGCCGTGTTCGACATTGAGCGCTTTGCCAAGATAGCGCATAGGAACGGTGTGCCCCTCATTGTAGACAATACGTTTGCCACACCCGTGAACTGCCGTCCGTTTGAGTGGGGTGCCGACATCGTGACGCACTCGACGACGAAATATATGGACGGTCTGGCTACGCAGGTGGGTGGCGTCGTGGTGGACAGCGGCAACTTCCCCTGGATGGACTATGCCGATAAGTTCCCCGGACTGTGCACGCCCGACGAGTCGTATCACGGACTGACGTATGTGAAGGCCTTTGGCAAGATGGGCTTCACGACGAAGCTGGTGGCCCAGCTGATGCGCGACCTGGGCTCGATACCCGCCCCGCAGAACTCGTTCCTGTTGCATCTGGGACTGCAGACACTGCACCTGCGTATGGCACAGCACTGCAAGAATGCTCAGAAGGTGGCCGAATTCCTGCACGACAACGAGAAGGTGGCCTGGGTACACTACTGCGGACTGAAGGACGACAAGGCCTACGAGCTGGGTCAGAAATACCTGCCCAACGGATCGTGCGGCGTCATAGCCTTCGGACTGAAGGGTACGCGCGAGACGGCTATCAAATGGATGGACTCGCTGGAGATGATCAACATCGTGACGCATGTGGCCGATGCCCGCACCTGTGTGCTGCACCCCGCCAGTCATACGCACCGCCAACTGAGCGACGAGCAGCTGCTGGAGGCTGGTGTGGCTCTCGACCTGATTCGCCTTTCTGTGGGTATTGAGGACGTGGAGGACATTCTGGACGACATCAAACAGGCGCTGGCAAAGATCTAACAGCAAAAAAATCAAAAAATGTTTGCGGGAGTCCGGGTTTTTTCGTACCTTTGCAGCCGCTTTTCGCATCGTGTGATGGTGAATTAAGCAAAATGAACTTAATTTTAGAGTAACACATTATTTAATTATGAAGGAAATTAACGTTATCGGTCAGAAGCGCACCGACACAGGCAAGAAGGCCTCGAAGCTGCTTCGCAAGGAGGGTATGGTACCCTGTAATCTGTATGGTGAAAAGAAGGGTGAGAACGGCGAGCCCGTAGCTATGGCGTTCACTGCCTCGCTGGCTGAGTTGCGCAAGGCCGTCTACACTCCTCACGTATATGTGGTGAACCTGGACATCGACGGTGAGGCTCACAAGGCCATCATCAAGGAGTTGCAGTTCCACCCGACAAGCGACGTGCTGATGCACGCTGACTTCTTCGAGATCAACGAGACGAAGGCTATTACCGTTGGTATCCCTGTGAACCTGACCGGTCACGCTCAGGGTGTGCGCGATGGTGGTCGTCTGGCGCTGTCAATCCGCAAGATTGATGTCACCGCTCCCTACAAGAATATTCCTGAGAAGCTGGACATCGACGTTACCGACTTGCAGCTGGGAAAGGCCATCAAGGTTGGCTCGCTGAACTTCGAAGGTCTGGAGATCGCTACCTCGAAGGAGGTTATCGTATGCTCTGTGAAGGCTACCCGTGCTTCTCGTTCGGCTGCTGCTGAGGCTGCTGCTGAAGAGTAATTCAGAATGAGAAACGTGGAATAATACTCAACATTCATAATTCAAATTGAATGGACAAGTATTTAATTGTCGGTTTGGGTAATCCCGGCGACGAGTATGCCGGAACCCGCCACAACACTGGATTTATGGTATTGGACGCTTTTGCTAAGGCGTCCAATATCGTTTTTGAGGACAAGCGCTATGGCTTTGTCGCCGAGACGTTGCTGAAGGGCCGTAAGGTGTTTCTGCTGAAGCCTACGACATTTATGAACCTGAGCGGTAATGCCGTGCGCTATTGGCTGAACAAGGAGAACATCGAGCAGAGCCGTCTGCTGGTCGTCAGCGACGATGTGGCGATACCCGTCGGCCAGTTCCGCCTGAAAGCCAACGGTTCGAACGGTGGTCATAACGGTTTGGGACATATCCAGCAGCTTATCGGACAGCAGTATGCCCGTCTGCGCATAGGTATCGGCAACGACTACCCCGTAGGCTCGCAGATTGACCACGTGCTGGGACGTTTTGCCCCTGAGGAATTGGAGACGCTGCAGCCGGCCATTACGCTGGGTGTGGACATCATCAAGAGTTTTGTGCTGGCAGGCATCGACATCACGATGAACCAGTATAACAAACTGGGAAAAGTCCACCCCCGCCCCCTCCCAAAGGGAGGGGAGTCGGAATAGACTTGAAATAGTTGGAAGTAGAATATGGCAAATACCAATAATACGAACAATCAACATCCCTCCCTTCGGGAGGGCTTGGGTGGGCTCGCTCGTATCGATAAGTGGCTGTGGGCGGCCCGCATCTTCAAGACGCGGAGCATTGCTGCCGATGCCATCAAGAACGGACGTGTCACCATCGGGGGCATGAACGTGAAGCCGTCGCGCATGGTCAAGGTGGGCGAGGTGGTCAGCGTGCGCAAGCCTCCCGTGACTTATTCGTTTAAGATTCTGAAGACTATTGAGCAAAGGGTAGGGGCAAAGCTGATTCCTGAGATTTACGAGAACGTGACTCCCGCCGACCAGTATGAGCTGTTGGAGATGAACCGCATCAGCGGTTTCGTGAACCGTCAGCGTGGCACGGGACGTCCCACGAAGAAGGACCGCCGTGCGCTGGACGACTTTGTGGGTCCGTCATTAGAGGGGGAGTTTTTCGACGACTTCGACTGGGACGACGACGAATAAAGCTTAACAACGGATTTAACGGATTGAACAGATTTTCCTGACCACGAATTAATCGAGTATATATGCTGTTAGATATTGTATTCATTGTGCTTGGTGTGGCGATGGTGCTTTACGGTGCTGACCGTCTGACGGAGGGTGCCTCGGCTTTGGCGCGTCGCATGAATATCCCCGAGATCATCATTGGACTGACCATCGTGGCCGCAGGAACATCAGCACCGGAGTTGTTTGTCAGTCTGGTGTCGGCTCTGAAGGGAACCCCTGATTTGGCGGTAGGTAACGTGGTGGGCTCGAACACGATGAACTGTATGCTCATCGTGGGCTGTGCTGCAATGGTGGCCCCGATGACCATCAGCCGTTCAACGGTGAAGAAGGATATCCCCTTCTCGGTGGGTGCCTCGGTGCTGCTCATGCTGTTGGCACTGAACAGTTTCCTGGGTCGCTGGGATGGTATCATCCTGCTCATAAGCTTTGCTGTGTTCATGGCCTACACGCTGTCACAGGCGAAAAAAGGACAGGCTGAAGGTCAGACGGAGGAGGATCACGGGGACGGTTCTGATGATCCAATTTCTGGAGGAAATGGTATCACGCAGAACCGTCCCCATGATCCGGTTTGGAAAAATGTGCTCTTCCTGTTGGGCGGACTGCTGTTGCTGGTGGGCGGCAGCAATCTGTTTGTCGATTCCGCCTCCAGTGTGGCAGCTTCGCTGGGTGTCAGCGAGGGTGTCGTCGGACTGACCGTCGTCGCTGGCGGCACGTCGCTGCCCGAGTTGGCTACCAGTGTCGTCGCAGCCCGTAAGGGACAGTCGGCTATCGCCATTGGCAACGTCATCGGGTCGAACGTGTTTAACATCCTGCTGATATTGGGTCTGACGGCAACGATAAGTCCCCTTGCTATAGTTGGCATCACCACCATCGATATGGCAGTGATGCTTCTGTCCGTCGCCTTGGTATGGCTGTTCTCCTTCACCCGTTTCACCGTCGAACGCTGGGAGGGTGCCCTGCTCGTAGGTGGCTATCTGGTCTATCTGGGCTGGCTGATTTACAATCTGTAATCTATCCTTGAACTTCGTTCGAAGGCACTTTCGCTCGAAAATGCGCAAAATTAATTTGGCATTTTGCTCGCTTATTCGTATCTTTGCATGGCGATGAAGAATCTTGTCCTCATATTCGCACTTTTGATGACGTTGGTCTGCTGCACTACAGAGGCCGACCGTGAGCGTATGCGCGCCCTGCTCGACAGGGCAGACAGCATGAACCGCGCCTATATCCCCATGACCGATGGCATCGACTCGCTGCTTCTTGAAGCCACCCGTTTTTACGACCGCCACGGCGATGCCAACCAGCAGCTGCGCGCCCACTATCTGCTGGGCTGTGCCTACCGCGACATGGGCGAGGCACCCGCTGCCCTCCAGAGCTATCAGGATGCCATCGACCGCGCAGACACGCTCAGCCCCGACTGCGACTACCGCCGTCTCATGAGCGTCTACGGCCAGATGGCTGAGCTGTTCCATGCTCAGAATCTTCCAGAAGATGAACTTGTCCAGCGTACAATGATTGGAAAATACGCCCTGTTGACTGACGACACCTTATATTTTATACGCAATCTTGAACTACTGGTAAAGCCGTACTTCCTGATGAAGGATAACTTAAGTATGCTTCGTGTCTTACAACAAGCTCATGATCTTTATTTATCCAATGGATATACCAAAGAGGCTGCAGCAACCTTTGGACCAGTAATTGATTACCATATAGCCAAGGGCCAGATGGACAAAGCTGACAGCCTGATGAAAGTCTATGAACTCCAGTCAGGACTTTTTGATTCAGAAGGAAATATTGCTGCTGGGCGGGAGATGTACTATTATATCAAGGGAATGTATTTTCTGAAACGCCATGACTTGCTTTTGGCCGAGCGATGGTTCCGCAGAATGCCTGCCAGTGAGTATAAGGATGCCTGTAAGGGTTTGCTGTCGGTGTTTCGTTTACAGCATAACTACGACTCCGTAGCCAAGTATGCATATCTTTATGAGAATGCATTGGATTCGTTGCACGATCATATGCAGACTGAGACAACACATCAGATGTCATCACTCTATAACTACCATCGCTTTCAACGCGAGAAAGTTGAAGAAGCAGAAAAGACAAGACACCTTCGCGAGGTTATATACTTCATCTTGGCTGCGATAGTTACAGGTATTGTTGTCTTTTGGTACCTGTGGAGTAAGCATAAGATGGCAGTAAAGGCTAAAACGGATAAGTTGCTTGCAGAATATAGTACGGCTAAGCTCAATTATCAGAATCTACTGATGGATTATGCCCTTGCAAAAAAAGAAATCAATGGTTTGCAGGTTGTGTGTCGCGAAGTGGAGAGCCTAAAGCAAAGCAACGAAACACTTCATGATTCGCTGAAAAACTTGGTTGATGAGAGAGACAATCTGTTAAGCCGGAAAGAAGTAGAAATAGCAGCATTAAAAGAACAACTCGTCCGGAAGGAGAATGCGTTGAGGAATAAGAATTTCTTCGACCAGTATGTAGCATTCTCTTCCAGCGCAATAGTTATGAAACTTCGGGAGAAGTGCAGTCCTGAATCCATGCTGAAACCCAAGGTTAGTAACAGGGAATGGTTTTTGCTGCATAGGCAGTTTATTTCAGATATGCCGCTTTGCTCTAACGTGATGTTTAGCCGTGCTGCACTGACTTTTATTGAAAAGAATATTTGCGTGTTGCTCCTTCTCGATTTTAAACATGACGAGATCATGAGACTGTTGAATGCCACATCACAGAGTGTAACCAACTTCAAGTCTAATGCAAACAAGAAGTTGTTTAAGAGTGAGTCAGCCCTAAGCCTTCAGTCAAATCTAAGGTCTTTACTTTCGCTTTAATACCATACGGGTTTATGCAAGATGTTTTGTTTCTGTATCATGCTGTAACATAAATATTTATCGTTAATTTGGTGTATGGGAGATGTACACTAAAAAGACATATTTTTTTGTTTGTTTGATGTTTTTTGTTACTTTTGCCGGTAACAACGAAAGTTGGCCAATATAACATTTGTATAACCTCAAACGATAAAAATGATGAAAAAGTTGTTCTTATCAATCTGCTTTTTAGCAGTGGGGGGGCTGTTCTCGCTCGCACCCTCTCAGAATCTTCCCAGATTCCATTTCAAGTTAACATCACAGACCCAACTAAGACATCAGGTGACTTCCCTCGTACCCCTATGCGCCCGCCAGTGGTTTACATTGAGGACTACACCTTGTCCTTCGTTGCTGACCATCCCGACTATGTCCTTACTATTAAAGATGAAGACGGCGACGTGGTGTACACAACCACGGTGTTCTCAACGGAAACGCAGGTCACGCTGCCTTCCACTCTCTCAGGCGACTACCAGATTGAACTAACCATGGGCAACTGGCTGTTCACTGGCTGGATTAGCCTGTAATCCGAATCTGTAAACTAAAGGTAGCAAGCACCCGGCTTGCTACCAATACCTAAAACCAACTATTAATTTTTCCAACAACTAAGTTATGAGAAGATTTAGCATTTTATTAGCTCTTGCATCTATTCCAGCTATTATGTCGGCCCAGCTGGTAGTCAATTCCTCAGGCGACGTATTCATTAGTCAAGAGGACAATGACAGTTATGCAAAACTGACGGTCAATGATGGTCCAATTGAGTCTTCTGTCATTGACATTGAGTATCCCATCATAGGCACCCGTTCTCAATCAGTTACATCTACCAACAACAAAACCGTTATAGGCGTTCTAGGTGAAGGCAAGTTAAATGCGTCAAATGGTTCTTCAGTTGGTGTCTGGGGTGAAAGTTATGGAGCTCCTGAAAAGAACTTTGGAGTCGTGGGTATGCTAGACATGTACAATCACGGAGCTGGCATATATGCAACGACTGAGTCAAATCTGAACTTTTTTACATCAGGGGGATATGCCGGATATTTTGTAGGTCCCACTTATTTTGACGGTTATGTTACTGTCACTGGTTCATTGTTTAACCTTTCAGATAAGCGACTAAAAGAAAATGTAACAAGTCTGAAGTATCTTAATAATGACAAATCACCACTCGAAAAACTAAAAGACATAGACGTGGTAGAGTACGACTTGAAGCTTCCTGACAACCTCCGACAAACCCCTAAGGAAAGGCATTTTGGTATTTATGCCCAGGAACTTCAGGAACTATATCCCAACCTTGTTAAAAAAGGACAGGATGGCTATCTGACAGTAAATTATATTGAGATGATTCCCTTGCTTTTACGTAGTATTCAGGAGTTGAAGCAGGAACTGGACGAAGTGAAGGGCATCTCGAATGCCATGACGCGTTCCGTCGGCGATGAAACCGCCGGTTTCAGCACCGTTCCAACAGGAAACAAACTCTTTCAGAACACTCCCAACCCGTTCAAGGAGCGTACCGTTATCCGTTTCTCGCTGGCCGATGACGTGCAGAATGCCGAAATCTGTATCTTCGATATGACGGGTAAGACTATCAGGAAATTTCCCGTTTCATCGGGCATGGACAGCGTCTCTGTCGGCGGCTACGAACTCGGTGAGGGCATGTTCCTCTACTCTCTGATTGTCAATGGACAGGTGATTGATACGAAAAGGATGGTGATATCGAAATAGAGAGCGTATGAAAAAACTGTTTGTTTTATTGCATCTGTATTTCCTTTCGTATTCTTTCATTTATGGTCAATACGATAAGGATTTCAAAATGTCAATGATTAATGATGCTAATACTGAAAGAATTGTGATAGATAAAACTGTATATAAGAACACCACATTTAATCCATTTACAAATTACAAGGAGATTGGTGGTCTAAGTATTGATGCAGACATATCCACAGAGAGTGAAGACTATTTGGTTCGTATACTTTTAAAGGATAAGGAAGGAAAAGAATATTTAATAATGGAGGCATACCAAGAAATTTTTGAAGAAAAAATAATCTCGATAAATGATTATAGTGAAGAAACAATATACTTAAAAAACATTAAACCAGATTCTATAAAAGTTTGTCTAAGGAATGCTCATATACATTTAAAAAGCCTTACATTAGCACAACCAAATTTGCATGACAAGAAGGATTTGTCTGTAAAGGTTGGTAAAATTAAAGAACGGCAGTCAAGGATAATAGCAGATAAAATTAATAGATATAATCAAGAAAAAAATAAGCTATGGGTTGCTGGCGTTACCCCATTGTCTATGAAGGAATTTGAAGACAAGAAGAGAATTCTAAATATGTCAGATGATGGTAATACCAATGGACTGGAATACTATATAGGAGGAATTTTTGAAGTTGGTAATGTCATGCCAACAAGAACTCTCACAAGTCATTCACAATATGTTAGTAATTTTGATTGGAGAGATCAGCATGGTAGGACGGGAAATTATTGGTTGACGCCCGTCAAAGACCAAGGTGACAGTGGATTTTGCGTGTTCTTTAGCATAATAGGATGTACTGAAGCCTTAGCAAACTTGTATTACAACACTAACCTAAATTTAGACCTTTCAGAAATGGAGTTAGGCTGGTGTTGTGGTATTTATGACCCGTATTATGGAGTGGCTCATAGTGAAAACAACTATCCTTTTGATTATATGACAAACCATGGTGTATGCTCGGAAAGTTCGTACCCATTTGTAGACACCTCTAACGATTCCTGTAGAAGTGAGGAAATTAATGAAAATGAATTGGTAAAGACATCAGGATACTATTATGTAAACGCAATTGAAAACGACATAAAAGACTCACTAATTAATCGTGGGCCATTGGTTGCTGGTATAGAGGCTAATAACATATGGCATGCTATGGTTTTGGTCGGATATGGAACAATTAAAGAGGGAGATGTTATAAATCAGTTAGTAAACAATAACTCTATCCCACTTCCTACTATACAACCAGGTGATCCTAGAATTGGTAAAACTTATTGGATTTTCAAAGATAGTTATCTTCATAATTATGATGCTGTTTCGCATAACCCAACAGATGGGTACGCTTATGTTATGTTTGAGGATTGCAGCCAAATGGGTGATATAAATACTATAAAGACGCCTATCATTATCTCAAGTCGAAACATAAATGATGTAATTTGTGAAGATGCTGATGGTGACGGGTACTACAATTGGGGGATTGGCCCCAAACCATCTAACTGCCCATATTGGGTTCCTGATATTCCTGATGGAGATGATTCTAATACAAATTATGGTATGAGAGATTCTTATGGACATTTAGAAGTGTTGACACCAGGAATTACGATAAACACTCCCGTCACATATTCATCTTCACAAACAACAGATTATAGAATAGGAATTGTCAATGGTGGTAAACTAACTATTACAGATACAACTACGTTATATGGAAATGGTAAAATAAGGGTATGCGAAGGTGGTGTCTTGGAAATAGATGGTGGTACTTTGGAAAACGCAGATATAGAATTGATACCTGGAGCACAGGTTATTTTACGGAACAACGGCATAATAAATATGGCAAATGGAAAGAATTTTGTTGTACCATTAGGTGTTGTAGTCAACATAGATGAAGGCATTATAAACTAAAAAAAATCCCAT
>SUYI01000085.1 GCA_015060485.1 Prevotella sp. | reverse complement strand
CTCGAGGTGGTACGCGTCCTCGTGGCCGCCCTGTCAGGTGCAGGCGCCGCAACAATGTTGTAAAAAAGGTCAGCGCCTGAAAAAGCGCTGCCTTTTTTAAATGAGAAATGAAAGAAATGAAAGAAATGAGAAATAAGAAATGAGAAATGAGAAAATGGTCGGCGTTTTTCGATCTGTTGTTATTCATATCTTTGTGTTGCTGAAAGCTCGTCGTGATGACGGGCTTTTTTCGTAACTCTGGCTTCGCCGAAGTTACTTGGCACTCGGAAATGCAAAGAAAATCGAGCTTTTCTTTTGCATTTCTCTCGTTTCTTTGTAACTCTGGCTTCGCCGAAGTTACTCCGTCTCGGCAAAAAAAGAATAAATTCTTTTGTTTTGCGCTCGACTTTTCGTAACTTTGTACCGTTTTTTCAAAAGGACATGAGGTACAAGAGACAATTCAATCAGCGCAAAGCCCTCCGCTTCCGCCATTTTACGCGGAAGGGGTATGCCTTGTTTGCCTGTCTGGGTCGCGTGGTTACCATTGGTGTGCTGAGTGTGGCAACGTTGCAGTCGGCAACGGCTGCCCATCGTCACGTCACGACCGATGAGGAACGCGCAGACAGCATGCAGGTGATGCAAAAGGAGGCGACACTCGATGACGTCGAGGTGACGGGCTCACGCGCTCCGCTTGCATTAGGGCAAGCAGCGAGAATGGTCACCGTACTGACGCGCGAAGACATCCAGGCGGCGCCAGTACAAAGTATTAACGACTTACTGAAGATGGCTGTTGGCGTCGATGTGCGCCAGCGAGGTGCCATCGGTGCCCAGACGGACATCGGCATCAGGGGTAGCACGAGCGAGCAGATTACGATACTGCTGAACGGCATCAACATCTGTGATCCACAGACGGGCCATAATGCCTTCGACTTGCCTTGCGACGTATCGGACATCGTGCGCATCGAGGTGCTGGAGGGTCCTGCCGCACGCGTTTATGGCACATCGTCGCTGGTTGGAGCGATTAATGTCGTTACACGACAAAATGAGAACTTTCCGATTAAGCGAGAGACATCAAGCTCGCTTGAATGTCCGAGCGTGAGGAAAGTCAACGAAGTTAAATTAGAAATGAGAAATGAGAAATGGAATGGCTGCGCACGGATGGAAGGTGGCTCGTTTGGCTATCTGTCAGCAGCAGGGCGCATCGCTCATTCCTTCATCCCCGCTTCTCACTCATCATTTCTCACTTCTCATTTAAGTGCCGGCTATACGCGCTCCGACGGTTACAGCCGCGCCAAATCAGGGGCTCTGAATGCGGACTACGAGGGGTTCAAGGCTTTCTGGAGCTGTCAACTGTCACCTGTCTTCGCAACGCCACACTCTCAAAGAGAGAACTGTCAACTGTCTTGCCATGCAGGCATCTCGACAAAGGGCTTTGGTTCGAACACCTTCTATAGTGCCAGGTTCGACGAGCAATTCGAGAAGACCACCAAGCTCTATACGGCATTGCAGGGTGATGTAAAGATCCACGAGCTGCACATCAAGCCCAGCGTCTACTGGAACCGTTCGTACGACAGGTTTGAACTGATTCGTGGCGACGAGTCGAAGGTGCCCTTTAATCGGCATCGCACCGATGTCTTTGGCATCAATCTGAACAGCTATTTCGACTGGGTAGCAGGACGCACGGCCTTTGGCGCTGAGTTCCGCAACGAGGACATCGTCAGCACGAACCTGGGCGAGCCGCTGAACAATCCGCACGGACATTATAAAAACGGGCTGAACCGTTCGAACCTCTCATTCCACGTGGAGCATAACATCCTATTGAAACGCTTCACGCTGTCAGCAGGCTTTGTGGCTGTGAAGAACACGTGGAACGAGATGCCCTTCACGCTGTATCCTGGCATCGACGCCAGCTGCCGGATGGGTGACCATTGGAAGGTGTATGCCTCGTATAACACGTCGTTGCGCATGCCGTCGTTCACAGAGCTATACTATAGCGTTGGGGGCCATCAGGCTGACAAATACCTGAAGGCGGAGGAGATGCACGCCGTAGAAGGTGGCGTGAAGTACAGCTCACGCTGGTTGACAGCGCAGGCCAGCATCTTCCATCATCATGCACGCAACATGATAGACTGGGTGATGGACACGCGAGAGACTGATCCCGTCTGGCAGAGTGTGAACCATACGAAGGTGAACACGCTGGGACAAGAGGTCAAGGTTAACTGTCAGCTGTCAGCTGTCAACTGTCAACTAGCCTACTGTCACCTGCACCAGCAAAAGCAGGAAGCCGACTACTTGCAGTCGCAATACTCGCTGGAGTATCTGCGCCACAAGCTGACAGCCCAGTTGAGGATGCGTCTGTCGGAGAGTCTCGACCTGACGTTAGGCTATCGCTGGCAAGACCGCATGGGATCGTATACCACCGTTGATGGCGAAGTAAAGAGCTATCACCCATACTCCGTCATTGACGCCCGTCTGGCTTGGAGCAAGGACACCTATTCTATCTATGTGGAAGGCAACAATCTGACAGGCCATCAGTATGTGGATTACGGCAACGTGCCACAGCCGGGATGTTGGATAATGAGCGGCATGAAGCTGTTTTTGAACTGAAAGTTTTGTGTTTTCTGAAATAATCACTACCTTTGCAGCAATCATTAATTGACACATAAAATGGATAATAGTAAGATGAAACAGTATTTTCGCCCTTTGGCTATCGTCGGAGGATGCATCGTGTTCGTGTTGATTCTGTTTGCCACCTGTTGCACGGTCGTTGACTCCGGCGAGGTAGGCATCCGTTTCCACAAATGGTCGCTCAACGAGCAGGACTACGGTGGTGTGGAAGGAACGTGTAAGGGTTGGGTGTTCTATAACCCCATCACTACGAACGTATTTACCTACCCGACGTTCACCCAGCGCAAGCAGTATGAGACGTTTTCGGTAAACGCCAAGGATGCGTCGCTCTTTGAGATGGACCCCACCATTGCCTATCGCATCAACCCCGACAAGGCTTGCGACATCTTTACGAAATACCGTGTGGGTGTGAAGGAATTGGAAGAAGGCTACATCCGGACGTGTATCTATGAGGCCTATCGTACCTGTGCCAACCAGTACACCTCAGACTCGCTGATGTCGAACCGTGCCAACTTCGAGCGTGACGTTCGTGCCCGTTTGGAGAAGTCGCTGATGGCAGAAGGATTCCTGGTGGAAGAGTTTACCTCGAAGATTACTCCTCCCTCGTCGCTGCTTTCGATGATTGACGCCAAGAATACCGCCATTCAGAGTGCCTTGAAGGCTGAGAACGAGGTGAAGGAGGCTGAGGCCAATGCCAAGATTGCCGTTGCCAAGGCTGAGGGTAACGCCAAGGCAATGAAGATCAAGGCCGATGCTGAGGCTTACTACAATCGCACTATCGCCGCATCATTGTCGCCTATGATTGTCCAGGAGGACATGATTGAAAAGTGGGACGGTAAGATGCCGCAGATCATGGCTGGCAACGGTGGTATGATGATGGATATCTCGAAAGTCATCGGTAGCGGAAAAGGACAATAATGAACACAGGGGACTCTTCCCCCTGTGCGATTTTCTATGATACTGGTATTCGGAGGTACGACGGAGGGCCGCAAGGCTGTGGAGGTGCTGGAAGAGGCTGGCGCTACCTATTATTATTCTACCTATAGTGAAGGGCAGAAAATAGATTTAGTTCATGGCATCCATCTGACTGGAGGCATGGAAGTGCCAGAGATGGTTACCTGTTGCCGTGAACATAATATTCGTCTTATCGTTGATGCTGCCCATCCCTTTGCCGAGGAGCTGCATCGTAACCTGCTGTTCTTGGCCAAGCACATCCAGGCACCGATTATCCGATACGACAGAATATATCCGCCACATACCGACGATGTAATCTGGTGCAAGGACTATCAGGATGCTATGAAGAAACTTGAGTCGGATAACATCGATCGTCTGTTGGCTTTGACTGGAGTGAACAATATCAGTACACTACGCCCGTATTGGGAAAAGCATGAATGCTGGTTTCGTATTCTAAACCGTCGTTTCTCGCAAATGTTGGCGCATAAGTCTAGATTCCCTGAAGACCATCTTGTATATTATGAGGAGGACGAGACTCTGGGCCTGATAGAGCGATTAAAGCCGCAGGCTATACTCACAAAAGAAAGTGGCCTAAGCGGTGGTTTTACTGAGAAAGTGGAAATAGCGAAACAGACCGGTGTCAAGGTGTATGTGATTGAACGTCCAGAGTATCCACCTCATACACCTAATCCACAAAATGTTCATCTTGAATATGTCAACGGGCCTTACGGATTGCGTCGGGCAGTGGAGAAGTTGTTGCCGGAGTTCTATGCCCTGCATAGTGGATTGACGACGGGAACGTGTGCGACGGCGGCGGCTATCGCAGCAACACTTCAATATTTAAAAAAGGAGGCGCAACATTCTTCATTCTTCATTCTTCATTCTTCACTTCCAAAGGAGGTGCCTGTCATTCTGCCCAATGGCGAAACGATCAGTGTTCCCGTTGGTTATGCCGAAGGCTATGCCTATTGCATCAAGGAGGCTGGCGACGACCCCGATGTGACGAATGGAATTGAGATAAGGGCGAAAGCCCACCCCCTGCCCCTCCCAAAAGGAGCGGAGCCCATTGCGATTGAATGTGGTGAGGGCGTGGGAAGGTTTACGTTGCCTGGCTTCGACTTTCCTCCCGGCGAGCCCGCTATCAATAAGGTTCCACGCGAGATGATTCGCCAGAACCTCAAAGAACTATACGAACAATCAAATCTCCCCTCCCTTGGAGAGGGGTTGGGGGTAGGCCTCTCCGTTCCGCAAGGCGAAGAGATTGCCCGCCGTACCTTCAACCCCCGCTTGGGTGTTGAAGGGGGAATCAGCATCATTGGTGTCTCGGGCATCGTCAAGCCCTTTTCCGAGGAGGCGTTTATCGACAGCATCCGTAAGTGTATGACGGTGGCGCAAGCCTCTGGTTCTGAACGTGTGGTGATTAACAGCGGAGGCAAGAGCGAGCGATTCGTCAAGGCACTCTACCCGTCGTTGCCCCAGCAGGCCTTCGTGGAATACGGCAACTACATTGGCGAGACGTTGAAGATAGCCCACGAACTGGACATCAAGGCGGTGACGCTGGGTGTGATGTTGGGTAAAGCCGTCAAACTGGCTGCAGGACATCTTGACACCCATAGCCGCAAGGCCACGATGGATAAAGACTTCATCCGCCAGCAGCTGCCGGATGAA
>SUYI01000084.1 GCA_015060485.1 Prevotella sp. | reverse complement strand
GCTAACTTTTCTTCTAAACTAAGATGTCGTTTCATTTTGAACCATCAAGTTGTGTCCAACTTTCTGGGTTCACTTCAGTTCCTGGCATCAACCAACAAGCACCAACGTCAGATGCCAGGAACCTGTCCCCTTCTATGTTGCTTTCCAAATAATTGGAAGTTTTTTATTTTTAATTAACGCTGTAAATCAATTACTTACACTTTTGTAACACTTATCATTGGGTAAAAGTCTACTATGATTGCGGCTTTGCCCCAACCTTGAGAGTAAACTGTGGAGGTACAAGACCTCCCAGTTCAATTTCTGTAAAAAGCCCTATTTGACAAACTTCTATTAGTCACACTGACTGGCAGTTGACACTTTACTTATTCAGTTAATAGGATAGACGCCACAACCTGACAGGTAGATGTAGTCAAAGACTCATCAAGGGGACTTAGTAGCCGTCTAAACACAAAAGTATTGCCAATTTATGGGCTTTGTTCCTATATCATTACCTAACGGCATACGTATTTGCGATTTTCTCTGAGTATAGTAAAAATGACATTCGATAGTTTTCTAGCAATGCGTATGATAGCCTTGTTACGCTTCATCCCCTTGTTGCAGAGGTGTCCAAACTTGGCAGCTAGTTCTGAATCATACCTGATGGTGACCCATGAGGCCTCAATGATTTTAGGACCGAGGATTTTGTTTCCACGGAAAGTTTTCTCACCAACATAACAATTGTCGCCACTAGCCTGCATAACAGGCACAAGTCCGAGGAAAGAGGCGAACTGGCGCTGGTTGCTGAAGCGCCAAACGTCATCAATCTCCGTCAGCAGGCACATTGAAACAATAGCCCCAATGCCAGGAACGGAAATCAGGTTCTCAAACTTCTCACGATATCTGTCCGTGTTTGCAAGGGTTCTGATTTTTTTGTTTACGTTCAGGATATGTTTTCTGAAATAAAGCAATTCCTCTATCAGTAAGTCCATGGTTACGCGTGTCTCTGAGAGTAGCTGCACATCGTGCTGCAGCCAACTGATGAATCTACGGCTCCAGTGTTTGCTTTTCTGCTCAAACTCTTCTGGATAAGGCACTCCGTTATTGTACAATAGGTGCTTGATTCTTGACTTAATTCCACCCATCAGTTTCAGAAGCATCGCACGATGACGAAGCAGTCCACGGTCGTCCAAATTATCCTTCGAGTGGATGTAGATACCATCCAGTTCACCACTCATCAGGGAACGAGCCAACTTGCGGGAGTCCGTAGGATCAGACTTGGAAACCTTCTCCTTCTGCGTGGTAGGGACATCTGCTGCATGTACAATTATACAGTCAACACCTAATTCACGTAACGCATAGCAGGTTGAGAAGCCGGAGAACCCAGACTCATACACGGCGTGATACGTGCCGTTTGGGTAATTTTTGTTCAAATGTTCAAAGAGCTCCTTGGCCGAGGCCTTCTGCGTGTGAGTCTTCAGATAACCACCTGGGAGTGCTACACTGACGCTCCATGTTTTCAAATGTACGTCGATTCCTACGAAAATATTTTGTCCGTTGAAATCTTTTTTGTAATTTTGCTGTCGCATAGACGTGTTAATTTAGAGATTAAACTTATTTTGTTTTTAGCACTTACAAAGATAAGTAATTTCTTTATTTTCACGTCTTTTATTGTGCTCTTTTTTTGTTCTGGATAGCCGTAAGACTATGAAAAACACACCACAGAGGTTTGCCTTGCGGCTGGAGGCGTGAAGCCTCCAAAGAGCGTCAATCGTTTATGCCCTCACGGGTTTGCGTCTGCAAACATAGTAACTGGCAGGGGGGGCTAGAAGTTGTAGACTACATCTACTGTATTTCCACTGGTACCGACTGTAAAGTTCGAACCGGTGCCTAGGAACTTATCACTCAACCACCAGGTGAGTTCGGCGGCACCGTAGCCAAGGGCGGCGCCGGCGGCTACGTCATACCAGTGATGCCTGTCGCTAACCACACGCTCTACGCCTAATGCTGTTGCAGCGGCATAGCCTGCGATTGGTATCCATATACTCTCCTTACGGAACTCCTTGTCGATGGATCTTGCTGCGGCAAAGGCGATGGCAGCATGACCTGATGGGAACGACTTGTTGTCAGAGTGGTCGGGACGCTCCTCGTTTACAACGGCCTTCAGGGCTGTCTTGCCTACGAATGCTACACCCATCGATGCTACGGTGTTCACAGCAAAGCGAGGCCAGTTGTGGCCCGTCGCAGGCTGTGCAGCCATAGCCTTTCGCTTGGCATCTAAATCACGATAGAATTTATTCACACCCAGGTCATATCGCACACCGAAGTCGATGTCGAAGAAGCCGTTGCTTCCTGCCGACACGTCTACACCCGTTGTGCTGTAGCCCATTCCCTCGCTGGTCGAAACCTGATAGCCAAGGGCACCAAACAGACTCAGTCGATCGTTCAGCCTGTATGTCTCTTCCAAGCCGGCACCTGCCAGTGGCGATGCCGAGCCTTCAACAAACTGAGTTATGATACCCGCGCGTACATATCCCGATGTATGCCATTTGCGCTCCGGGTCATAGCCTGCGATGGAGTTTGTAAGGTTCAGCATGGCGTCGATAGATATCGCAGCCAGTCCGCCCTTCTTATAGTTCTCTTTTGGCTCCTCAACCGGCGGCAACCACTCCACTCCGTTATTCGGAATCAGTCCGTTGTCCCACTGCACGCGCGCCTTCAGTCCGAACTCCGGTGTGAACCATTTTCCCATGGCGCCATTCAGTCCGAACGTCATGCCCTTTGGTATCACCTTCGAAAAGTTGCAGCCGTAGGGGTTCATCAGGCTCATGTCGGCACCTATCTGCACAAACCAGTTGTCCCAAATCCCATTCGTCAGCACCGAACGGTTATTTTCTTGCATTTTTACATTTTTACATTCTTTCATTTTACCCAGCTCCATCTGCGCACCAATACCTATCGTAAGATATCCGTTAGAGTTCGAGCCAGTTCCAGTTCCTTTCACCTTCTCCTTGCCGACGAATCCGCTGCCGGTCATGATATACGCGATGTCACCATACAGACTCCAGCGGTTGCTCAGGCGATAAGTGTTCAGCACGCCCACAGCCGCCAGCAGCGAGCCCTTCGACACGCCGAAATTATAGTTCACGCCGATACGCGGATACAGGCTCATGTTCCATTTCCTTTCTGGGCGATACACGCCGAAGAAGTTATGCAGGTTCAGCAGCACATCGCCATACAAAGCGATATATCCGCCCTTCTCACGGTTCACCCCCGGCTGGTCGAACGGCGCCAACCAGTTGGCATGGTCGTTCTCGAGTAGCGGTAGTTTGTTCTCCCAGTTAAACTTACCTCGCACGCCCACCTGGTGAGTGAACCACTTACCCACGGCCAGGTCAAGTCCGAATGTCTTTCCGTTCGGGAACACCTTCGAGAAGTCGTATCCGTAGGGGTTCTGCAGTGTCATGTCCAGTCCCATCTGCACAAACCAGTTGGACCAGAAGTTATTTGCAACAAGCACGTTCTCCGTTGCCCCTCCAGCCATGCCAGGGGACAGGTACATGGCATCTGAAGCTGCCATGTACCTGTCCCCAGGCATGGCAATCTCAAAAACCTGAGCCTGCGCACCAAGCGTGCACAGGCCCAATATCAAAGAAAGGATAATATTTTTCATCGTTAAATCAATATGCGTTTTTGTCGTGAACAAAAATCGTCTTCACTGTCATCCAGATTATGCGGATGTCGAGCCAGATGCTCCAGTGCTCCATATACCAGATGTCGCGTTTCACACGCCCCTCCATCTGCCACAGCTCCTTGGTCTCGCCGCGGAATCCCGTAACCTGAGCCCATCCCGTCAGTCCCGGCTTAACAAAGTGGCGCACCATATACTTATCTATCAGCTCCGAGTACATTTCGGTGTGCAGCAGCATATGCGGACGAGGGCCAACGATACTCATATCGCCCTTCAGCACGTTCAGGAACTGCGGCAACTCGTCGATGTTCGACTTTCGCATAAAATTGCCGAAAGGATATTTTCTCGGGTCGTCCTTTGTGGCCTGAATCTTGTCGGCATCTTTGTTTACGTGCATGCTGCGGAATTTCAGCATCTCGAAATCCTTACCGTCCAGACCTGTTCGCTTCTGTCGGAAGAACAGCGGCCCAGGGCTCTGTATCTTTATTATTACATATACAAACGGGAATATCAAAGCTGTCGGAATCAGGAAGATGATAGAGAAGCAGATGTCGAACAGCCTCTTTATCACCCTGTTCACCGAGCTCTGCAGCGGATTCTCGTAAGTGGTAAACACCTCCATATCGTCGAGCAGCTCGCGCTTCAGGCTCAGTCCGATTGTCTCCACCGACACAGGTACGTAGAAGAATCTCACCACCTTATGGTCGCACATCTTCGATATCTTGCGGATAACGTGTCTTTCCTTTCGCGAAACACACAGATACAGCTCATCGCCCAGTTGCAGCTCATCGGGGGTATCGATTGCATTCAGGAAATCCTCATACGATCCCAGTCGCTTCAGGTTCTCGAAATGTTCTGTTTCGTCGGTCCATTCATCGCCATAGTATCCCAGGATTTTGTATCCCAGTGTAGGGTCGTTAACAAGTTTCTTGTATATCTCCAGCAGTTCGCTGTCCGACCCCACAAGAGTCACGGCTCTGCTATTTCTTCCTGCGCTACGATACAATCTTACGAACCATCTCTCAACTATTCGCTTAAAAATCAGCAAGATGAAGAACAGCGTACCGATGCCAAGCAACAGCCAACCAATGGGCAGATAGTAGTCGAAAATCTTGAGCAAGGCATATGCCAGAACGGTCTGACACATCGAAAGTCCCACCAATCTCTGTACCACATCGCCGGCGCCAATCAGACGAAGGTGGATCACGGTAGAGAATCGGATTTCGCTCAGCACCAGTGCCACATTATTTACCAGAATAAATATCTGAAGACTTCTCTCTGGCCATGTTTCCACACGCCAGTAATATCTTGTTGCTAAAAGGATAATAACATTAAGCAACAAGAAGTCGCCGATAGTTACTACCCACTGAATCAATTGGTTAGTTTGATTATTATTTCGCATACATATCAATCCTGTTCATCTTCATTCCGGCTGCAAAATTAGTAAGAATTCCCGAAAAACCACGCGATTTCTGCGTTATTCACCTCCTTGTTAACCTTTATTAACTAATTAATGACATCAGAAAGCCCCACCATAACCCAATCAGCTACATCCTATTTATTTAAGTACTACTTTATTTAAGTACTACCAAACGAGCATCACCCTCCCCCACTCGTTCTATTTCGGTTAATCCCGGCCGGATTTTCATTTAACCCC
>SUYI01000012.1 GCA_015060485.1 Prevotella sp. | reverse complement strand
TATGTAAATATATTTAGTTAAAATATTATCCCCTAAAATTAACAAATAATTCACAGATTAACTTAACAACCTAGGACTGACCTGACATCGATAAGAAGTCTGATGGAAGAGACAAAATAACTGCCAAAATTTGGAAGAATAAAATCTTTTGCTTATATTTGCAGAAAATTGGAAATACAACTATATAATTACAAACAATATGGTAATAGATGATAAAATTCTAGATCAGTTGATCGACTTTTTGGAGACTAATAAGAAATATGGTTTTATGCGCCCATCTATTGAGGCTGGTGAATACAAAGGCTATAAAATACGAGTGGAGCTTAGAACTCCTGATGATGAATTGAATCGTGAAGCTAAACGGTAGTTTTATCTTCATTGGCATTTCCCTGTTGTTCATAGTTTCATGTAGCAACGGGATGAGCTCAAACGGCGCTGGCATTGGCGACGTGGATAGTGTTGCTGTATTAGACTCTATGCCTCCGGACATGCCACCGCCGCCACCAGATAGTGGCAGAGTGGAAGGTCATCGGCCTCCACCGCCACCAGATGGCATGCGCCCTGATGGGCCGCCGCCACCCCCACCACATGGAAAAGGGCGTCCTCCCCATAAGCCTGACAATATGCGCGGCTTCGATCCTGCATCGGAGGACGATATGGACGATAATGGCATGAGCCGCTATATGGAGAATAACGATGAAGAAGGTTGGGAGTAATTACGGTTAATGATGACAAGGGACAGATGACTGGCAGGACGGGGTTACATTTGCAGACTCCCCGAGTCTACACGTGCAGGCTCCCGGGTATCGCACGTGCAGCCTCCAGAGGCTGCAAAACCTATCCCGGCTGATACTGCCCCAGGCGGAGAATTTCTTAGGACGGCGCGGAGAATTTCTTAGGACGGAGGGCAGAAATTCTCCGCACGGCGCAGCGTTTCTGTCCATAGAATCATAAGGTCGGAGAATGTTTCGCAAGCCTTCTTTTACCTGAAGGTGAAAAGTGTGGCGTTGCAATGCGAAACCTCTGTTTTTGAAATTTCTTCCCCCAAAATTTGGATTGTTGAAATAATCTTGCTAACTTTGCTCCCGAAAGATGAAGCACAATATAAGACTGCAGCTGTTTCGTAAGCTTAAGAAGGAGAATTGCTTTTGGTCTTACGATGTGTCGAAAATGAAATCCATTTCCGACGAGGCTTTGATTGAACACGTGCTGCTCTATCTTGATATTGACGACATCAATAAGCTCTTTCCACTTTTTGGCTACAAAAAAGTCAAGCGTGTATGGTTAGACCGTGTGGCTCCTCAGGGTGAGATGTTCCGTCCGTTCAACATTCTTTACGCCTGGTATTATTTTGGAGCCAAACGTCCTGAATCTTATGTCAAAAGCATTGAAACTCGCCATCTTAACCGTATAACGGCTGCATAATATGGAATACACGAAATCATTGGCACCGCATACCGGTAAGGTTTTTGAAGCCATTTCCCGTTTGGAATGCATTAAACCTTATACGTTGGTTGGAGGAACAGCTCTATCATTATAAATTGAGAAGCGTCAGAGTGAGGATTTGGACTTCATTAACTACTGCCTGTATATGACGTGACCCCTTTCGATATTCAAGAGTATATCAAAGAAAAGTTGTTGGCCAGCAAAGAATGAAAGTGCTACAGCTAAAGTCATCTCGGAGTTATCCGTAAAGTTATTTCACTTACAACCAACTCCCTCGGCAGTATGATAACCTTCAAGCGCTCATACCAGATACGCGAAGACCCGGCTATGTGTTTCTGTGTATGTCCGCTGATGATGTAGTAACTGCCCATATACTCATCCATCATCTCCAAGAATACCTTCTTGATGCGTGAGCATTTCTCGTTGATGGCATTGTCGAGTGGATTCACCAGATGGTTAACACCGTCTATAATTTTCTCCTTGTCCAACAACTTTGCTGTCTGCATGTAGTAGCGTGTCAGTTCCTCCCGATAGTCACCCAACCGCTTGAACTCAATTCCCTCTGGATGTGCCAGAAACAATAGATACACCGCCTTGTGTACAGGTTGCAGTTCTATCTCCCTGTTGCCCATATCTACCAGAAAGAACCTGTAGTCCTTTGTTATCAGCAGTCTGCTCAGCTTCGCCTTTGCAGCCTCAATGCGCAGTTCTTCGAGCAAAGGTGCACCAATGGCCCGCAACAACAAGTCCTTCCGACCTGCCGTCTGAAGTTGTTCAGCCAGATGCCTTATCTGCATAGCAACCTCTTCAGGAGTATGATGCGTCACGTCCGTCATTCTGTCACGTCTTTCATCAAGCTATTCAGCCATCCCTTCCATTTCTCGACCATCGGCTGCGCTTTAGGCTCGTCAACGGGGTCTCCCTCTGGTTCTGCCACAGGACTCTGTACCTCCACTGTCGGCTCTGGATCTTCGGCAATCTCCACTTTGAAATCCAGTTCCTGTTCCTTTCCGATGACTTTGCCGACAGTACCTATTCTTTTGGGCTTATACAAAATCTTTATCAAGTCCTCATAGAAATCATCATCGTCACGATGGACCTCCTTCTGTACATCATTGCGCAAGTCATCCTCCAGTCCCGTAGCCAGTATCGTCACCTTGGCATCCTCACCTAATGAGTCGTCCGTTGCCGTACCCCAAATCACTTCGATATTGGGATCCAGCTGCTCGAAGAAGTCATCTATTTCTTGCAGTTCACGCACAAAGATAGGATGCTCGTCGCTGGCATAGATATTAAACAAGATACGTTTTGCCTTGCCGATGTCGTTACCATACAGCAACGGTGAGTCCAGCGCATCCAGAATAGCCCGTTCTACGCGATGGTCACCACTGGCGCGTCCCATCGCCATGATGGCACCTCCGCCATCCTTCATCGTTGTCTCTACGTCACGGAAGTCACTCTTGATACCCCCGTCACTGGGCAATGTGATAAGCTCTGAAATGCCTTTCACCGCATCCATCAGAATGTTGTCCGCCCTTTGGAAAGCCTCTTTCACCGATAACTCCGAATCAGCGTACACGTCACACAGCCGTTCGTTGTTCACTATCAGCAGTGCATCCACGTTTTTTCGCAATTCGTCAACACCCTTAAGGGCCTTAATGATTTTCTTCTTCTTCTCAAAGTAGAACGGTATTGTCACCACGCCCACCGTCAGCAACCCCATCTCTTTGGCCACACCAGCCACCACAGGCGCAGCACCAGTACCCGTGCCACCGCCCATGCCTGCCGTCACGAACACCATCTTCGTGCCGTCCGACAACAGTTGCTTGAAGTCGTCGACATTCGTCTCAGCCTCTTGTCTGCCCAGTTCAGGATTAGCTCCGGCGCCAAGACCCGACTGTCCCAGCATAATCTTCACAGGCACCGGCGAACGCGACAACGACTGACTGTCCGTATTACACACAGCATACGTCACCCCGCCAATCTGGTCGTTCCACATATTACGCACTGCATTACATCCGCCGCCGCCAACACCAATCACCTTGATGATGCCTTGCATCTTGTCCTCTACAGGTCCGAAGTCTAATATCCCGTCCATATTCACTCTTTAATTCAGATTCGACTGCAAAGATACTGATTTCCCATGAAATCACCAAGCGTTCACAAGCCTTGCGATGAGAATAAGCAGAAATCACAGGGCAGCGTTTGTGTCCACAAGTTACCTGAAGGTGAAAAGTCTGGCGTTGCAATGTGAAACCTCTGTTTTCGAAATTTCTCCTTTAAAAGTTTGGAATGTTTGAGATTTCTTCCTATCTTTGCAACGGACTACGAAAAAAGTCGTAACGAAAAAAGTCGTACCTTTGCACTATCCAATACGTTGGAGCTTATGAACTACCAAAAAGGACGAGATATGAGTGAGAATAACGGCAAGGAGCTGTACTTGAACTTTGACGAATATATCCGCCAAGGGGAACCGGCACAACGTGAGCGGGCTGAAGCATGGCGCGTGGCTATCGGTTTGCAGGCTGTGGACGGACTGAAGACTTCTGAGTATCTGCAAGAGACTGCTCGCAGGAATATCGAGGGTGAGATTACCATCGACGAGGCACGTGAGTTGGTGAAGCAATACTACATTACTAAGACAACTCACGACAAGGATGATGCCGACAAAGAGGAAGCAGACAGGGTATCGAGCAATATATCAAAACTACTTCAGACAGATGCGTTCACCTATAGTGTAGCAGGATTGGCAGCCATTCATAGGGCAGTCTTTGAAGGGGTGTTTAAGCATGCCGGCCGTTTCCGTGACTACGACATTTCGAAAAAGGAATGGGTACTACGAGGTGACTCTGTGCTTTATGGTCGCTGGCAGGATTTGCGTATGGCCATAGAATACGACTTGGAGCAGGAACGACAATTTGATTATACTGGCTTAAACAAAGACCAAATGGTGGAGCATCTGGCCAAATTTGTGGCTGGCCTGTGGCAGATTCACCCTTTTGGTGAGGGGAATACACGCACAACGGCCATCTTCACCATCAAATATCTGCGTTCACAAGGATTCAGTGTGAACAACGATTTGTTTGAACGCCATTCGTGGTATTTCCGCAATGCGCTGGTAAGAGCCAACTACCGTAACCTAAACAAAGGCATCAACTACGAGCCGCTGTTCCTGATACGTTTCTTCCGCAACCTGCTGCTTGGTGAGGACAACACACTCAAGAACAGATATATGATGATAGATCCACCAGAAGAGTGGAAGATGCCGGAATCGGAAGGTGACAAGCACAGGACAAGTACAGGACAAGTACAGGACATGTTGCGAACCGACAACTATAACATCATCAGCCTTGTCAAAACCATCGGCAGCAAACAATTGTCAGTGAAAGAGATGATGACCGGGTTAAACCTAAAGGGTCGTGATAACTTTTTGAAACTTCATCTTTCGCCTGCTGTATCAGAAGGATATGTCTGCCTGCTTTATCCCAACTCGCCCCGCCATCCGCGACAGAAATACCTGCTGACCGTGAAGGGACTGGCACTGTATAATGAATTGATGAAGTAAGATTGGACATACTATTTCTCTGTTTTTGATATTTCTTCCCCATTAATTTGCTTTGTTACGGAAAACTTCCTACCTTTGCAAACGAGACAATAATGATATGGGTGTAACTTTCGACGAAACAGAGAAAAAGTTTGTGTTCGATTTCGAGTATGATGGGGCTGAGGATATTGGGCTTTCCATTCAAAGGGCTGTAGATAGTGTTCACAAGAAGATAAATCTCTATCATTATGATATTGTTGTTATGCCCCAAAACAGGACCAAGATTAATCAGTATATGGTGCGCTACATCTACAGATTCAATCAACCTAGGCTATATAGCGTAGAAGATATACTGTCAAAACCTATGGACGAAAAAAAATGTTCCATGATTCGTCAGCATAATGTGCTGGTAATTGATGATGTGACCGCTGGTGGTTCCCGTCTTAATGAGGTTCTGCGTACCCTTCGTATTCTCAGCGAAGATAACGAAATCACCATATTCAGCCTCATAGGGCGTAAGGAACTGACGGCTGATTCGATGTAATACTTTCCATATATTATAGTAAGGTGTTCTCAAGGAGATGCCAAGCTCTACCCAAGGTGTTGGCATACTCATGCAAGCTGTTTGAGTATGGCTAGAGTATGCTTAGAGTATGGCTAGAGTATGCTTAGAGTATGGCTAGAAGCAGCCTAGAGGCAGGCTAGAGGCAGGCGAGCTTACATTTGCAGACTCCCCGAGTCTACACGTGCACCGAGTCTACACGTGCAGGCTCCCGGGTATCGCACGTGCAGCCTCCGGAGGCTGCAAAACCTATCCCGGCTGATACTGCCCCAGGCGGAGAATATCTCCGGACGGCGCGGAGACATTCTTAGGACGGAGGGCAGAAATTCTCCGCACGGCGCAGCGTTTCTGTCCATAGAATCATAAGGTCGAAGAATGTTTCGCAAGCCTTGTGAAACCTCTGTTTTTGAAATTTCTTCCCTAAAAATTTGGCTTGTTAAAATAATCTTGCTATATTTGCAGTCGACTCGGGTAGCCTGTAAAGGGTGAGCGGGTCAGAACATAGTGGTAAAAGGACGTTTACGAACGTTATCTTTAGAGTCTCAAATCTCGCAAATTTGAATCCATCTCTGAAGAAACGCAACCGAAACGTCCGCGTTAGGTGTATTGTACACTGCTACAATATATCATGGCGTGGGCTAACTCGAGTTGCTTATCTTGGAGATGGAGGCAATGCGAGAGCCTGAGACTTGGGATAAGCGAGAAGTAGTGACTCCCACGTCTTTCATTTAAACCTAAAACAAACAGCCGAAACTTGGGAGGCCGATAGGCGGATATAGGAAATGAAAAAAAGTGTCTTCGTAATTGCTGTTATATCTATTATTGGATTAGCAATCCTGTCTATATCATCATGTGACGATATCAACCCTGTGGATCAGATGTATTTTGATGAAGATGGCAAGTTGTTAACCATTAATAAAGATAGCGCCTTTAAGATGCAACCACCCCAAAAGATTAAATATTATGTTGAAGTCTCTGGCAGTATGAATGGTTTCTTCAGAGCTAATAGACCAACAGATTTTAAAGCTGATGTATGGCAGATTATGAGTTATTTTTCAGAACTACAATCAGAAATAACAATACTTAAGAATGATGGAAATACAGGTGAAAAGGAGTCATTGAATAGTTTTAAAATGAAAATGAATACGGGTGCATTTGTTTCTGGTGCATCAACTCAAGTGCCTAGTATGCTTAAATCTATTATGAATGATTTTGATACTCAAAAAGGCGAGATAGCGATTCTTATATCAGATATGAAATATGACCCAGTTGGTGCTGAAGCTCCAGACGTACTCATGACTCAATATAGTTCGGATATAAGTGACATAATTGGCAAAGGTAATAGAGATGTATGTCTCATAGGCGCTATATCTTCTTATTTAGATAAAAAAGGTGTGGAAATTACAAATAAGTCTCCGTATTATTTCTTGATAATAGGAAAAGATGAGAATGTGGCTTATTTTAGAAATTCTATATCTACTTTACTTTTCAATAATGGTCGTTTAATAGATAATATTGAGAGTGGTTTTGATTACGGCTCAATTAATTTTACGTTTGGAATGCCCGACAATTGTTGGCAGATGGACAATGTTAATCCAACGTTTGTTGGTTACGATCCTTCAGACTCTGATACCTGTACAATTAATTTGAAGATATCTTTAGAGAATTATCGATGGGCAATAGCGGATAGCTTGTTCTTTACTAATGGATTCAAAGTAAAATCTCTTTATGGTTCAGGTGTAAAACTTGGTAATGTTAAATATGAAATTGAAAACATCACAGGAAAGCAGTTAATAAGAAAGGCAACTGCTATAGTTGATCTTAAAGTATTCGGAATGCCAATGGATGCAGATGTGTTAGAGTGGACATTGGAGTTGCCAGATTTAGATGTGTCCAAATTCTCTCCGTATATGGGAGCGATGTCTCCAAATGATGTAGACAAGACATTTTCTTTGGAGAATTTCTTGAAGGGCATTTTTTATGGTGGTGTCGTAAACAAGACACTTAAGCCTAATTATATTTTGATTTCTAAAAACTCATAAATATGAAATTGCTAAAATTGTATAATTGGATTGCTGGGTCTGTGAATGACTTTGCACGGCCTTTTAAACAAAGAGAAAACGAAGAGTTATACAAACAGGCCAAAACGTTTTGGTCTCAATTAGAGAATTCTTCAATTGTCATCATTTTAATATTTGTTTTCCTTGGTATAGCTTTAGCTGCTTATTATTATAAGCCTTATAATGATGCTCCAGGTAGACATTATACATTGAAACATTGGATTATTTTTCTTCTAATAACATTTATACTAACTTTTTTAGTAACACTTGGATTTGAGTATTTTGCAGTACCTCCCAAATTGGAAGGCGCACTTATGCTTGAGACGAAAATTGCATTGGGTAATGCTATATACGCATCCGTTTTTTACTTTGTAGTATCGGTTGTGTGGTGCAATATTGGTCCAACCAATGCATGTAGAATCTTTAAAATATAGGAAAACATGAAGAAGGTATTTGTTTTTTGTATAGGAGGAACAGGCATCCGCGTGATGAAAAGTGTCACAATGTTGATGGCTAGTGGCATGAGCACAAATGGATATACCGTTGTTCCCATTATCATAGATCCGCATATGGATTTGGAAGAGAAAAAGAATCTTCATTCTCTAATAGACAATTATGAGAAAATCTATAAAGAATCTATTAATAATGGTACCTCAACATTGAACCCCCTCAATGGTTTCTTTAATTCAGAGATGCAGACAATTGGAGAGATAAACAATCAACTTAATGACACTCATCAGGCCGTTGGAAGCAACGAGAAGTTTCGCTCGTATATAAACATGTCCAGCCTAGGAACAACGGATATCAACAATTATTTCGTGGAAACTCTTTTCTCTACAAAGAACCTGAACAATCCACTTTCAGTCGGTTTTAAGGGCAATCCGAACGTTGGAACGGTGGTTCTGGGTGAGATGATAGAACAGGCAGACTGGTTCAATGCATTCAAAATTCACTGCGAAAAGGATGATAGAGTTTTTATTATCAGTTCTATATTTGGAGGTACCGGTGCATCAGGCTTTCCATTAATCGAGAAGAAAATTAGAAATGCATCTCAGCAACCAGCTGTAAAGAATGTTGTGATGGGTGCTGTATCAGTTTTACCATATTATGGATTAAAAGACCCCTCGACAACAGGTAGTGATATAGATAGTTCGAACTTCTATACAAAGACAAAAGCTGCACTGGCATATTACGACAAGAACATACTATCTGATTATTTGTATTATATTGGCGAAAAGACTTTGCGTCAGGTATATGAAAACGACGAGGCAAAGCAAGAAGATACTGCTAATTTCATTGAACTTATTGCGGCATCTTCATTGTTCGATTTCTTAAAGAGAGAGAGACCAAAGAGACAACAATTCTTATCTAGAGCTATTGAGAATGATAAGGAATCAATGTCTATTGATTCGTTAGGAAGTGGATATAACGATATCGTAAAGTGTGTCGCAGATTATATGCTACTACGTCAATTGATAAACGACGTCCCCAATGAGCCTTTCTTCCCGTTGGTCAAGAACAGAGGTTTGAATAGTGCATTTTATAAAGACCAGCCTTTCCAGAATTTAAAAAAGTTCACGGACACTTATTTTAAATGGTATCACGAGTTGGCCACAAACAAGCGAGCCTTTGCACCATTGCATTATGATGATCCAAAACAAATGTCGGGATGGATTAAGCATATGGAGTTAGACGCAAAGAATGACTCATATTATCTTTTGGAAATGATTAAAGCAAGTAATGCTTACAACGAGAAAGATCATAGCAACAAATTCCGGTTTTTCCTACAGTTTGCTTATGACGCTATTAACTATTACACTAAGAAATTGGAGAAATAATTATGTCAAGAATAGATCTAAATATCGTTGATCGCGGTGCAGAAGGCACCAAATGGGCTGCAGAAGATATAGCTTTAACAGCAGACAGTTTGGATAAGGTCGTTGAGCAAAAGACTGACAATTGCGCAGCACTTAATTCTTTACCAACGCCATTTGCTCGTTTCTTTGTGGCACGAGAAGCATTCAGACGTGTCATGGAGGAAAGTATGGATCGATCCAAGGAGGCAGGTTTAGCATACACACAAATGGTATCGGACATCCTTGATATCTACGAATTGCTCTTCAATTTGAAATATCATAGAAATAACACCTGGAGGAGTGGTGAGAAAATCGAGTTGCGAGAATGGGACTTCAAGGAGAATATGGAAATCATCAAGAAAAAAATGCCCATCTTGTATAATTCGGTTGTCGAATACTATAAGACGGATATTATTGAAGAAAAGCTATATTTTCTGGTTTATACAGAAAAGGGAAGAGAGATGCTTTTGGCTTGTAGTTCACCTATGACGGGATTTGTCACACCTCCAGACCTTGATAAGATGATAATCCAAGAGGAAGGTGTTAAGTCGCAGGTCTTTGTTGGTGAACAATATAAGAATCTTCACATCAGAAGAAAATCTGGCGGAGAATATTTCCGCGAGGCAAAGGCATTCTCTGACCGTGAAGTCGATTTCAAGAATTACATGTTCAACATTTTGTTTGGAACTGGTAACACAGATGCACGTTTTAAGACAATTAGAGACTTTATTCGAAGCTTCAAGGATAAGGACGAGTCTATTCGCAATGACAGGAATCCTCATACTGTATCTGTTAAAACAGACCAGAATGATGATTTAATAATTAACGGGTTGAATATTCGCCAATTGGACGAGATTGATGTAAACTATTACTTTACTGACAATCTGATACGTATACCATATCGTATTTCGAAAGATACATTCATTGGAGTGACATATCAGAACGATTCTCCCAATCGTAATTATGATTATCTGATACCATTTAAGAATGATGTGGTAAATCTCTTCCCTGATGGTAACATAGATGCAGATATACATATAAACCGCAATTCTGTTACAGCTCATTTGCGCTATAACGGAAAAGAATATGAGAAAGAGTATGCAGTAGAACCTTTCAAAGATGGACAAGGACGAATAGTTGACCTGCAGAAAGCAAAGATTAGTTTTGATTTAGGACTTTTCCCCAATATTCTTTCATATAAGGAGCAAGAGAATAACTACTTTAAAGTTCTTGTTGTTGCAGCTGATGAAGACCCCGAAGCACCCCATTTTAATATAGACCAGATTTCACTTTCTTTCTTCAAGAAAGGAGTTCATATTGGTGAAGTCGAACCAGAACAAGGAGCTGGTTATGGAACATTGCCAGCAGTTGTACGTTCGAGGCAAAAGACCGATATGGAAGAGAGTGGAACGAAATTCTATGAACTGTTTAATACTTCATTCGATTTGATTGAAGTGAAAGTTCTTGGAGATACAGGCCTTTTACGTCCAGTTTGGCAGAAGAGTCAGGCTACAGATGTTACTTTCACTTACGCAATCGACTTGGGTACATCAAACACCTTTATGTCAAGGTGTAAGAACGACGCAAACGGCAAACCAGACCTTAGCAGGAAACCGGAGCTCTTCAAAATGGACCGTCCTATGGTAAATTTCATGCATGAGGTTCCTGATAACGACCAGTTCTCGTTGGCAAGTAGGATTGAGGATTCTGTGTTTGCCAAAGCCAAGAATAAGATTAAGACGGAGTTCTTACCGGCAATTATTGATGGAGATTATTATAAGTTCCCGATTCGCACAGCACTATGTGGAATTCATAACAGGGTACAAAGGCCAAGATTGTTTGATAACCATAACATCGCGTTCTTCTACGAGCGAATGATGGCCAATGACGATCAGGATGTACATACCGATATTAAGTGGGATAAGAACGAAGATATGCTACGGATTTTCGTTCGGGAATTACTGCTCATTATCAAGTGTGATATATTGCAGCGAAATGGAGATCTTGACCGTACAAAGCTCGTATGGTTTAGTCCCTTGAGTTTCTCTGGTAACGAAAAGGCTATATATAATGACATATGGACTTCTGAGCCAAAGAATATTCTTTTTATTGAACCGAATCAGATCAGACAATACTCAGAATCTGAAGCTCCTTACTATTATTATAAGAAGAAAGATTATATTAAAGATTCTGAAGCAGTAACGGTTATTGATATTGGTGGTGGTTCGACAGATTTTGTCTATTTCAAGGACAACCAACCAGTAGTTGCCAATTCTGTACACTTTGGATGTGATGTACTTTGGGAAAACGGATTCATAGAGTTCCAAAATGAGCGAGAGAATGGTATCTATAGGAGGTATGCAGAGAATCTACGTTTTGAGAGAAAAGATTTGGAAGAGCTAAATGAAAGCTTCAAGAATGTAGATGGTCTGAAAACAAAGGATATCATTAACTTCTGGCTAAGTAATTATGAGTATTGTAATATAACTAAGTATTTAAGAGAGGATTTCAAACCTGTTTTTATTTATCATCTTACATCAATTCTTTATTACATGGCTAGCATGTATAAGGATAACCAACTTCAAGCACCTCGTACAGTGGTCTTTAGTGGAAACGGAAGTAAATATATTGACAACTTTATTGCAACCGATACCAATGTGCTTAAGAGCATTATTGACTTGATATTCGAGCATGTTTTTGAGGAGAAATCGGATGTCAATCTGAAACTTCCTGAAGAACGAAAGGAGTCAACCTGTTATGGAGGTTTATATCGTGATCCCAATGAGGAGAATGTGAAGGACATTGTTTATCAGGGTGATGTTACTAAGAAGTATCAGAAAGTGAGTGATCTGAATGATAATTTCGATTCTCTTAAGAAAGTACTACTTAGTAAGTATGATGAACTAAATGATCTTTATAAGGCTGTTCTTGACAAACTGCAACAGGAACGAATAATTGATGGTATGGCAGATATGTCGAAGTATACCAGAGAAGCAAATAAAGACATGGGTACTCCCCTCGCTACTTATTATAAAACTCAGGTAAAAGAGAAATATGGTGAAGAGGTGTTCTATAACGACTCGGTATTCTTCCTCCCTGTAATAAATCGCATATTTGAATTGACAAAGATATAAGTTGAATGAATGATATTTTGACAAACGTTTGGTGGACTGTAGCCATTTCTGGTGGCATTCTACTGTTATTCTCATATTTCCAGCTGAGGTATTTCACCGAAACATACAGTTTTTTAGATCTTTACAAAAACTTCTTTACTAAACTCAGCGATTATAAGACTGAGGAGAAGGAAATTGATGGGGATACTATACCTCAATTAGTGGAAGTAGGCATTGAAAGCTATGATTTGAACAATATTATAGCAGAGATAAACCACTATATTGTTAAAACACGAGGGACAACAGATTTTGCGGTTATACAGAACAAAGTGGAATGTAACCTAACGATGCGTTACGATCAGGCAATGTCAAAATTGTCGTTCCCTACAAACATTGGACTCATGGGAACATTCTTAGGCGTGTTTCTTGGTATCGCAATGTTTGTTCTTGGCTTTAATGGTTCTGATGCTCTTAGAGATTCATCTATCAGGAACCTTCTGATAGGAGTTCTAATCTCTATGTCGACTAGTTTTATTGGATTATTGCTGACGACAATAAATACAGGTAGAATTGGTGAAGCCCAAAAAGATGTTGAAAGTGACAAAAATGAATTTTATGATTTCATTCAAACAGAATTGATGCCTTCTTTGGATGTCAGTTTGGTGACTGCGATATCCAAACTTCATGAAACTGTAGACAAATTCGAGCCAGCTTTTGATGGAGTTATTACGCGATTCCAAAACACTTTTGATAGATGCACACAGGCATTTGGGCAAAGTTTTGAGACTAACGTGAAGACTGTATCTAATGCGGTTAGGGTTATGGGCGAAAATATGGATAAGATTAATGAAAATATTGCTCTTCAGAAATCTGTCCTATCTACGTTCAAGTCAGAAGAAGTAGTTAGAGGGCTTGAGAAATATGTCGAAGCAGCTGATCACTTTGTGGGTATTACCCAATCCCTCAATAAGTTTGAGGAAGCTCGCCGTATGATGTTGGCTGCAGCGCAGGAGGCTATTAACCTGCAAAATGCATATTCAGAGTCGCTCGTTGTTCCTAGAGAAGTGGCATTACGCATTAATCAAATACTTGATCGCGTTAAGAATTTTGAGGCTAACATTGAAAGACTTGGCGATAAGCTTAATGAGCGGGAAATCCTTGGCAATGATGTTGTCAATGCAATTAGAGACCAAGTAAATGCTATTGAAAAGAAGAGCAAAATAGCAGATAGCTATCTGGAGGTTGCTGATGGAAACCTTGAAGACTTGTTCCAAGAGCAGACTAAGGCGATAGAAGAATTGAATAAACGTTATAGGCTTGCAATAGCTGAGCATGCTGATGAATTTGAGAAGCTTATAGATGATCTTAAAGAAGATATTAGAGTCCGTCACTATGAATTCTTGGCACTAATGGAAGATAACTTAAATGTTGAGATGATACACAAAGACTTCTCTAATTTGTCAAAACTAGACCAACTTTCGTCTATAAGGGACGATTTGGAGTCAATATTTGATTATCTGGAATCAACAAATAAGATTCTTGGTACGATAGAATTTCATCATAGACAGCAAGATAATTCTGGAGATTCTCATAAAAAGAAGGAGATTCCTGCCTATGTACCTGCCCCACCTGTAAACGATGAGGAAATGAAACAGATACGCAAAGAGAACCAGGAATTAAGGAATAATATTCAGATTTTGACAAATGGGGTTTCTGAGCTGATAAACGAAATAAAGAAAAAGGAGGAAACGTACTCTCGTATACCTGTCTCTTCCCGTCCTCAATATAAAACTTATTCAGCTCCAAGAATAGTTGATTCCCAACAGAGTTTTACTTCTCCGGCAAAACCTGTTGACGAAGAACAGAATTCACATATTTCACCTGTTGTTGATCAATCGTCAAGCGACAAAAAGATAGTTAAAGACACTAACATCGAAGAAACGGTGGAAACTGCCGAGGAGGAACCTGTAGAGGAAAAGAAGAAACGTTGGTGGTGGCCATTTAACAAGTAGAAATGAATAAAAAGAATAGTGGATCATTTTGGCCTAGTTATGTAGACATAATGACAACTCTGTTTGCCATTATGCTTGTCCTTTTCGTCGTTTCGTACAGCCGTTTTAAGAATAAAGAAGAACAGTTGAAAAGTTTGGTTGATGAATACGAGAACATAATAACTGTTTATTCTACAGTTGGATCTATTGATTCAACAGCGTATTTCGGTTACAATAAAGAATATCTAAAGCATCTTTTTACAGTAGACGTAGAATATCAACAAAAGGAATATCGAATAGATAAACTTAAACTTGATGGTATAGACAAAGAGGCTGCAGATAATAAACGTGATAGTATTATACAGGCAGGTGAACTGATAAAAGAGACGATTTTAAAACTGGAAAAGACCAAAGGCATAGAAGTTGCCTTACATCCGGACTCAACTAGCAATAATATTAAATTCTTGGTTGTAATTGAGGGCCAGGCATCAAAAATCAGTTTTAATATTGATGATTGGCATAACAATTACACCTTGTCATATTTGAGGGCCAGTTTCCTAAACGAGTTTTGGAAAGAGAATAATATTGATCTGGCCTCTATACCAAGATGCGAACTTATAATCTCTGGTAGTGGTGAGGGAGGCGTTCCGCGTGTAATTCCTAATGAAGCTGCTTTAAAAAGCAAAGCTGCCGACGATAAAGAATTTGCAAAATTGTGGAACGAAGAAGAAGGTAAGAACCAAAGATTCTTGATTCATATTGTTCCTGTAATTGGTAATATCGATGTTACTAAGGAAAAAATAGACGCTTACAAGAAAAACAGTTATTGATATGTCGGAAGACAACTGGGATGTTAATGAAGAGTATGAAAAGTTATTTGGCTCAGCAAAGCGATTTAACCTTTTCGATTCGGAGGAAGAATATGAAGAACTCCGACAATACATTGTTTCCCAACCTCTAGAAACATATTTGACCAAAGAGTTGCCTTTTAACGGAATAGTACTACCTGTTGTTGAAAGAAAACCAGGAACAGAGGACAGAAAGAAATCTTTAATATGTACAATCCTAGCAAGTCTCCAAAATAAACATAAAGCAGTCCAGTCTTCTCAGAGTGTAATTAAACCTGTGGTTTCTGATAAACACCTGTTCTTCATTAGAGAAGATGGAGTTTGTGATTCGGTGGGCTATTACGACGAAAAAGTTCAATTCTTCTTTATTTGCAAGGATAGTCTAGTGTCTTACGAAACAGATCTTATCTACTTGGTCAATGATACAGAGCATGCCCGAGAGACTTTCTTGAAGAAAATTTGCGTAGAAGAAAAGGGATTCTATCGCGTTGTTCGAGATGCGAAGTGTCGCTCCGCTTCTGCTGCTGCATGTTACGTCCTTGGTTATTTAGCTGATCAAACCTGTTGGATTGATTCTGAAGGGAAAATGCTATCTGAAGTCTATCCTGACGTTTTTTCAGCGACTATACAAAAGAAAGAAGATAAAGTAAAGATAAAGAAACCATCAAAGAAAACAGAATTACCCTTAAAGGCAAAAGAACAGCCACAAAAAAAAGAACAAAAACACTCAGAAAAAGTACAGGAGCCTCAAAAAGTCGAAGAGCCTAAGAAAACTACAAAGTTTGCCAAAGTGGGCCGTCCGCCGCGTTATTATTATATCATTCGTGAAAACATGGGGGATAGATCGTGTAACGCCAAAGGGATGTACGATAAGGTGAACGACAAGTTTATTATTTTAGAGGGAAGCGAACTCGCCCGCGAGGTGACATCTTCTTATCGTTATACAGCATCAGATATAAAACGGAATAAGTTTATCAAGCTCAACTGTAACATAACTCGTTACGATCTCATATTGAGAAGGGACGCCATTTGTAATTCTCCTGATGAGGCGGCTTGCTTTGTGTTGGGTGAAAACTCAAATGGTTGGGTTGAGTGGAAAAGTAAAGAGGGGGTATCTTTGGAGAGTTATATAAACAAAGTATAAGCAATGAAAAAATTTATCATTATGTTTATAGCTTCTGTACTATTGATTGCATTGATTATTGGGCAATGTAATGATGATGTTCCTGACTCAGTATATGAAGAAGAATCATATTCAGAAAATGCAGATGAGTCTGAAGGTCAAAAACTTGCGTTGGTATCTGATGTTGAAGAAGTGAAAGAGGGACCAGTCCAAGAGAAAGTCGTTATTAATGTTGATGCAGTTGAGATCCCTAGAATTACAGAGAATGTATCTGAGCAAATTATAAAGCGAAAAGCCTATACCGTTTCGTATAATAAGGACACAAAATGTCCTAATTGGGTTGCTTGGTACTTACCTGCAGATCATGCTGACGGAGAGTGGACTAGGTCGAACGATTACAGAGAGGATTACGACGTACCGGCTCCGAGAGCTACAAATGATGATTATAGAGGAAGTTCTTGGTCGAGAGGACACATGTGTCCTGCTGGAGATAATAAATGGGACTCAGATGCGATGAGCGAAACGTTCCTCTTGTCTAATATGTGTCCGCAAGATAGAAGCTTAAATAGTGGGCTTTGGAACAGAGTAGAAACTGATTGTCGTAGATGGGCACAGAAATATGGAGGTGTTTACATTGTTTGTGGCCCATTATATTATAATAAGGAACACGAGGTGATTGGTTTAAACAAAGTTGTTGTGCCTGAGGCTTTTTATAAAGTCATTCTATGTTTAGAAGGCAAGCCCAAAGCTATTGGCTTTATCGTTAAGAACAATGAGGGGGCCAAGAAAAAGGACCAATATGTTAACACTGTTGACGAAATAGAACGTATTACAAAGATAGATTTCTTTCCTTCTCTGCCAGATAGCATAGAAAATAAAGTTGAGGCATATTCAAATTTAGAAGATTGGAGGTAATCATGAAACAAATCTATCTGATCCTTGCAGCCATGATGCTGCTCTGCTTGGCACCGATGCCGTACGGATATTTCCAGTTCGTGCGGTTTGTGGCGATGGTGGTGTTTGGCGTGATGGCCTATCGCTACTACCAGAACCAGAAGATGGTGGCTACGTGGGTGTTTGGAGCGTTGGCATTGTTGTTTCAACCGATATATAAGATTGCGTTAGGACGAACGGTCTGGAATGTGGTAGATGTCATAGTGGCCCTGCTATTGATAGCTCTGTTCATCATGGAATGGCGCAACTCAAGGAAGGGCTATGTGAAATACGAAACTCTACCTCCGGATGATCATCCTGAATTGGAGGACAACAAGATAGAGTTTCAACTGAAGGGCAAACTGGCACCCAAGGAATTGGTGTATGTAGCGAGCGAGGAGGACAAGGCTCTGACGGAGTTGTTTGAGACTCATCCCGAAGCGTTGGAAGGATGGGGCCAGATGATAGGATTTCATATTGTCTACCTGCCTTTGTTGCTAAAACGCCTCAAGGACAAGAAGGTATTACAATACAGGGCTCCCTATCTGACAGACGCAGAGCTAAAGGACATTGCTATCGGTAATGATTATTTACTGCAGTATTTGGATAATCCTGAAGATAGGGATAAACTGAAGCACGGTTTTATTCGCACTGAGGATGTTCACCGAGGAAGTGACGGCAAGGATAAGGCAATCAACAGATTCTATCCATTATCATCTACTAGTGGGGAGCCTTTGGCTGACCAGTTGCATAGGATTGGGAAACAAATATCGACAGAAAGATTCGGACAGGGACGATATTTGGAGCAACAATCCGATACGTTTGATGATTGGGGGGATGTGGTAAGTGAACCAAAAGATTTAGGGACAAGTCCACACCAAGACGAGGAAACTGAAAACCTGATGGAAGAGGTTCGCGAGCGAATAGCCAAACTGAGACTTCGAGGAATTGCAGAGTCGATATTGGAACAGTTGATTCATCCTGATGACAGATTGAGTAAACTTCTGGTTACAAAGGATTATCGCATCGTGTTGCCCAACTATCAAAACATGGAGATTAAGATGGAGCCAATCGTTAAGGCTGTGTATCTCTTATTCTTGAAGCATCCGGAGGGAATTGCCTTTAAGTGCTTGCCTGACTATCGTAAAGAGTTGGCAGAGATTTATAACAAGCTGCGTCCTATGGGTCTTAGCGACAGGGCATTGCAGAGTATTGAGGATGTAACGAATCCCCTGCTTAACTCTATCAACGAGAAGTGTGCCAGAATTCGTGGCGCTTTCTTGGGTGAGTTTGATGACTATATGGCCAAGTACTACTATATAGAAGGCAAACGTGGCGAAGCCAAGAAAATCACTCTTCCTCGTAACTTAGTGGTCTGGGAATAATCTTTCGTTTTCACAAGGCTTGTGATGGGAATTTGTTTGTTGGTAATAGAGAGAAGTTCTAACTTTGTAACCAAATTATTTGTGTTTTATAAAGATGAAGAAAATGAGAACCCTATTCTTGACTGTCATACTGATTATCTCTGTGACGATGAGTTCAAAAACAGAAGAAGCGAATATGTTGATAGGTAATGCTGAGATTGTAAAGTGTCCATATTGTGGAAAAGAGAAGGAGCTAATGACATTGGCTTCAGGTAATACGTTTGGTGCCCAGTTGTGGTCGGACAATAAGAAAATTGCTCCGATGCTTCCAATTGTATCTCCTATACAGAAGTGCCCTCGTTGCAAAAAGTACTATTTTGAGCGTAAAAGCCGACATGGTGAAGGTAAGAAAAGTTCCTCTGAACTTGGTGAGTTGACCTTTTCTGAATGGAAAGAGGCATATCGCCAGTTCGTGTCTGAAAAGATTAGTGGAAAAGATAAGGTGGATTTGTGTTTTTGGCTCATCCATTCTTACAATGACCATTATTACAGGAATTCCAAATCTCTGGAACCAACAAAAGCAGACTATGCTTTCTTCGTTAAGATAGTGCTTTCGTTCATTAAGGGCTTTGACTGGACTCAAGTGAATCATCCCTTGCTGAAGGCTGAATTGTATCGTGAGGCCGGAAAGATGCAGGAGTGTGCGAAAGTCCTGAAATCCATTCCTTATAAGTCGCTGCAGGATTATGAAAAGGGCATATACAATGGCATCAAAAAGCGAATGATTGATAATGACAGTAAAGTTTTCAAACTATGATTCAGCCCAGAATATTGTTTACCCATAATTATCACCTTTGCAAAGGAGATGTCTTGTATGAGTGTTTTAAGGATATTACTATTAAAACCCAATTAATATCTGACCCAGTGGAATCCAAAATAAATGATCAAGAAGGGGAATGGAAGGCGTGGGACTGGGATGCGAAGATCTTATATGCATTGAGATACAAATCGGATGGTTTTGAGTGGACTACTGAAACTATTAGTTCATATCCACTTCGCCAGCATTATCGGATATCAGACTATCCATGTCAAGGCGGGCCTAAACTCTTCTTGGAAGATATCTACCAATATAAAGTCGGTAAAGGCATCAAAGAAGTACATTATATTTGTACACCATTGGGATAAAACTGGCTAGGATGGCAAGGGATGGGTGGCTGACAACTACGCATCATAGCAAAAGTATATGGCCAAATACTACTATATAGAAGGGAAACGTGGCGAAGCCAAAAAAATTTCTCTGCCTCGTGATTTGGTAATCTGGGAATAGAGAGATGTATGATGGCTGACGTAGGAAGGCTGATGTCAATTCTTTAGCTAAAAGACAGCAGCAATCTTTCTGATTTTCTCTAGGCGTTTCATGAACGACTTGTCTTGTTTAGCCTTCTGCATATTGTAATCAGCCTGCAAGCCAATCCAAATTGAGGCATTAGTGCCTAGAGCAGCCTCCAGCAACAATGCATATTCTGTTGTTACAGGGCGTTTGCCGTTAAGGATTTCATTGAATACGGTGTATGATACGCCCATCTGCTTGGCGAGTTCTTTCTGCGTCATGCCACGAGCAATGATTTCGTCCTTAATCATCTCGCCTGGGTGTATCAGCATAGATGATGTCATGTTGTTGGCAATCTTATTTCCCATAATCTGTATCGTATCCATATCCTTCTCTTATTTATAATGATTTGACAATTCTATTATGTTGCATATAGTGACCACTGGTTCTTCATCTGTTTCTGTCAAGGTGAATTCTACCCGATACTGGTCATTGGCCTTTACGGAGAAACGACCTTCTTTGTCACCATGCAGAGCTTCAAAATGTAACGACTTGAAGGGGAAAAGGTCTTCCTTACGTTTAGCCTGTATCAAATACTTTACGGCTTTTTGGTATCCTCTGACTATCTGAGGCTGGAATCTAAGTTTCTTGATTCCTGTCTCACCATTAGTGTAGAGCTTCTCCAGATAATCTTCATTGAACGTTACTACCATGTCGCTTTTTGCTAATTCTGTGTGCAAAGATAAACAAAAGAATTGAAATTCGCAAATAATCGAATCGTTTTTTTTAAATCTTTCGTTTTTCACAAGGCTTGTGGGGCAAAATCGTTTGGTTGCAGAGTTAGAAAACCCTAACTTTGCAGTCAAACTTTTATTATTATGTGAGCAATGACGGATTACGAGTACATTATTAAGCAAGTGAAGAGGTTCCATTTTTCGGGATGGGATGATGAAGAGTTGAGAAAGTGTGTGGACATGTTGCCTGGACTTTCGAGAGAGCAACAGGTGGCGCTGTTTCGCAGTAAGTGGGTAGAGCACGAGAAGACGCTAAAGGATGCTATCTTTAATCTGCTGTTTAGGAAGCGAATTGAGGAAAGGGACAGAAAGATTAAGGCGATGAGTGTGGATGAGCTGATTGAGAATCTGCATGATGAGAATGGTTACGGGAAGTTCATTGTGCTGGAAATGAAAGATCGCTATGACTCGCTGGACGATGCGGACAAGGTGAAGATTCTCGACACCTTGTCGGAAACCACGAAAGCCAACCAAAACTGGGCTGAAGGAAAAAGAAAAAAGTTGAATAAGGAGAATAAATAAGGTATGCCTGAACAAAGGAGAACAAATCATGGTAATGGCAAGTATAGGGACATGCCGTTAGAACTGGCCCATGTGCAGCCTCAAGCTACAGAGATGGAGAGGGCTGTGCTGGGGGCGCTGATGATTGACAGGGATGCCTATATGGAAGTCTGTAATCTGTTGCGTGTCGAGAGCTTTTATGAGCCCAGAAATCAGATGGTGTATGAGGCCATCGTAAAGCTCAACGCGGAAGAGAGTCCTGTAGATGTGTTGACAGTGACTGATAAGCTGGGGAAGATGGGCAAGTTGGATGATGTTGGGGGCCCGGGATACATCGCTGAGCTCAGTTCAAGAGTCGCCACATCGGCCAATATCGTGTATCACGCCAATGTTGTGGCGGAGAAATATTTGGCCAGGCAGATGATTCGCTATGTGGGTACAATAGGTAATAAGGCCTTCGACGAATCGTACGACATTAAGGATGTGGTACAGGAAGCGGAAAGTATTCTCTTTGAGCTGTCGCAGAACAACATGAAGAAAGACTATTCTGTGTTGTCGCCCATTGTGGACAAAGCGATGGAAATGGTGAAGATTGCCCATTCCAACAAAGGTGGAACGACGGGCATTCCTTCTGGCTTTATTCTGCTCGACGATATGACTTGTGGTTGGCAGAACTCTGATCTCGTGATTATTGCAGGGCGTCCAGCTATGGGAAAGACGGCATTTGCCCTGTCGTTGGCGAAAAATATTGCTGCTGATCAGAAAATACCAATGGCATTCTTTTCGTTGGAGATGTCGGATGTGCAGTTGGCAAACCGATTGATGGCCAATGCGTGTAGGGTGGATAGTAAGAAACTGTTGAGTGGGCAATTAGACAGGTCGGACTGGTTACGATTGGATAAGAACATTGAGAAATTGAAGGAAGCGCCTTTGTATATTGATGAGACGGAAGGGCTTTCTGTGATGGAACTGAGAACGAAGGCCCGCCGACTGGTGAAGGAACATGGTGTGAAGCTGATTATGATAGACTATCTGCAGTTGATGACGGCAAGTGGCATGAACTATAACAGTCGCCAAGAGGAGGTGTCGCTGATTTCTCGCTCGCTGAAGGGTATGGCGAAGGAATTGAACATTCCCGTACTGGCGCTGAGTCAGTTGAATCGTGGGGTAGAGTCGCGTACTGGTGCAGAAGGAAAACGTCCTCAGCTGTCGGACCTCAGGGAGTCTGGTGCCATTGAGCAGGATGCTGATATGGTGATTTTCCTGCATCGACCAGAGTATTATGGTATCTTGATGAGTAGTGATGGCCTCATCGACTATCATGATAAGGCAGAGGTTATTATCTCAAAACACCGAAAGGGTGCTACTGGAATTATCATGATGAAATTTGTGGGTGAGTTTACGCGTTTTGAGAATTGTGAGGACCCATCAATGGCTAACCGGCCTCCAACGGAAGGCGGAGAGATTATCGGCTCAAAAATCAATGCAGATGGCGGAAACACGATTTTCTCTCCAGATGAATATGATCCATTTAAACTGGCAGCGATGAATGGCTATCGAGGAAGTGATTGACAGGGCGGTACAGCTGAATCAGGAGATAGAGATAGAATACTGTACGCGAAATGGAAAGGTCTTTACGTGTCGTATCTCCGACATTAGGTACTCCAACTATTATGGTGGCATGTATATTCAGGCATATCGTCTGGATATGGGCGAAGAACGAACGTTCAAAATCAGTAGAATCATGAGCGTGAACGGTCATTCCTTCTCTCGAATTTATTGGAAACAAATTGGTGATGATTTTAAAAGGATATATTAATGATGATGCATATCATAATTTTACTCGTTTTTATAGTGATATATAACCTTTTTCGCTACTATCGTGAGCAAAAAGACATAGATTGTTGTCCCGTGATAGAGACAATATCAATTAACAATCAAGTAGCAGAAACGAATATGGAAGAAACAATAAGTACAAGACAATTGGCTTTGAATACTATTGAGCATTTGGGAAGCAAGCCTGAATACACAGAAGAAGGGCGGATACAGTTTGAGTATCAGGGTGTGATATTTCTGATGGAAGCTGTGAATGACTGTGCGTTTGTGAATCTGATATGGCCATGGTGCCATAGCTTCTCCAAATTCGACATCGATGAGTTTGCACGGGTTCAGAAGGTGGTGAATGACATCAATGCGCGAGGAACAGCGTCTGTTTTTTATGGTATGACGGATTCGGATGACGTGGCTGTGCATATCAAGAAGCATTTCCTGTTAGTGCAACAGATTCCTGACGTTGAAGAATATCTGAAACTGATGCTGGATAGTTTCTTCAGAACGGCCAGGACGTTGGACGTGGAGATAGAAAAGTGCAGATTACAGGAATGTGAGTGATGACTTTGATGATGGCAAGGAACTTGATGATGACGAACGAACTCACAAAAAATACTTGTTAGTTTGGATGGCAAGGGACGGGTGGTTGGCTAGGAATAAAAATCTGCCCTAAAATTTTGGAATGTTCGGGATTTCTTTCTATCTTTGCCAGGGAAATGGCAATCGGCAAAGGCGTATGACGAGGCAATGGATGCTCCTGTTGGGAGTGATGGTGTCGTTGCACGGAAGTGCTCAGACGGAAATCGGCAGTCAGGGACTGTCGGGCAAGGATGCTGATGTGCAGAAGATGGATGTGGGCGGGCAGTTGCGGGCTGACTCCATGCGTTTCCGTTCGGAATTGATGCAGCCGCAGTTTGCAGCACCGACGAATCCGGCGGTGCAGAGCTATACGAACCTGACGAAGCAGGGCGGAGTCGGTCTGCCTCTGTGGAAGGGGGCTTACGTTGGCTTTTCCGGGATGACAGACCATAAGCCAGGGCTGATGACTACTGAGATGGGGAGGATGTCGCTGTATCAGGACTTGGGACGGTGGCAGTTTACGGCATCGGCGCTGGCCAACAAATACTGGATGCCTTGGCAGCGCACACTATCGACGCAATATGGTGTGGGCGGTACGGTGGCCTATATGTTGAGCGACGCGGTGTCGCTGCATGCCTTTGGCTATTACTATGTCAACCAGTTGCAGGTGGGTCCGGCCATGACTCCCTATATGAATTCGACGACGTATGGCGGCTATGCTGATATCCGATTCAGCAGTGCGTTTGGTACGAATCTAGGCGTGCGGCGTTATGTGGACCCCATGACTGGCCAATGGACGACGACGCCCATCATTAATCCATATATCAAGATAGGTAGCGGCAGACTGGAATTCCCCCTTGGCGATCTGCTGAAGCATCTTGTGTGGGACCGGAACGACCGCTCGCGCCAGAATAGCTGGAACGACAGGAACGGCATGAACGGGCGGATGATGAACGGCACGGGCCCGGCAAGTGCCCCGGCGGCCCAGCCTCCCCGCCCCGTCAGGCCCCCGTCGCCAAGATAGGGACAACGCCTGACGGAACAGCAGTTACTGGGGCTTGGTAACGGTGGCGCGGAGGATGCGGATGTCCTGAAGGGGACGGTCGTTGGGATCGGTGGCTGACTGCTGGATGCGGTCGACGACATCGAGGCCTTCCGTGACTTCGCCAAAGACGGTATATTGTCCGTCGAGATGAGGTATGCCGCCAACGGTTTTGTAGGCTTCCTGCATCTCGGGCGTCAGCGTTACGTGGGCGGTGGTGTCGAGGCGTTCCTGGACCTTGGCGAGGCGGGTGTCGTTGTAGACACGGCCCCAGACGATGTAGAACTGGCAGGCGGAGCTGCGGCGCTCAGGGTTGACACGGTCGCCCTCGCGAGCCATTGCCACCATGCCGCGACGGTGGAAGAGCGTGGGCAGGCGGAACTCGGCCTCGACGGTGTAGTTGTAGTCGCCAGAGCCCAGGCGTTGTCCAGGCTGGGCATGCTTGCTGTGAAGATCGCCCGCTTGTATCATGAAGTCCTTTATGACGCGATGGAACAGCAGGGAGTCGTAGACGTGTTCCCGGACGAGTTTCAGGAAGTTGTCGCGATGCTGGGGCGTCTCGTCGAAGAGTGCTATGCGGATGTTGCCCGCGGTGGTCTCAAGCAGTACCTCGGTCGTCGCCGTCTGGCCCTTCGCACTGCAAACCATCAGGGCGAACGCCAATAGTGATAGTATTCTCATCTTCTTCTTTCTTGTATTTTTGTTGGACAGCAGTTATTTCAACTTGAAGCTGATAGGTAGGGTGTATCTGACGCGTTCGGACTGGCCGCGACGCATGGCGGGTTCCCAGTGGGGCATCATGCCAACGACGCGCAGCGCCTCTTCCTTGAGCTGTCCCTCACCCTGCTCGCGCATGGCGTACTTGTCGATATCGGAATATTTGCTGAACTTCTTGTCGGAGAGGCGGTTCTTCAGTTCGGTGTTAACCACCTTCGCGTCGGACACCGTGCCGTCGGTCTCGACGACGAAATTGATGAGCACGCGGCCCTCTACGCCATAGTGCTCTGCCTCGACAGGATATTTGATGTTGCTGGACAGGAACTTCATCAGCGCCTGCACACCACCGGGATACTGCGGAGCATGGTCCTGACCGGCCAGTTCGGGAGCCACCAGCATGTTGGACTTCTTCAGCTCTGCCAGCTTCGCCTTGAGCTTGTTGATCTCGACCGTAGCCAGCACGATGCGGCCTTCGGTATCGAGCAGATACATGGTTGGAATCCATTGGATGTGGTAGTCTTTCGCCATCTGCGACTCTTTCATCTTCTTCAGTTCGCTGAGCACACGCCAAGGTATCGGCTCTTTGTCCATGAAGTTCTGAAGCACCTCAGAGTTGGTATCGAATGATATGCCAATGAACTCGACACCCTCCATGTCGTACTTCTGGTAGAGCTTCTTCACCTCGGGCATGTCCTTGCGGCAGTCGCCACACCATGTGGCAAAGAAGTCGAGTACCACGCAACGGCCATGAAAATCCGCTATCGGATGTTTTTCGCCCAGGGCGTCAATCAAGTCGGGAGGCAGTGTCCCTACAGGCAGCAGACCGGTAGCATACTTCGCGTCCAGATCCTGTGTCGCCGTCGCCGTCTGGCCCTTCGCACCGCAAACCATCAGTGCGAAAGCCAATAGTGATAGTATTCTCATCATCATCTTTCTTGTATTTTTGCTGAATAAATATGGTTGCAAAGGTATATATTTTTTTGGTAAGTTCAAAAAATGAGGCAGAAAATTTGGAATAATAGAAAAGATTTCCTATCTTTGCGACATATAACTAAAACTATAAACATATGAGAAAGACCTATTTACTCCTTTTTGTGCTTTTTGCTAGCATAGTGGCGATGGCTGGTCCCATTACTCCAGACGAGGCTCGCCAGAAGATTACGAAGCAGATGAGTTCGCGCCGTTCGAGCGCAGTCCTTCAGGATTTGCGCCTGGTGGCCACGAGTCATTATCAGGCTCAGGACGACGTGATGTCTCCCAGTTACTATGTATTCAACGTGGGTGACGGCCAGGGCTACGTCATTGCCGGTGCCGACGACCGCATTCCCGCCGTGTTGGGATATTCTGATAGGGGGACGTTCGACCCGGAGCATATGCCAGCCAACAAGCAGGCCTGGCTGAAGGGTTACAACGACCAGATGGAATACCTGGACAGCCACCCCGAAGCCGTAGCGCGGAGAGTGGTGAGCGGCGGCAGCATAGAACCGCTGCTGGGAACCATTGAATGGAACCAGGGCAGCCCGTACAACAGCCAATGTCCGGTGGACGGTGACAGCTATTCGATGACGGGATGTGTGGCAACGGCCATGGCGCAGGTGATGTACTTCTGGAAGTATCCGCAGCAGACGACGGCAGCCATTCCCGGCTACACGACGGGCACAAAGGGCTTCACCCTGCCGGAAATCGCAGCGGGTACGACGATTGACTGGGACAACATGCTGCCGAAGTATAACGGCAGTGAGACGGACGAGCAAATCAGCGCCGTAGCCAGTCTGATGCTGATGTGCGGCACGGCAGTACAGATGAACTATACTGCGGCAAGCAGTGGGGCATACGCGGGATATGTGGCTTCGGCCTGGCTGGAGTATTTCGATTATGATGCAGCCACCAAGTATGAAAACCGCAACAGCTACCGGCTGGCAGCATGGAACCAGAAGGTCTACGACGAGCTGAAGGCCGGACGTCCCGTATTGTATAGCGGTCAGTCGAGCGGCGGCGGTCACGCCTTTGTCATCGACGGCTATGGCGGCGACGACTATTTCCACGTCAACTGGGGCTGGGGAGGCGGCAGCAACGAGTATTTCCTGCTGTCGATTCTCGACCCAGACAGCAACTCGGGTATAGGAGCCAGCAGCAGTTCTGACGGCTATAGTTTTGATCAGGGTGCCATCTTCGGCGCTCAGCCCAATACGGGTGTGTCGCCCATTGTCACACCAATATTGACTACTTCAAAAGTTTACGCAGACTTTGCGGAAGTGTCAAGAACAGATGTGACGGAAGACTTCCTGGCGAGTGCTTCTGCCAACTGCTGGAACTTAACAGGTGCCAATCACATTTTTGAATATGGTTATGGTGTCTTTGATACGGAAGGACAGCTTTTGTCGGCTGTTCCCAAAGATGTGGCAAACCTTGATCCTTCTTATGGATTTAACTCATTTACTTGTACTCTTCCTTTGGGTGCAAACGTTTCAAGTGGCACTTATTACTTGAAGCCGATTAGCCGTGAGCTTGATTCAGAAACATGGTATCCCAATCTTGGAACAGAAACGAACTACCTGACAGCTACCATCAGCGACAACACGCTAACGATTACGGCACCGACATTCGATCTGACGGGTTCGTTGGAGGCATCGGGCAAGCAAGAGGTTGGTGCACCGCTGAGCCTGACGGCCACTATTACCAATAATGGTTCATTATATAACGGACAGATATTCCTTGTAGCAGACGGAGAGATGGTTGGAGGTCGCCATTTCGACATTGATGCAGGCGCCACAGAGACTGTTGACTTTACATATACTCCTAAAACAGCAGGAACCAACGAAGTAGGCATCTGTACGCGCGAATACTACGACGGATCCTACTCTTATACACCGTTCATTACTGGCAGCGTCACCATTGATGCCGCATCGGAAGCAACGCTGACGATGACACCCAAAACGAAAAATGCTGTCAGAGAGGACGACCAGTGGGTTGTGAAGGAGAGTAAGGCGATTGTCAGCATTGATGTGACTAACGCAGGAAGTACGGACTATGACAACGATGTCATCGTCAAACTATATAAATTACATAATCAGAACCAGGGCTCTTCTGCTGGCACATTCAGAACGGCTCTTCAGCTGGCTGCCGGTGCTTCTGCAACAGCAGAAGTGGAGCTGACCGGACTGGAAGACGGAGCCACCTATTTCTACTATGTCTACTACATGTCAGCAGGCGAAGAGGTCAAGGGCTATCAGTATTCGCCCATGTTTACTGTCACGATTGAGGGTGAGGAGCCACCTCAGGAAGTGACGAAGTTCACCGTGCAGGCTATTGACGTTGCCGGTACGCTGAAGACCAACGACGAGGTGGACATTACCGTCAGCGTGAAGAACGAGGGCAATGTGCAGACCGGCAAGCTCTACTACTTCATCAACAACATCAAGGAGGGCGAGATCGAGGTCGACATCGCTGCCGGTGAAGCGAAGGACTACAGCGTGAAGTACAAGCCCACAGAGGCCAAGGAGTATACCATCAAGGTGACTACCGACGAGGCCGGAGAGACGCTGGCCGGAGAGGAGAGCGCTGCCACCAAGACCTTCACGGTGAAGGATCCTGATGTCACGAAGTTCACCGTGCAGGCTATTGACGTTGCCGGTACGCTGAAGACCAACGACGAGGTGGACATTACCGTCAGCGTGAAGAACGAGGGCAATGTGCAGACCGGCAAGCTCTACTACTTCATCAACAACATCAAGGAGGGCGAGATCGAGGTCGACATCGCTGCCGGTGAAGCGAAGGACTACAGCGTGAAGTACAAGCCCACAGAGGCCAAGGAGTATACCATCAAGGTGACTACCGACGAGGCCGGAGAGACGCTGGCCGGAGAGGAGAGCGCTGCCACCAAGACCTTCACTATCACAAACCGTGAAAAGGGCGATCCCGAGTTGGCCATTCAGCCAAATGAGCATTATGACGCCGCTCTCGGCTATTTCACCGCAAAGATAGGACAGCCCTACACTTCACCCCAGCTGAGCAACCCGCACAACGTGAGTCCCATCGTGTGGTCTTCAAGTGACTCAAGTGTCGCTACCGTTGACGAAAATGGTGTCGTAACCATCGTCGGAATGGGTGGAATCCAAATCAGGGCCGACTTTGCCGGTAATGATGAGTACAAGGCTGGTTATGCAGAATACTACCTTGAGGTCTCAGATATTGTAAATTACGATATCACCGACGATGGCAGCGTTACAGTTACTGGCGGTGACGTAACGGGCGATGTAGAAATTTCCAGCACGATCGTTATTAATGGTCAGGCATATCAGGTGACTGGCATTGCTGATGATGCGTTCAAGGACAACACAACCATTACTTCTGTTACGATACCCGACGGCATCACCACCATTGGCGCAAGTGCCTTTGACGGGTGCAGCAACATGATGACAGTCATCATAGGTAAGGATGTAGCTACTATTGGCGACAAAGCCTTTGCCAATATCGGAACACCGGCCAATGCCCCAAGGCGTGCAGAGGGCGAGGGAATGAAGGTTGAGTGCCATGCGGAGAGCGTTCCCACTACGGCAGCCAATGCCTTCGAAGGCAGTCCCATCAGCAATGGTACGCTGTTAGTCGACGACAATAGTGTGATGGCTTATTATACTGCAGAGCCATGGAGCCTGTTTGGAATCATCAAGGGCTTCAACGGCACTGAGCCAACGGCTATCAGAGCCCTCTGGGCTGACGGAAACGGCACCGCCCAAATCTTCTCTCTGGACGGCCACAAGCATGCTGAAGCTCAGAAGGCAGACTTGATGCGTGTGCTGGACACCCTGCCGAAGGGTGTATACATCATCCGTGTTGGTCAGAACAGCAAGACTATTCACAATTGACAGTTGACAGTTCTTTGACCTAAAGGTACAAAGCGTTACAAGTAACGATTAGACAGTTGACAGTTAAGGCGTAATCTTACAAAGTGTGAGGTTACGCCTTTAAGTATTTCTGGATGGCGGCTACGAGGGCGTCGTTTTCTTCTGGGCGTTGGGTAGAGACACGGAAGAAATACGGGGAAAGCCCGTGGAAATTGGAGCAATCGCGAATCAACATGCCATGTTCATGGATGAGATAATACTTCAAAGCAGAAGCCTTAACGGTTTCCAGTTCGCAGAGCATATAGTTCGTTTTGGTTTCGAAGACGCGTACGCCCTTGATGTCACGCAGATTGCTGCGGAAGCGATCGGTTTCCTCCAAATACTCGTCCAGATTCTGTACTGCGGGCGTTCCGTTTTTCAGCAAGAATTTGCCAGCCTCTAAGCTCAAGGCACTGATTGCCCAAGGATGGCGATGCTGGCGCAGCAGCTGGATGAGGTTGGGGTGAGCGGTCATATAACCCAAGCGCAAACCAGGAACGCCATACGTCTTGCTAAGCGAATGAAGGATGATGAGATTAGGAACATCCATCATCTCACGGGCCCGTAATAACGGCTCTTTCGTGTACGACTCATACGACTGGTCGACAACAAAAGTATAACGGGGCGAGCGGCGCACCACATAGTCCATGAATCCCTTCATCAGCACATTGCCTGAAGGGTTGTTGGGATTGCATATCCAATAGACGCGGTCGCGCGGCAGCTTCGTCATCTCGTCGTTGTTTTCGTAGGAGATGATGTGATGATGCTGCCGGCAGGCATCCGCATACTCGTTGAACGTAGGCTGGGGAATGACAGAGGCACTGCCATGAAAATGCTGCGCTATGAGGTAAATGGCTTCTGTAGCACCATTCGTTACCAGAACGGCCTCTGGCGAGATGCCTTCCTTCAGGGCGATGAGGCGTTCCAGGCTACGAGGCTGAGGCTCCGGATAGTTGGCTATGAGGTCGAAAGAATCCTCCAGATGCGTTTTAAGAGCCGTCAGGTCAACGTGCTGATAGACATTGCTGCTGAAGTTCATCTTCACCAGGTCGTCGTAGCGGTAAATGTCGTCGCCGTGTCCTTCTAACATAGTGTTAAATGAGAAATGAGAAGTGAGAAATGAGAAATATGATTAGTTTGTGGGAGTGACGTGGATGGTCAGGCTGTCACTGTCGAAGATGATGCCTTCGCGTTCGATAAAACGTCCCAGGACACCTTGGACGGCCAGCTGATGCGGTGTACCCACACTGAGTGTTGAATGTTGAGTGTTATTACTCATTAGCCAGATGCAGTCTGCCACTTGCAGCGACAGTTCCACATCGTGCGTAGAGAGGAAGATGGTTTTCTGCTCCTGGACCGCCAGACGGCGCAACAGTTGCATCATCTCCACCTTGCTGGGATAGTCGAGAAAGGCTGTCGGCTCATCGAGATATATAATCGGCGTCTGCTGAGCCAGCGCCTTGGCAATCATGACTTTCTGACGCTCGCCGTCGCTCAGCGTCTGTATCATGCGTTTTGCCAAAGGCTCGATACCGACGAGCCGGATGGCCTCGCATACCACCCGATGGTCTTCCTCCGTCAGTCGTCCCCAGAACCCCGTATAAGGCGCACGCCCCATAGCGATGAGTTCCTCTGCTGTCATATTCTTGATAGCCAGCTTCTCTGTCAGTACGACACCGATGGTGCGAGATACGAGATGAGAGGTGAGAGAGGAGAGAGGAGAGATATGATTACTGTGAAGGTTCGGAATGTTGAGTAGGACGTCGCCGGCAAGGGGTGGCTGGAAAGTCGAGAGGGTGCGGAGCAACGTAGACTTGCCAATGCCGTTAGGACCCAACAAACACGTCAACTCGCCGCTGTTGATGGCAGCGTTCAACCCGGAGGCAACCACCTTTTTGTTTCCCTTGGCGGTATAGCCGATGCTTAGGTCCTTCAGTATAACGGTCGCATTGCCCATTTCACACTTCTTTCATTTCATTCATTTCTTTCATTTCTGATCCTTGATCAGACTGTGTCCTAAGTCTCGTTCATTACAAATACTGACAATCCGCGCTATCACATCATCCATAAGGGGAACTGGAACCTGCCGATAGTTGTCGTAATCGGCGCAGAGCACCACCAGATTCAGTGCCTTCACCCGAATGCCGTAGTTCTGCTGAAGCATATAGCGATACAGGTTCTGTTGAAGACAATAATGATAGTACGCCGTGTCGGGCACACTGATGCCGTTCATCGACATCTTACCACCAAAGCCCGTCACAACGGGGCGTCCGTCATCGTCGACCACCTTACGGCTGCGCTTCCAGTCGTAGATGACGAACTGACCATCGTCATCACGGCATATCATATCGATGGTTCCTGCGATATTCAGGTCCACATCATAGACGGGCCACTCCTGACGGTAAGGACGGATATGATAGTCGTTGACGAAACGCATGAAATGCTGACGTTCAGGCTCCACGCAGACTTCTTCACTTTCACCCTCGTAACGGAACACGTAACGGGTTTCGAAGCGTCCGTTCTTAAAATAGTTCTCCGTCTGTTCATGCAGGAAAGTACCTACCTCGCTGGCCATGCAGCCCACCCGTTTCCATTCGCGGAGTGTCTGTTCGGCAGGAATACCGTAACGTTCCTGACGACGAAGAGCGGCACGCTGTCCGTCAAACGGTTCGAAGAAATAACCTATGAGGTTGCTGACGGGCAGCAGCTGGTACTGTCCGCGATAGAGATATACATGTCCTTCGGGCAGGAAGTCGATGAATTCATCCTGTTCGTAGAGGCCGGCATCGGTAAAGGCCTCCATCTTCTCTGTCATTGCTTCGGTTCTGGGAATCATCTTGGCAGCAGCTAATCGTTAATTCTTATTTCTCTTTCGATTCCATGGGGTTACGCAATCCTTTATAGCCCGACAGATAGGCCTTGGCAGAACCAAACGAGAGGAACATGTCGAGACGGACCGGCATGTGGTTCTTGTCGTCGGTAATGTAGAAACGGATGAGTTCGTGGTTCTTGCCGTCCTCGCGCTCTATGAACGAAAAGACCAGACAGCGGTACTTGTCGTTATTGTTCTTCATCTTCAGCGTAGTCTTACCCGTATACTTCAGCCACGAGTTCGTCAGACGCTTGGCGTCGCTGATGGGCATGGGAATGTTCTCGCCAACTTTCAGCTTGTTGGCATCAAAATTACGGGCTCGTAAAAAGATGCTCATCATGTCGTAGATGCAGTCCTTATACTCGGCCTCCTTCCAGCGCTCCTCGCCATCGGCGTCAATGCGGTGCATCTTCAGATGACAATTCGACCCGGGATAGCTATACCACAGCTCGTCTACATAGTAGCGATCGCCCTCACGTGCTCCTTTGCGGAAATAGAGCGGTGAAATATCCATATCGGTATAGCACAACAGCGTGTCGCGCATCACAAACACATTGTCCAGCTGGTCGTTGCCGCGTGTAATTAAGCTGCTGCGAAAGGCCTTCTGCCCTTTGTATCTCGACTGAACGGTAGACATGGAGGCCGTTCCGACCTTCACCCAGACGAACTTCCAGTTGAAGTAGAGGTCGTAGCTAAGGAATTCACCCGACTTGAAAGCAGTATTCTCTATGCCACACTGAGCACTGATATTTAAAGGTAAAAAAGTAAAAAGGTAAAAAAGTAAAATACCTTTTACCAAGCTTTTTCCCCAGTTTTTTCTCATTGTATTATTCATTTCCATCGATATATTACTTCACTAATTCCTTCTTGACATATTCTATACCCAACTGACGGGCACGTTCTGCATTACGGTTCGTCAGTTTCTTCTTTTCTTTATCACCTTTCTGCTTGATCAGCGCACCAGGTTTCTGCCGGTTGCGGGGCTTGGCAACCAAGTTCCATTGTTTCGTGATGTCCCACTTGGCCTTGCTCTCGATTTCCTCCGAGAAATAGTAAACCTCTTCTGGCTGTTGATCGAGATCGTACTCACCCGTATCCCAGATGTTATTGCCGTTGCGGTCGACAAAGGCACGTGCATAATACTTATTAGGATCGAGGTAGAAGAAAGCCGCCTCGCCATTGGCACTTGCCCTGACCTGGCGCAGGCACTTGTCGTCCTTGCCCAATAGCTGTACCACGATGCCTGTGTCGCGTACACCACTTAAACGGAACACCAGTGAACCAAAATCGTCGAGTGGCTTAGCCTTGATACCCTTTTTCATCTCCTCCGAGGCCAGCCCATAGATATCGACAAATGCTGCCGAGTCAATCTCCAGGCTGTATTCCGTTTCCGGATGCCATTCCGCCACCAGTTCGAAGCGACGCTTGACCCCGTCCAGTTGCCGGAATTCATAAGGAGAGCGGTACCACAGCGAGTCTATCTTGGAATAAAGATGGATTGCCGACGTGTCGGCCTTCTCGAGCGGCGTTGGTATCGTGAAATAAATCTTGCTCGCAGGATTCAGTGACCCAGGGATAATGATATTCACATCCAACGGTTTGACGGGGTAGATGCTGTCGTAAGGCTCGTCGCGCTTCTTTTTCTTCTTCTGCTCTTTCTCCCACTCTTCATATTCCTTTTGTTTCTCCTTCATTCGCTTGGCATACGACGTCTTGGCAATAACGTCCAACGTATCCGTCTGGCTGACGAGCACACCCATGCTGTCCGTCATCAAGTATTCCAAGGACAGTGCCAGCGTATCCTGGTTTATCAGGGTGGTGTCGCGCAACCAATAGGTCAACGTATCCTGCTTTTGACTTGCCTCCAATACGAAAGCAGAGTCGGCATCAAAGTTAAACCCCTTGATGACTGGCAGCTGTTCGTTACCATAGCTGAAATAGAGTGTCATGCGGTTTGCCTCCGTACGGTCTGGCTGTTTCAGCAGATAGCGGTCCGTCTGAACTTCCTGAAAGGCCAGCATCACGACGTTGTCCGGATAGAAATGCGTATAAGGCACCTGCAGAATGTTATCGATGTGCAGTGTGTCGCGCCAGATGGTATCCTGCCGGATGTCAGGTTTTGCATACGGCTTGTGAATCTCGTGCGAAAAAGCTATCATCTCGCTCTTCTGCGAGAACTTGAAGTCGTTGTCTGCATCCTGCAACGCATAGATGCGGTATTCACCGGGAGCCACACCTTTGATGACGAAATGTCCCGTGCCGTCAGTCCGGGAAATACGCATGAGGGGCTCTTTGCGGAACACAGAATCCGCCAGGTTGTTGTAAAGACCGACGCTGATGCCTTTCACGGGTTCCAGATTCGATGCGTCGAGCACATATCCAGCCACCTCGAACGTGTCAATCTGTTCGCCTGTCGAGAAGGTGTAAGTATAGTTTCCCATCGGATTGCCCTCGTTGTTGTCGCTGATGGCATCGCTGAAGTCAATGGTGTAGGTAGTATTCGGTTTCAGCGAGTCCTTCAGTTCCACAATGATTCTCTTGCCGGCGGCCTTAATCTCGGGCATCTCCAATTGCGGAGGCGACACGATGACATTCTGCGAAGCATCGGCCAGCTTGATAAACTCGTCAAACTGAATGGTTATCTTCTGAGCCGTCACATTGGTTGCCCCTTCTGCTGGCGTAGCACCAATGACACGCGGCGGGTCGTCGTCGTACCATCCTCCGTCGGGTGAGCCCATTCGGGCACAGCCCGAAATGAGAAATGAAAGAAATGAAAGAAATGAAAGGAATGAGGAATGGGAGATGAGAAAATGGGCTACGCTGTTATGGCGAGCCGTACTCTTCATGGGATGACAACATTTCTTCATTTCTTCATTTACATTTCTCATTTCTTTCATTTCTTTCATTTCTCATTTAACAGCAATAGCTGTTCTATGTTTTCACGCGAATTGCTCAGTCGGGGCACCTTGTGCTGGCCTCCCAATTTCCCACGCAACTTCAGCCAGTCGTTGAAGAGTCCTTTGCGGGCCTCGACGATTTCCAGATGCTGCAGGGTGATGTCCTTATATCGCTTGGCCTCGTAGTCGCTGTTCAGCTCCTGCAGTTTCCGGTCCAGCAGGTCGGCGAATTGTGCCAGGTCGTTTGGTGACTTCGAGAATTCAATGAGCCACTGGTGGCGACACTTGGCATTTGCATCCATAAAGACTGGCGCCGCCGTATATTCCAGCACTTCGGCACCCGTCTGCTCGCAAGCATAGGCCAGACCCTGTTCAGCATTGTCGACGATGAGTTCTTCGCCAAAGGCATTGATAAAGCTCTTGGTACGTCCGGAGATGACGAATTTATAGGGATTTGTAGACGTGAACCGCACCGTGTCGCCTATCATGTAGCGCCACAGTCCACACGACGTCGAAATCAGCATGGCGTAGTTCTTGCCCGTCTCCACGCCCCACAGCGGAACGATACCTTCATTTCTTTCATTTCTTTCATTTCTTTCATTTCCTTCATTTCTTTCATTTCCCATTTCAAGGAACTCGTAGAACACCCCATAGTCCAACATGAGCAGCATAGCCTTGTCCGTCGGATCGTCCTGAATGCCAAAGAAGCCCTCGCTGGCATTATACGTCTCCATATAGTGCATCCGGGGCGTGGTGATGAGCTGTTCGTACTGCTTACGATACGGCGTAAAGGCCACACCACCATGAAAGAACACTTCCAGGTTCGGCCACACCTCCTCCAGATGCGTCTTACCCGTCAGCTCCATCATACAGTTCAGCACCGAGAGCATCCACGACGGCACGCCACTGATGTTGGTGACATTTTTAGTCATTGCCTCACGGGCTATCCGCTCGCGTTTCACTTCAAAGTCAGAAAGCAACGCCGTCTCTTTCTTGGGTACTCGGACCAGATTCACCAGCGGGTTGATGTTTTCGATGAGGATGGCGCTGAGATCGCCCACCAGCGAGTCCTTCACGTTGTAGTTCGGTGCATGGCTGCCACCCAGAATCAGTCCGCGCCCGTCGAACATCCTCGACTGCGGGTTGTTGCGCAGGTAGAGCGCCACCGAGTCGCGTCCGCCTGCATAATGAATCCTCTTAAGGCCCTCGCTGCTGACGGGAATAAACTTCGACTTGTCGTTCGTCGTTCCGCTCGACTTGGCATACCACCTGACGCGTCCCGGCCACAGCACGTCCTGCTCGCCCCGGCGCATGCGGTCTATCTGACCCTTCAGCTCCTCATAGCTGTTCACCGGGTTCATCCTGACGAAGTCGTCGTAGCTTCTCGTCGTGGCAAAGCCGTGTTCACAACCGTATTCCGTGTCCCTGGCGCGGCTTATCAGATGCCGCAGCACAGCCCGCTGCAACACCTCGCCGCCGCTCTGGTGCTTTTCCAGTTCCCGCATGCGCGAGGTGAATATATGTCTTACTAAACTTGTGATGCTCATTTGCGTAGTTGTCTGATACAACGTGCAAAGGTACGATTAAGTGAGGAAAAAACCAAATTTATTTAGGTTTTTTAGATTGCAACGCCACACTTTGCACCTTTAGGTCAAAGAACGTGAGTACCTTCGACGCAGTCAAAGGTAGTCAAAGATAACGTAAATCAAACAAAAAACGGGAGAATTTACGATTTTTTTATTTAATTAAAGTATAACACTTGCATTTCAGCGTTTATTTTATACTTCTGCGATCAGAAAAGAATAAAAGAAAATAAAAGAAACGGAATCAGTGACTTGTGTTCCTTCAGTTACTCCCAGAGAAAAAATATTTTCGTCCGACGAAAAAAAAATTCCGTCCGACGAAAAAAAATTTCTGTCCGACGAAACGAAAATTCTGTCGGACGAAATTTTTATTCTGTCCGGAGTCTTTTGCTACCATGCTACCATACTTGCTACCACTGCGGGAGCCCCTTTAAACAAAGGCATCCCGAAAGATCCGTGGTAGCATGGTAGCAAAAACACGAAAAATAAAAAAATTCTGGCAACAAAAGCACCGCCCTGAAAAACAGGGCAGTGCCTTACTATAATCAGTCTTCATAGCGGATTACTGAGAATGCCGTCCCGCAGTTTGTCCTCGTAGGATTGTACAGAAATGTCGCCTTGTCTTTTTAGCTACTTCTTATTGAAATACTTGACTGATTTCTTGCCATTATTCTTTATAATGATATCTCCACTTGCTTTTGTAGGGGCTATGGTCTTGCCTGAAAGGTAATGGTTACATCTTCCTTCGTGTAATATTCCTGAGCATTTAACCCTAGCGTTAGCAATGCAAATGTCAAAATAAACAATTTCTTCATTTCTTCTACTTAATTATAATCTTGCTACTTTCAATTCCCTTCCCATCTGGAGCATTGATAATATTCAACCCCCGACTCAGTCCTTGTGCACTAAAAGTAACTGTATTCTGTCCTTCCTTTATTGGAATGTTCTTTATTGTTTGTCCCTGTGCGTTGACGACCCTAATCTCTTTTGCATTACTGTCTTTGCCCAACGTTACCGTAATGAGTTCACTCTTATTGGCAATGGCAGGTGAAACGGTCATTCCCAATGACTTTACGTATTGAACTGAACTAGTTTCATGGTCAATCTTATAGAAACCATAAGACCATCCTGCTTCATCACTTCCCATAGAGATGAGTAGGTAATAGTGGCCATTCATTTTTACAAGTCTTTCTATTCCTGAAAAATAATAACCTGATGGTGGGTCAAACGTACAAATGGAGTTACCATATTCTGAAATCACCGAATAGCCGACGATTCTTCCACCATTGTAGGTATATCGGTAGTCCGTCTGGCCATCGCCGTCGCGATCCCCTTCATCTACCCTGCTGTAGCTTTCGTCGTAAATTGGAGCAATAATTTCGAAATTTTCATCGTCGTTGAAAAGTGTCTGAGTGACAAAGAAACGCTGCTCGGCACCAGCATTATCGTCGTAATTCACAAAACGAGTTCTTATTACATCGCCATCCAGCCAACTTTCTTCTGAAATGGTTTTCCATTCTCCTTGGTATCCTTCGCGATACGACAAATCTAGTCTTCTTACTTCCTTTGTGTCGGGATTCCAGTCGAAGATAAAGCGCGGATACATACCTGTATAGTCCTCATCGCTCCTACGTGATGCCCTTGTGTTACCACCCCCATCTTCAATGACATAGAAATCATAGTATCTGGAAGGTGCCGGCCAGAGCTGGTTAGTAAATATCCAGCCAGAATACATCCAACCCTGAAAGGGTCCTTCGCCTGTTCTATCGACAAGCTCACCCGAGTCCACTCCCTTTATGATTTCTTTCGCATCTTCCCAAGTCTCAGCTGTTCCGAAATAGCTGAAATAAGCACCATCGAGAATGAGTGTACGGGAGCGCTCCTCATGTTTCTGTCCTGCTTGATATTTAGCAACCTTCACGTCAAAGTTCCTTACCATTTCAAGATTCTCGTCGAGAATGTTTATACCGACAAAGCCGTCATGATAATCTTTTGTACAAATGTAGGTGCTTTTCTGATCGGACACCACGCGGGGGATTACGTCAATGCTTGATGACGGGAAGTTCCCGACATATGTTTGCGCACTAACAGGAAGCGAAAATAACGGAATACAAAGTAATAGTAGTTGTTTTTTCATTATTGTTACATATTTAAGTTGTTATTGAATTAGTTTAGAAATGCACAAAACAAAAACGTGAGCAAGTACTTCGCTTATGTATCTGAGGTATCTGCAAACACCCAACTCACTTCAACGAGTAATGCCCACGCCCTCGGGCGTGAACCATCTACTTACTCTTGTGAGTTTATGAAATTTTGCAGATTTCCAGATGACAAGATTCAGCGGACGCTTCAACGTATTTGTTTTTTTATATCTCTCTCAGCCCATAGGCATCTGCGGTTTTAAGGGTTCGACAATTATCTGTTATCGTTCAGCAACGTAATGCTTCACCTTTTCTATGAATGCCGAGGCGGGGCCCACTTTTGAAGCGATGTCTGCCTCGGTGACATTGAAGAAGCAGTTGTAGTCCGACTTCTCGCGAAGGGTTTCCATCTGCGAATAGAAAGAGCCTTCCTCCTCGGTAAACACACCCGTTTTTACGTAATACTGATGGAACCGAATGGCAGCGCCCTTGTGGGAACCCACCTCACGCTGATCGTTGATCAGCAATGCGCAGACAGCATGAAACAGCGAATAATAGAGACGGTTGGCCATCGTGTCCCAATATTGCTCACGCTGCAAGACTTCCACCTGACGGAAAGTTTTATCGGCTTTCTCTAATTCCAGCTCAACGAGTATACGTCTATCTTCTTCCCTAAGATTCATATATCAGTTGTTTATCCTTTTCAACGTTATAATAAAACATGGCATGTGGGCCGTTATACCAGTCGTCCTTAGTATAGGCGTGAACACTAAAGTATTGCCACAAGTCAAAACCACGCTCAACGATGGGATAGACGTACTTTTTGAAGTCCGCATCATTGTTCGAGGGTTTGTCGAGCAAGAGCAGCAGGTCCCAGTCGCTATCCTCACGGGCATCACCACGGGCGCGCGAACCGTAAAGATACAGCTTGCTGCCCTGTGGAAGCACATCGATGGCCACTTGCCGGATGCTGTCCAAGACTTGTGTCGTATTCATCATATAATCCGCAGTTTTTGAGGTGTACGCTGCAAAGATAGGAACTTTTTTCGAAACCTCCAAATTATTCAAGGGAAAAGTAGGGCTTCTTCCACGCTGCCAGCCTCTAACAGGCGCTGGCGGGCTGCATCGTAGTCGAGTCCGAGGATGTCCTGAACCATGCGCGTGCCGCGGTCCACCAGCTTGGCATTGGTCAGCTGCATCTTCACCATGCGGTTGCCGCGCACGCGTCCCAGACGGATCATGAGCGTGGTGGAAATCATGTTGAGCACCATCTTCTGGGCTGTGCCGCTCTTCATCCGGCTGGAACCGGTGACGAATTCCGGTCCTACAATGGTCTCGATGGCATAGTCGGCAGCTGTAGCCAACGGGGTGTTGGGATTGCTGGTGATGCAGCCTGTCAACAGCCCGTTCTGACGGGCCTGACGAATGGCGCCAACCACGTATGGCGTCGTTCCCGAAGCGGCAATGCCCAACACGGTGTCGCGGTCGGTGGGGTGGTGCTCGAGCAGGTCCTGCCAACCCTGTTCCGTCACGTCCTCGGCGCGCTCTACGGCTTTACGCAGGGCTTTGTCGCCTCCGGCAATGACGGCCAGCACCCTGCCTGCCGGCACGCCAAAGGTTGGGGGCAGCTCGCTGGCATCGAGCACGCCCAGCCGGCCGCTGGTTCCTGCACCGATATAGAACAGCCGGCCGCCTTGTTTCATGCGCTGCTCTATGGCCACAACGAGTGCTTCTATCTGTGGAATGGCTCGCTGCACGGCCTCAGCCACGCCGCGGTCTTCCTCGTTGATGTGCTGCAACAGTTCCGATACCGTCATCTGTTCCAGATGATCGTAGCGTGACGGCTGCTCGGTGATTTTCTCCCTAATGTCGTGATGGTGGTTGCTCATGATGGTGCATTGTTGACGGGCATCTCTATGACGAAACGGCATCCTTCGCGGTAAGTGGTGTCGAGCGTGAGGTCGCCGCCAAGACTTATGATATGGCGCTTGCTGAGTGGCAGACCAAGTCCCAGCCCTTCGGTAAGGTCGTCAATCTTCATAAAGGGTTCGAAAATCTGTTCTGTCTTATCCTCGGAAATGCCCGGTCCTTTGTCCTCGACACAGAAGTACGCCTTGCTGTCCGTATGTGTGATGCGGAGCAACAGATGCCTCTGGTCAGAATATTTGGCGGAATTATAAAGCAGTTCGCGCAGGCTGCGCAACAGATAAAGCCTGTTGGTGGTGATGCAGAAGTCATCAGTGGCGTCACTCTCGAACTGAATATTGACATTGGGGGCGTGCGAAAGCAGGTTGTCGATACTGTCGCGAGCCAGCTCGTTGCACGATACAAGCTCTTGCTTTTGGCTGTTCAGCTCTTCAGAGAGTCCGCTGTCCGAGCTGTCGAACAGCATCTGCAACAGACGGGTCAGCGTATAGCTGTTGTGAAGCATCATGTGCTTGATGCTGGCCATTTCGTCCTGTGCCATGCCATCGCGCATCACTTGAGCAAAGCCCATGATGATGTTCAGCGGTGTACGTATCTGGTGTGTCACATTTTGAATAAAGGTTGTCTTCTGCCTGAGGGCCTCCTCAGCCAGCAGCGTAGCCTGTGCCTGCTCCTCATTGCGCTGGCGGGCAACTTCAGTCGTATAGCGTATGCTACCCATATGGAAGTTCAGCGACTCCTGCATCGCAGCGAAACTGTTTTGCAGCTGTCCGACGGCATCCTCACGCCGGGTATGCGGGCAGAACACTTCGTATTGTCCGTTGGCGATTTGTCTGGTCAGATTCGACAGCTTAGTGACGGGACGAATGGCATGACTCACAGCTCGTCGGCAGAGCAGCATAATGGCCACTAATCCGACGGCGATAAGCAGCGCTATGATATATCCCAGCTTGTGATAACTCTTCAGGATATCACTCTCAGGACACACCAGTGCCAGACTCCACTCAGTACCGGGCACCGGACGATAGCACACCAGGCACGGCTCTCCGTCGACAACCACAGTCATGTGTCCCTGCCTGCCTGCCGTCATCTCGTGACCCAACGCAATCTGATCGGCATTTTCACGGGGATCGGCATCACTGAAAATGGTCCGCTTGAAGAGGCGGGCCGCGTCGGGGTGGATGAAATAATGCCCGTCCTGCCCTATCAGCATGAAATAGGCATTGGGATAGGGATGGCTGGCAGAATCGACGGTCTGGGCGAGACTGCGCAGCGAGAGGTCGGTAGAAATGACACCTAACATACGGCCGTCGGCCTTGTATATCGGCTTACAATACGATGCTATCATCTCGGTGGTATATAGCCCTGTCGCGTTGAAATCGTCGAAGGGGTCTACCCAACAGGGCTTTCCCAACTTCTTCGGGGTCTTGTACCACACTTTTTCGTAATAGTCGTACTCTTCCTCACGGACGGTAGTCACCGAATCGACCTCTTCCTGACCATCCGTGCGTATTGTTTCGCGAACGGAATAGGCCGAGAAATAACGGCCGTATTCAGGGAACATGTCCGGCTCAGCGGTGATGGAACAGCCATTTACGTGACGGTTCAGCCGTACGATACGGTCCGTCAGTCCCAGCAGCACTTCCGGTTGGAAGTTTTCCTCGGCAATCCACTCGTTGGAATTGGTCGCAGTTTCAATGGTGTTCATATAGGTCCTGACGCGCTGCGTAGCACTATTGAGGACGGTAGTAGCATGCTCTGCGGCCTTCTGGCGGATGAAGTTACGCGACTGCCAGAACAAAATACCCAGCGACAAAATGAAGATGGGTATCGCCATTAGCAGGATGCCATGGCTCATCTTCAGGGAAAGGCTCCTACGAACGCTACTCATGTGGCTCCTCCTTTCCTTTTTCGCTGTCGGCAGCATCCAACAGTTGGTTCAATACGTCAGTAATGACTTTACTTTGCGACTTGATGGTATCCACTTCCTGTGCACACCTGTCACGATAGTCCGCTGTCCGTTCTTCCGACTCCGATTGGCAGAGCCGCTCCACACTGGCAGCAATGGCCTTGGCGGGGTCCATCATCTGGTTGGTCATATTGTGCAGGAAAGCTATCTTCATGTGATCGGCCTCTTGAGCTTGACGATACATCTTTCGCAGGCTCTCACCATGCTCCTCCAGGGTTTTCAGCAGTTGCTCCAATTCACTGACATGGACGGACAAAGACTGCTGCATCTGCTGGAAACACTCCTGCAACAGGCCGATTTCATCCTCGCGACGATGCGTCGCACTCGTGTCTTTTGCCGGGGAAATAGGCTCTTTGTAGTTTCCTTCTGCTATGCGCTGTGCCGATTTTGTCAACATCTGCAGAGGCAGCAATTGGCGGTGAGCAATCAGCCAGCAGAGTGCAAAGAACAACAGCAAGCTCACAACGGCAATGCCCAACACGTAATAGAGCAGTTGGTTGTATTCGCCGAAGATATCGTTCTCGGGATAGATGACACCCACGCTCCAGTCGAGCTTGACGCCAGTACGGCCTGGTACGTCGGAACGCAAGAACGGTTTGTAGAACACATAGTTCTTGTGGCCGTCCATCGTAAAACGCTTGTAACCGGTCTCGCCGGCCACCATGGCGTCTGCCACCTCCTTAATGCTGGCATTCTTCCCGCCTTCCGTCTGGGTATAAATGGTCTGGTGCAACAGCTTATCGCTATCGGGGTGTACGATGTACGAGCCTTTGCTGTCCAACAGGGTACTGTAACCATTGGGCGACGGCTTCGATGAGAGGATAATCTGCGAAATCAGCGCTATCGACACATGGCTGTCCACCTGGCCGATGCACTGACCTCGCCGATTGTAGATGGGCAGGCTGAAAATGGCAGTTTTCTCACGCGACCATCCTGTCCACACTTTTCCCGCCGGAACCACAGAATCCGGATGTAGCACGATGTCACAATTCAGAATATATGGGTTACAATCCGCTATGCGCTTGCTGTAGGCCTTCATCTGCTCTGGATCGTCAAGATGAACCAGCATATCCCAGTAGATGTTGCCCACCGACTGCTCTACGCTCAACAAAATGTTGTCGATGTGCTGCACGGTGCTCTCCAACGTCTGCTCAGCGCTCTGAAGAGCCTCTTGTTTCAGTGCCTGACGCGAGAAATGGAACAACACAGCCAACGATAACGACAAAAGAATCGCTACCGCAAGGACAACCATCAGACTCAGCCTGAAGGATAAGGTCCTGGAGATTTGGTTCGCCCATTTCTGCATATTTCGTTGCAAAGGTACGATTTAGCCGACAAATAACCAAATATAAAGCTGATTATTCTTGCTTTTTCCCGATAAGAGTACAAAAAACACCGATTTCGTTTTGCCGTGAGTAAATCTTTTGCTATCTTTGCCTGCAAAATGAAAAAGATAATCTCTTTAAATTTCACATTCCCTGTCAAGCAGATTAAGAAATAACCCGTTTCTATTGTATGCAACAACCGCAATTGGATTATTACGACATGGGGCGTGGTGTGGTGGCCTTCAGCAGCACCCGGCATGGAGGGTGCAGCACGGGTAACTATGCTGGGTTCAATATCAACCGCTATTGTGGCGACAACGAGGACCATATCCGCCGTAACCGCGAGGCGCTATGCCAACTGCTCGGCATCAACGATGACTGCCTCATCATACCCCATCAAGTACATCAGACCAAGGTGGCTACGATTGACGAGGTATTCCTGGCTCTCGGCACAATAGAGCGACTGGCAGCTCTGGAGGGGGTTGATGCCCTGATGACCAACCTGCATGATGTGTGCATTGGCGTTTCCACTGCCGACTGCATCCCCGTGCTGCTCTACGATAGTGAACACCATGCCACCTGCGCCATCCATGCTGGTTGGCGAGGCACCGTCAAGTGCATCGTCCAGAAAGCCATCAAAGCGATGACAGAAACCTACGGCACACATCCTCAACTACTCGTGGCCCAAATTGGTCCCGGCATCCATCTCGACAGTTTCGAGGTAGGCGACGAGGTCTACAAGGCCTTTGCACAAGAAGGGTTCGACATGTCTACCATCAGCCGCCGTTACCCCACCACCGATGAAATGGTCGAAAAATGGCACATCGACCTGCCTGAGTGCAACCGTCAGCAACTGATCTTGTCTGGCTTAAATCCACAGAACATTAGGGTCTCATCCGTCTGCACCCTCCAACAGTCTGCCGACTATTTCTCTGCACGCCGTTTAGGCATCAACTCTGGCCGTATCTTCACCGCCATCATCCACAAATCCAATTACGAACCATAAGGATTATTCGACTGTAGATTGCGCCTACGCAAAAACGGTTGTTTTATCTGACCATCTGTAACAATTCTGATGAGGGTTGAGCATTGCCCTCTACAGGCCGCAAATACCAGCGTACCGTCCAGTTGAGCTGCTCGTGAGGCTTGAGCGTGGTGTAAGCGCCCTGAGCTTCCAGTTCGATGAAAGTCTTGCCACGATTCATGTAAACCTGTATCTCGGCCTCACCGGGAGCGGGCTGTGAGGCTGTCAAGTCATCGAACTTCTTCAACAGTAGCAGGCCGTTATTACAATAGGCATACCAGCCCTTGCCATCAGCATTTATCTTGCGGTTCTGGGGGGCTTCGTCGGGCTGATACCATACGGCACCATATTCGGACTTGAAGGACAAGACACCAGCAGGCGTCACGCCATCGAGGGGGGCATCGAAGAAAATCATACCGCCGTCGTTGGGCACACGGGTGATCTCCCACGGAGCCACCTGGCGCGTCTCGTCGCTCTCGTTAACAATAGAATATGTAATAACGATGGCATTGTCCTTCTCGTCGACAGTGAACTCCTTACGGATGCGGTATTTCAGTTTTTGCGACACTTCGCTGGTCATGACAAAACCTCCTCCGGGCAGATCTTCGACCTGATAAACACCTTTGTCGAACTCCTGTACGGGAGGCCAGTTCCACTCCTTCTGCGGACTGGTCCAGAAGGTGCTGCCGAAGGATTCGGGGGCCGTCTGTTGCGAAATGACTTCCTGGCCCTTGTACGTCAGCGACATGATTTTGGCGCCCTTCGTGGGATAAATGGTCATGGTGACATCGCCCATCTTGATTATCTTACTGCTCTGCTTGGCGCGGAAGTCGTCGAGCTGCTGGAAACAATGCTTGTCGATCATCTCTGCCAGACGACGATCGTGGTTGTGACGGAGAGCACACTGGTGGTTGAACTCCATCAGCTCGCCGTTCTCCTTCGTATAAGGATGCCACGTGGGCAAACCATCGATATTCGGATTGCCGTTATGGGCAAACTGCGCCCATACGCTGCTCATTGTTTCGGCCAGACGTAGGTCAGCCTCAGTAGGCTGCGGCAACTCGTTGGCAGCATGATGGAGTGTGTTGAAGCAGAACTTCAGTTCGTGGCCATGCACGCTGCCTTTGTTGACGGGCGAGCGCCATGTGAACATATACATATAAAGAGGTGAGTGGTGAGAGGTGAAAGATGAGAGTGATGAGCGGTGGGCGGTGACGGCATCAGCAGTAATAATGGTTTTCGGACGAAACAGCCAATCGATGCTCAGCAGGTCCTGCAGCGTATGGTCAGGATAAGCCTCAGCAAAAGCACTCAGATAGCTCTGGGTATCGAAGCCAAAGGTGCGGAATAGTTCGCGACGAGCCTCGTCTTGTGTCATGGGCTGGTCGTAGCGCAGGCGCTGCAACTCATTGAACGTAGTACCGATGAGGATCGGGATATTGTCGCTGATGCTGGCAAAACCAGGCTGGAAGGGCTGCTGCAACAGCGTCTCACCATCAGGCGTGGGACCAAAGCCCCACATCATCGGTGTGCCTGGTTTACGAGTACCGATGCTGGCCGCCATAGCCCCCTGGCCTGCAGCATAGAGCGTGTCGTAGGGGACGTTGTTAATGTCGTCAATATGCTTGGCATCGATGTTCAGCTCCTTCAGCACAGCCTGCCCCAGCTCTTCTGTCATCTGCTTGGTATTCACATTGAGGATGGTGCCACTCATGATGATAGCCTTATGGAAAAGGCCCTTGGCCTGTGGCATGCAGAGCAAAGTTCCCACCTTGCCTCCCCCACCCGACTCACCGAAGATGGTGACATTCGTGGGGTCGCCGCCAAACTGACGAATGTTCCGCTGCACCCACTGCAGGGCCTGCACCACGTCGAGCATGCCAACATTGCCAGAATACTTGAATTTCTTCGAAACGCTTGAGAGGTCCAGAAAACCGAGGATGTTCAGGCGATGGTTAACGCTGACCACAACGACATCCTTCTTTGCCAGCTGCATGCCAGGATTCCATGCCGACGTGCCTGAGTCGAAGCCACCACCATGCAGCCAAAGCATAACGGGTTTGAGGTTGGAGGTCGGAGTTTTGAGATTAGACGTAGTCCACACGTTTAGCACACAGCATTGCTCCGACATCTCTGACTCGCTGAGCTTGCGACCCCATGTGTTTTGCATAGCCTGCGGCCCCCAATGGTCGCACAACCGTATGCCCTTCCACTTGTCGACAGGTTTTGGAGGCATGAACCGCTCGACTTTCGCATAGGGAATGCCCAGAAATCCTTTCGTCCCCTCGTGATTGATTCCCTGTACCAATCCCGACTCGGTGCGAACCACTATCGGGTCTTGTTGAGCCATAACTGCTATTGGCAGCAGTACGGCGAGTGTAATGAATAGTTTTTTCGTCATAGTTTATTAATTAGTTTTCAATATTAATTCCCATCTTTTCATACATTTTTCGATACGCCTCTGCCTTCTTTTCGAAAGCCAACGGATAGGCCCGCGAGGACGACGGAAGTCGATAAAGCACGATTTCAACGGCATCGCAATTATATAAATGAGGTATTGTCACAAAGGTATTTACCTTGGGCTTCGTAGAAATGTTCAACGTCTGTACAATGGTGTCAGTAGCTTTCTCGCCAGTAGTAACAATAGCGCGCAAGTAGGGCAAATGAGCTATGAGTGCCTTGATATCGGTGGGCTCTACCACTTCCAGGAATTTGTCGGAAGCATTGTCCTGCAGACGTCGGATGGCCGTAGAGGTATCAAAAAAGGCAAGACCTTTTTCCTGGCAAAAAGCAACGATTTCATCGAGTTTAAAGCGTTTAGCCTCTTCGTCGACAAAATGCTGGCGGTTACCAAAGAACACTTCCCCTTCGATGCGCCAGTGGTCGTTGATAAAGTTGGGGTAATAGAAGTCCATGCACCAGCGTTTACGTTGTGGCGGGAAACTGCCCAAGAACAACACACGGGCGTTTTCGGGCAAGAACGGCACTAACGGATGATACTCCACCCTGTCCTTGCTTCGTGCTATGTTTGCTGTATTCAGATATGATTTCATTTTCATTCTTGACGCGTTTTTTTGTCGCTTAACACCATACCCACAAGGATGAGCACGGTGCCTATGATAAAGTATATGGTAATCGGCTCCGATAGTATCAGCCAGGCAAAGAGGATGGTCGTAACGGGATTAAAATAAACATAGTTAGTTGCCATTACGGCACCAAGATTCTTGATAACCCAGTTCCAAGCCAGATAGCACACGAAAGATGCTACACATCCCAAGAACAGCAGATTCCAAAGAAGGGCAGGCTGCTCAAACAGCAAATGGGCATTCAAGCCAGGACGCACGATGAAATAAGGTGTCATGGATATCAGTCCATAGAAGAAAACCTTGCGCGTGATGAACAGAGTATCGTATTTCGCATTTGCAGGAATCAGCAGCAGACTATATACCGCCCAGCAGAGACAGGCCACAAAAGCCAGCGAGTCGCCCAAGGGAGACAGATGGAGCACGAAGTGACCATTCAGCACCACCACAACCAGTCCCGTTGCAGCCAAGAGTGTGCCGATAATCTGCGTGCGGTTCAGACGTTCAGACTTGTAAAACAACCCTATGAGTAACGATGCAAACAGCGGGCAGAGACAGACTATCAATGACGTATTGGTGGTCGTCGTATGGTTCATTGCCTCATTCTCAGCCATGAAATACAACGATCCTCCTGTTATTCCCAGCCCCATCATCAGCAACTCATCTTTCCACGTGTCGGCCACCCAACGGATACCTTTCCATAGACAAAATATCAACAGCACTGCATAGGCTATCAGAAAGCGCAGCGTGAAAATCTGTGCTGGCGAAAAACCGCCCAGCAACAACAGTTTGGTAAACACAAACGTAGAACCCCAGATAGCAACCACTAGAAATGCCACCATGTGATATAAGATTCGACGCTCTGATGTCAGTGCTGTCCCTGTTATTTGATTCATGCTGCAAAGATAGTGCAAACCGAATGAAAAACCAAATTAATTTGAGCTTTTCTGCGGTGCAGCCCATCTTCGAGTTTTTCTCTAAGGCGCGAATAAGTGTACAAAATACGTTAAAAATGAAGGAATTAAAAAAATAATTTGTATCTTTGCCGGCAAAATACTTTTCAACTATGAAAAAAACTATCATTATCTCACTTTTGCTGGCTGCCTCAACGGCTGTCCAAGCAGCAAAACCACGTACTTCCTTAAAGGTGTATGACACCCGCTGTCAGACTATCACAGGCTTTGGTGGTGCCTGTTGTGATGGAGCCATGAAGCCATTCGGGACTGACAACGCCTGTGTGGGCAAACTCTATGGTGCCAAGTCAAAGATTGGACTGAACATCTTGCGTATGGAAATCTCGCCAAGTTTCACTGGCGACAATTGGGGTGATTATGACTGGAATGGCTCATTGCCTTCGGCTAAGACCGTCAAAAATCGCGGCGGCATCGTATTCGGCACGCCTTGGTCACCTCCAGGCGAATATAAGACCAATGGTTCGGCTCAAGGCGGCAATTCCGATGATCAGGGAAACATAAGAGCCACACTACGTAGGGACTGCTATGAAAAGTTCTTCCCCTGGCTGAACACCTTCCTGAAGTGGATGAAGGATCATGGCGTTGTTATGGATGCCGTGTCCCTGCAGAACGAACCTGACTGGTGGGTCAACTATTCTGGATGCCTTTACGAACCTGATAGTTTGGTGAGCCTTGTCAAGAACTATGCCCACATGCTGGACCGTGAAACCTATAACGGTGTTCGCCTCATCAGTGGTGAACCCTTGGGATTCACCCAAAACTATACCGACCCACTGATGAAAGATCCGGCATGTCGCGAGCAAATTGACATCGTGGCTGGCCATCTTTACGGACATTTACCTCTTCAGTATATGAAGCCTGCGGGCGTTTTACCCCTCAAGTACGGCAAGGAATTGTGGATGACGGAGCATTCGACAACAGATAATACTGGTGCACTGCCCACATGGAATGACAACCTTATTTTCGCCCAAGAGCTGAACGAGTGTATGCTGGCAGGTTGTACGGGATATATCTATTGGTATTTGCGTGCACATTGGGCCTTTTGTGGAACAGGCGAAACCAAATATGGAACAGGCAATAAAAAAGACGAACTCCTGCCTCGCGCCTATGTCATGTCCCACTTCTCGAAGAATATTACTGGTTCCACCCGCTTAGCGACCTCAAAAGACGCAGATGCAGGACGCGAGAAAGAGGAAATCCTACAAAACGAACAATTCTCGGCATACATTAAAGGTGACTCTATCATTGTTATGGCTATTAATGCAAGGGAAGATACCCGCGACGTAAAAATAACCCTGCCTTACAACGTGAAGAGCGGTTCTCTGTGGCTGTCGACAGGCAATGAAAGCGACAAACTCTGTCAGAAATCAGAGTTGGAAGACCTTACCGAGTCCACCAACGAGTATCTTTATGAGATGCCTGCTCAGAGTCTGAATACTTTTATCTTCATGATTGACAATGGTAGCACAGCCATTGAAGAGGTAAAGCAACTGCGTTCGGATGGTCCTAAAACCTATTACGACCTTCGTGGCAATCGACTTCAGACTCCTAAGGGGCTCTGCATCGAAAGGTCTGAAGACGGCAGTACAAGAAAAGTCTTTTTTTAACTAGCAGCAAGCACTTTCTTTTGGATAACAGTATAACAAAAGAGCGGCGCAAATCTGTGCCGCTCTTTATTATAGAATAATGTATATATTACATTAATCAGCTTTGAAGCCTTGACTAAAAATAGTTAGAATAAATTTTAGTCGGCCAGTTTTGCCTTAATCATCTCACGGTTGAGGCGAGCGATGTTGGCGATAGTCTCGTTCTTCGGACAGACAGCCTCGCAGGCGCGAGTGTTGGTGCAGTTACCGAAGCCGAGCTCGTCCATCTTGGCAATCATGTTCTTCACACGACGGGCAGCCTCTACGCGACCCTGGGGAAGCAGAGCGAGCTGAGATACCTTAGACGAAACGAACAGCATAGCCGAACCGTTCTTACAGGCTGCTACGCAAGCGCCACAGCCGATGCAAGATGCGCAATCCATAGCCTCGTCAGCATCCTCCTTCGGAATCAGGATAGCGTTGGCATCCTGAGCCTGACCGGTACGGATGGTGGTATAGCCACCTGCCTGGATAATCTTATCGAAGGCGTTGCGGTCGACCATACAGTCCTTGATGACGGGGAAAGCTGCTGAGCGCCAAGGCTCGACGGTGATGACGTCGCCATCATTGAAGCGGCGCATGTAGAGCTGACAGGTGGTAGCGCCACGCTCAGTGAGTCCGTGGGGTGTTCCGTTGATGTAGAGTGAGCACATACCGCAGATACCCTCGCGGCAGTCGTGATCGAACACGAAAGGCTCCTTGCCTTCATTAATCAGTTCTTCGTTCAGAATGTCGAGCATCTCCAGGAAGGAGGTGTCATCGGGGATGTCGTGCATCTCGTGAGTATCGAAGTGACCCGCATCTTTCGGACCATTCTGACGCCAAAATTTAATAGTGAAACTTATATTCTTAGCCATAGTCTTTAATTCTTATAATTACGGGTTTGTACTTTAATTGCTTCATATTCCAGCGGCTCCTTGATGAGCTCGGGCTCGTTGCCCTTGCCTTTGTACTCCCAGCAGCCTACGTAGAAGTAGTTTTCATCGTCGCGCTTAGCCTCGCCTTCCTCGGTCTGATACTCCTCACGGAAGTGACCTCCGCAAGACTCATTACGAGAGAGAGCGTCGAAGGCGACGAGCTGACCCATTGTGAAGAAGTCACGCAGGTGGATAGCCTTGTCGAGTTCGATGTTCAGGCCTTCCTTCGTGCCAGGAACAAAGAGGTTAGAGTCGAACTCCTTCTCCAGTTCGTGCATCTTCTTCAGACCTTCCTTCAGGCCCTCAGCTGTGCGACCCATGCCGACATACTCCCACATGATGTGGCCGAGCTCCTTATGGATAGAGTCAACAGAGCGCTTACCCTTGATGTTCATCAGACGGTCGATCTCTGCATCCACCTTCTTTTCAGCCTCAGCGAACTCAGGCAGATCAGTAGAAACCTTGGGCCATACAGCCTGATCAGCCAAGTAGTTCTGGATGGTGTAAGGCAGTACGAAGTAACCATCGGCCAGACCCTGCATCAGCGCAGAAGCACCCAGACGGTTAGCACCGTGATCAGAGAAGTTACACTCACCAATGGCAAACAGACCAGGAATAGAAGTCTGCAGCTCGTAGTCAACCCAGATACCACCCATTGTGTAGTGGATAGCAGGATAGATCATCATCGGCTTGTAGTACTTCACGCCATTGATCTCGTTAGCTACATCGCCTGGGAATACGTCGGTAATCTCCTCGTACATCTCGAAGAGGTTGCCATAACGCTGCATGATGACATCAAGCCCCAGACGGTTGATAGACTCAGAGAAGTCGAGGAATACGGCCAGACCTGTGTTGTTCACACCGAAGCCCTTGTCGCAGCGCTCCTTAGCAGCACGAGAGGCAACGTCACGTGGAACGAGGTTACCGAATGCTGGATAACGGCGCTCCAGATAGTAGTCGCGATCCTCCTCAGGAATCTCCCAACCCTGCTTGGTGCCAGCCTGCAGAGCCTTGGCATCCTCGATGTTCTTCGGCACCCAGATACGACCATCGTTACGCAGCGACTCAGACATCAGCGTCAGCTTAGACTGCTTGTCACCATGAACGGGGATACAGGTGGGGTGAATCTGCACATACGAGGGATTTGCAAAGTAAGCGCCCTTACGATAGCACTGAACAGCTGCTGTACAGTTACATCCCATAGCATTGGTAGAAAGGAAGTAAGTGTTTCCATAGCCGCCAGTAGCGATGACAACTGCGTTTGCAGAGAAGCGCTCCAGCTTACCTGTTACGAGGTTCTTGGCGATGATACCACGAGCACGTCCGTCAACGATGACTACATCTTCCATCTCATAACGGGTGTAGAGCTTTACCTTGCCAGCCTGAACCTGACAGCTCAAAGAGCTATAGGCACCGAGCAGAAGCTGCTGACCCGTCTGACCCTTAGCGTAGAATGTACGGCTTACCTGAGCACCACCGAACGAACGGTTAGCCAGCATGCCGCCATACTCACGAGCGAAGGGAACGCCCTGAGCTACGCACTGGTCGATAATATTGTTAGAAACCTCAGCCAGACGATAAACGTTAGCCTCGCGGGCACGATAGTCACCACCCTTTACGGTATCGTAGAACAGACGGTAAACAGAGTCACCATCGTTCTGATAGCACTTGGCGGCATTGATACCACCCTGAGCAGCGATAGAGTGAGCGCGACGGGGAGAATCCTGAATACACAGGTTGATCACATTGAAGCCCATCTCACCGAGTGAAGCAGCTGCAGAAGCACCAGCCAGACCGGTACCAACCACAATCACATCGAGCTTCAGCTTGTTCTTGGGGTTAACCAGACGCTGATGAGCCTTATATTCCTTCCATTTCTCAGGCACTGGACCTGCGGGAATCTTAGAATCAATTACTTTTGCCATAATTTCTTTCAGATTTAAAAGTTAACAATTAGCAGCTACTTCCACAGCAAGTGCCGTCACAAAGTGAAGGAGCACAGCCAAAAGCAAAGGCCAGTACTACTACGAGGAAGCCCAAGAAGAGCAGAGTCACATAGATGTTGCCAATGCACATCCAACGCTTCAGCCAAATCTTACCACTCCAGCCGAAGGTCTGCATAGCCGACCAAAAACCATGAGAGAGATGGAACCAGATGGCCACCAGCCAGACGATGTAGAGCACCACGAAAACAGGATTTGAGAATGTCTCCTTAATCCAGCCGAAGCCATCCGTAGGACTCAGGGCAGTCTCCATACCAACGATTTCGGCGAACATCATGTTGTACCAGAAGTTGAACAGGTGCAGCAACAGGCCCAAGCAGATAATGATACCCAGCACGAGCATGTTCTTTGATGCCCACTCTACCTTGCCGGCATTGACCGTTGTAGCCACGTCGTAGCGGTTGTCGCCACGGGCAGTACGGTTCTGTGCGGTCAAGATGAACGCATAAACGATGTGAATCACAGCCAGAGCAGCCAAACCCAGTGTTGCTACAACGGCATACCAGTTGGCACCCAGCAATTCGCAAATCATGTTGTAAGCCTCACCTGAGAACAGCGCGACAATGTTCATGCAACAGTGGAATGTCAGGAACAGAATCAGCGCCAGACCGGTGACAGACATAACAACCTTACGACCGATTGATGAATTAATTAACCACATAATTGAATTTGAATTATTAATAATTTAAACTTGAAATACTTATTATAAGGTAGTAAATATACGTTTTAGGGTACAAAGGTACTAAAAAAAGATGAATAACGCAAACGTTTTCGTAAAAAAGTCGGCTATTTATACAAAATCCATTTGAATATTTGGCTTTTTGCTTCGTATTTTGTATCTTTGCAGGTAGAAGTATTACTCACTAACAGCACATATCACTATGAATAAAAACATCGCCATCTTTACACTTACTTCTGAGTTGCACGACGAGAAGGCCGTAGGTAATGTTATGCATGAGTTTCTTGGAAGCCTCGCTATTGAGTACGAGTTGAAAGGCAACGACTATAATGACTATGGTTCTGCATGCCTTAACCTGATTTATGTCCGCACAGGAGGTACTGAAGGAGGTTTCCTGAGACTATTGCCTGAACTTCTGGCTAAAAGCAACAGGCCCTTCTATTTGCTGACGTCAGGGAAGAGCAATTCGCTGGCAGCATCGATGGAGATACTGTCTTATCTGCGCCAGCACAACATCCAAGGCGAGATTATTCATGGCAGCCCTGAATACATCACGCATCGTATCAGCTTGCTTAAAAAGGTAGAAGAGGCTCATCGTTTGCTGAATGGTGCTCGATTGGGTATTATCGGACAACCTTCTGACTGGCTGATTTCGAGCCATGCTGACAAGGAACAGGTAAAGTCTCGTTTAGGTATTGAGCTGGTGGATATCCCCATGGAGACGATGTATAGAAATAAGGATATCTACGAGTCGCTGAAGTCCATCATAGCCGAATACCAATTACAAGGCTTTACGCTTCGTTGTTTTGACCTGCTCACCACGCTGAAGAATACGGGATGTCTGGCTTTGGCCAAACTTAACGCTGAAGGTTATGTGGCTGGATGTGAAGGTGACGTGCCTGCCATGATATCGATGATGATCATCCGATCTTTGTTGGGTGTTTCTGGTTTCCAAGCCAATCCTGCTACTATCAGTCCAGAAACGGGTGAGATATTGTTTGCTCATTGTACCATTCCGCTCGATATGGTGGAACGCTACGAGCTGGATACTCATTTTGAGTCTGGCATTGGTGTGGGTATTCGAGGGTATATGAAGGAAGGACCCGTCACCATTTTCAAGGTTTCAGGCGATCTTCAGCGATACTTCATTGCAGAGGGAGCATTGGTTCGTAATCAGGCCAAGCCCGATCTTTGTCGCACGCAACAGGTCATTCAACTCGCTGACAAGAGTCAAGCACAGTTTTTCCTGAACAACCCCATTGGCAATCATCACATCATCATGCCTGGGCATCAAAAGGAATTGCTCGAAAAGATTCTGACGTAACTTTCTTGCTGTAATTATTTTGTTTTGCCCTTAACTTTTCGTACCTTTGCAGCATGATTCTAAAATATGATGTGATTGTGATTGGTGGCGGACATGCCGGATGTGAAGCAGCAACGGCTTCTGCCAACATGGGGGCAAAGACTCTGCTAGTCACAATGGATATGAACAAGATTGCACAGATGTCGTGTAATCCTGCTGTAGGTGGTATTGCAAAAGGACAGATTGTTCGCGAGATTGATGCCTTGGGTGGTCAGATGGGCTTGGTTACAGATGCTACAGCCATCCAGTTCCGTATGCTCAATCGAAGCAAGGGTCCTGCCGTATGGAGTCCCCGTGCACAGTGCGACAGAGGAAAGTTTATCTGGAAATGGCGTTCGATGCTGGACGCTACCCCAAACCTCGACGTCTGGCAAGACCAAGCAGAAGAACTGTTGGTTGATACTGTGTCCGATGATTCTGTCATCGGAAAACATGTTGTTGGTGTACGCACCATTTGGGGTGCCGAAATCAGGGCCAAGGCTGTTATCATCACCGCTGGCACCTTCTTGAATGGCTTGATGCATATCGGACGAAAAATGGTACCTGGTGGACGTATTGCCGAACCCGCTGTGCCTCATTTCACAGAAAGCATCACTCGTCACGGAATCCATTCTGCACGAATGAAGACGGGTACTCCTGTCCGTATTGACAAGCGAAGCATTCATTTCGAGGATATGGAACGCCAGGACGGAGAGAACGGCTATTACAAGTTCTCGTATCTGGGCGAGGCTCGCCCCCTACAGCAATTGCCTTGTTGGGTGTGCTATACCAATCCGGAAGTTCATCAGACGTTGCTCGGTGGATTGGACGATTCTCCGCTTTACAACGGACAGATTCAATCGATAGGTCCTCGTTACTGTCCTTCGATAGAAACGAAACTCGTTACCTTCCCTGAGCGTCCACAACATCTGTTGTTCTTGGAACCGGAAGGAGAGGATACCAACGAGATGTATCTGAATGGATTTTCGTCGAGTCTACCGATGGATGTTCAGATTGAAGCACTGAAGAAGATACCTGCTCTAAGAGACCTGAAAGTATATCGTCCTGGTTATGCCATAGAGTACGATTTCTTCGATCCTACCCAGTTGAAACATTCGTTGGAATCGAAAATAATCGACGGATTGTTTATGGCTGGTCAGGTAAATGGTACTACGGGCTATGAAGAGGCAGGTGGACAAGGAACATTAGCTGGCATCAATGCCGCACTATTGGCAGGTAGTGTGTGTGGCGATTCTGTCGCCACAACCCCTACCTTCGAACTTAAGCGCGACGAAGCCTACATCGGTGTGCTGATTGACGACTTGGTAACGAAGGGCGTTGACGAACCGTATCGAATGTTTACCTCAAGGGCAGAGTATCGAATTCTTTTGCGACAAGATGATGCTGATGCACGCCTGACAGAAAAAGCCTACGAGCTGGGTATTGCCAAACGTAATCGATATGACTGGTGGTTACAGAAGAAAGAGTCCATCGAAAGAATCGAAGCTTTCTGCCGAACTTTCGCTATCAAACCCAAAGTGGTGAATGGTGCTTTAGAAGCTATGGGCTCTACCCCACTCGTCTATGGATGTAAATTAGAAGATCTGGTTGCTCGTCCTGAACTGAACTTTGAAAAACTGCAGGAGATTGTTCCAGAATTCCGCGAAGTCATCGAACAACTCCCAAACAGAAAAGAAGAGATTGCTGAAGCAGCAGAGATTCATATCAAATATAAAGGATATATCGAACGCGAACGAATGGTGGCAGACAAGATGCATCGTTTGGAGAATATCAAGATTAAAGGTAAGTTCGATTATCCTAATCTTGCCGCCATCTCAACGGAAGCACGACAGAAACTGGAGAAGATTCAACCAGAAACATTGGCACAAGCCAGTCGTATTCCCGGTGTATCACCTAGCGACATCAATGCCATGTTGGTGTTATTAGGAAGATAGGTTTCACGTGAAACATTTAGATTTAATTGATAATAGTAATAACGATAAAACCAAAGATTATGAACAACAAAGTATTAATGGATAATCTGCGCAGCATACCAGATTTCCCCAAAAAAGGAATTAACTTCCGAGACGTAACGACATTGTACAAAAACGCAGAATGCATGAAGATCATGTTAGACGAATTGTGTGAGTTGTACAAAGACAAAGGCATCACCAAGATAGTTGGTGTAGAAAGTCGCGGTTTTGTCATGGCTTCTGCATTAGCTGCGAAGTTGGGATGTGGCGTAGTGTTAGCAAGAAAACCAGGTAAACTTCCTGCTACTGTCATCAAAGAATCCTTCTCTAAAGAATACGGAGTGGATACTGTTGAAATGCACTTGGATTCCATCGACGAAAATGACGTTGTGTTGATTCACGATGATTTACTGGCAACAGGTGGAACCGCAAAAGCCACCTATAATTTGGTTCAGAAGTTCCATCCAAAACAAGTATACATGAACTTCATTATTGAAATCAAAGATGAAGGTCTACATGGACGTGACGAATTTGACGGACTTTGTGAAGTAACAACACTGATGGTTCTTTGATGTTTCACGTGAAACAATTTGTATGAAAAAGGAAGAGGACGAGGCACGTTTAGCGAAACTAAAAGCTATTGTGGCCAGTTTACCACAGAAGCCTGGTAGTTATCAGTATTATGACGCTGATGGCACGATTATCTATGTTGGTAAGGCAAAGAACTTAAAGGCTCGTGTTTCGTCCTACTTCCATACAGAAGTTGACAGGTTCAAGACTAAAGTACTTGTCAGTAAAATCTGGGATATCAGCTATACCGTTGTCAACTCAGAAGAGGATGCATTGCTTTTAGAAAATGCCCTCATCAAGAAATACAATCCAAGGTACAATGTGTTGCTGAAAGACGGCAAAACCTACCCTTCCATCTGCATCACTAAAGAGTATCTGCCTAGAATCTTTCCTACGAGAACCATTAACAAAAAAGGTGGTACCTATTATGGACCTTATTCTCATGTGGGTTCCATGCACGCTATTCTCGAACTCATCAAGAAACTCTATCATCCGCGAACCTGTAAGCAACCTCTTTCAGAAGAAGGGGTAGAAGGTGGGAAATACCAGGTTTGCCTGGAATATCACATCAAGAATTGTGCAGGTCCTTGTGTGAAAAAACAATCGTGGGAAGACTATCAGAAAAACATCTCGCAAGCCCGGGAAATATTAAAGGGAAACACTCGTCAGGTGTTGCGAGAAATGAAAGACGAGATGATGCAATTGGCAGAGGAATTACGTTTTGAAGAGGCTGAAGAAGTCAAGCGTCGTTATCTGTTGGTTGATCAATTTGTGAGCAAAAGCGAGGTTGTCAGTCATAATATTGATAACGTCGATGTGCTGTCGATTACCAACGACGAAAAGACTGCTTTTATCAACTATATTCACGTTTCCAACGGCCAGATTAACCAAAGTTTTACCTTTGAATACAAGAAACGTTTAGAGGAAACCGACGAGGAGCTTCTGCAGTTGGCCATCGTGGAAATGCGCGAGCGTTTCAAGAGTACAGCCAAGGAAATAATACTACCCGAGGAGATTGATATTGATTTGGAAGGAGTCACTATCACCGTACCTCTACGAGGGGATAAAAAGACCCTCTTGGACCTGTCGCAGATGAATGGCAAACAATACAAATTCGATCGTTTAAAGCAGGCTGAAAAACTCAATCCAGAGCAAAAACAAGTCCGTCTGATGAAAGAACTGCAGGACCTGCTGCACCTTGAAAAAATGCCCTATCAAATCGAGTGTTTCGACAACTCAAACATCTCAGGAACAGATGCTGTTGCCGCTTGCGTCGTATTCAAAAAGATGAAGCCTTCAAAGCAGGATTATCGAAAGTATAACATCAAAACGGTGGTTGGTCCGGACGACTATGCGTCGATGAAAGAAGTCGTCTTTCGTCGCTATAAACGTCTCATTGAAGAAGAACAACCCCTACCCGACCTTATTGTGGCAGATGGTGGCAAGGGTCAGATGGAGGTTATCCGGCAGGCGATTCAAGATGAACTGGGTCTCGATATTCCGATAGCAGGACTGGCAAAAGATAACCGACACAGAACCAATGAGCTGCTCTATGGATTCCCGGCGAGAGTCATTGGTTTGAAGACAGACAGCGAATTATTTCGTATATTGACTCACTTACAAGATGAAGTTCACCGCTTTGCCATCACTTTCCATCGAGAAAAGCGTTCTAAGCGCGCTTTACACTCCGAGCTTGATAGTATCAAGGGCATCGGCCCAAAAACGCGTGACGAGCTTCTAAATGCCCTTAAATCGGTTAAGAAGATTCGTGAGGCGAACCTTGAAACGCTCAGCGACCTTATTGGCCCTGCAAAAGCCGAAATCGTGTTCCAGTATTTCCATCAAGACGAGAAGTAACATCGTGGCCATCGAAACGTAATATCGTGGCCTTCGAAACGTAATATCGAGGGCAACGAGTAATATTGAGGGCGGTAAAAGGAATAATATCAAAGATAATAAAGACATCAGGCTAAGGGAAAATAACAATGACAAATGACAGATGACAGTTTTTTGAAAATTGGTCGCGTATAGAATTAGTATTATATATATTATAATATATATAATACTTTAACTTATCTCTTCTTAAATTCAAAAAAACTGTCATCTGTCATTTGTCATAGAGCAAAGGAATGCCATCCTCAAAAACTAAGGAATTGAAGGCGAAAAATTTGGCGGATTCAAAATAATATCGTAACTTTGCCGAAAAAACAGAAATATGAGAGCAGTCATCCAGCGCGTCAGCCACGCCAGCGTCACCATCGAAGGCCAGGTAAAGAGCCAGATTCAGCAGGGTTTCCTCATCCTGTTGGGCATCTGCGATGAAGACTCTATGGAGGATGTAGAGTGGCTGGTAAAAAAGATTGCAAATCTAAGGGTGTTTGGCGATGAGAACGACGTAATGAACCGCTCGATACTCGACGTCAATGGCGAGGCATTGGTGGTCAGTCAGTTTACGCTGTTTGCCAGCTATAAGAAAGGCAACAGGCCAAGCTGGTTCCGCGCAGGCAGTCACGAGCACTCTATCCCACTCTACGAGGCGTTTTGTGAACAGCTGAGCGAACAGTTGGCAAAACCAGTTGGCACAGGAGAATTTGGTGCAGACATGAAAGTAGAACTGCTGAACGACGGACCCGTCACTATATGTATGGACACTAAAAACAAGGAATAAAATGAAGAAATATCTGAGGGAAATAGAACTATCCAGCGCCATTCTCTGCATCATCGGAGTGGTTCTATCAATGGTATGGGGCTATGGAATCGGAGCCTGGCCTTGTGGTGTGGGCTTACTTCTGTTTCTGCTTGTTTTCCTCTATAAGGCTTTCCATTGGAAGGAGTACGAGCGCGATAATAAGCAGTATATAGTTATCATCCTCATCGCCATCTTTTTGCTCATCGCTCATATGATTTTCAGGCAATGACACTAAAGGAAGCGCAACAGGCTGTAGACCAGTGGATTAAGACGTACGGGGTGCGTTACTTCACAGAGTTGACCAATATGGCGGTACTGACGGAGGAAGTCGGTGAACTGGCCCGAGTCATTGCCCGCAGATACGGCGATCAGTCGTGGAAAACCAGTGACCCTCGTGGCACTGATAACGGCAAGGCAGCCTTAGGCGAGGAGATGGCCGACGTACTCTGGGTGCTGCTCTGTCTGGCTAACCAAACGGGCGTCGACTTGACGGAAGAACTAAAAAAATCGATAGAAAAGAAGACAAAACGCGACGCTGAGCGTCATAAGAATAACGGGAAACTGAAAGAATAGACAACATATTATTAACTAAAAATTTAATTTGACTATGGGTGAACATTGCAATTGTGGCTGTGGCCACGAGCATCATCATCATGATGACGAAAAGCATTTGGAGAGTATGTACGACCAGGCTCTGAGCCTCTACAACTTCAATATTACTGACGAAGAAGTCAAGGTTGCAGTAAAGAAAATCATCGAAAAGGTACCTGAGAACGACACTCCTGAAGTAAAGAAATTCATGTTCGGCAGCATCTGTCTGACGACGCTGACCACTCAGGATTCTGACGAGAGCGTGCTGCGTCTGGTAGAAAAGGTAAACCAGTTTGCTGACGAATATCCTGCTATGCCCCATGTGGCAACGGTTGTCACCTACCCTCGTTTCGCCAAACTCGTAGCTGAGTCGCTCGAGGTTGATGGTGTGATTCCTACTGTTGTCAGCGGTGCCTTCCCATCCTCTCAGGCAACCATTGAAATCAAGGTTGCTGAGACTGCTTTAGCCGTTCGTGACGGAGCCCGTAACGTGGATATCGTGATGCACGTAGGACAGTTCCTGAGTGGTGATTACGAGACCGTTTGTGATGAAATTCGCGAGATGAAGGCAGCCTGCGGAAAGGTACCAATGAAAGTCATTCTGGAAACGGGTGATCTTGGTTCTTGCGCTAACATCAAGAAGGCTTCCATTCTCTCGATGTATGCCGGTGCCGACTACATCAAGACTTCTACTGGTAAGGAGAAAGTCAGTGCTACACCAGAGGCTGCCTACGTCATGTGCCTGGCCATCAAGGAATACTTCCAAAAGACTGGTATCCGTATTGGTTTCAAGCCCGCAGGTGGTATTAACAGCGTGATGGACGCGCTCACCTACTACACCATCGTGAAGGAAGTATTGGGCAAGGACTGGCTCACCAACGAGATGTTCCGTTTAGGAACGAGTCGGCTGGCCAACCTGATTCTGAGTGAATTAGAGGGTAAGGAAGTGAAGTTCTTCTAAAGAAAAATGGAGCGACAAAATCGCTCCATACACTAATAATTGCGTTGAATCACGTAATCGACATAGGCTGTCAGGCTCTCCCTGATGGCCTTGTCTTTTACATGACCTTCAATGTATTTCATACACAAAGCGCCAAATTCCGACATCTTCTGTTCGGCATATTCAATACCTCCTGTTTGCTTGGTGAACTCGACCAAAACAGCGATTTCATCAGGGTTGATGGTGCCTGCCTTGACCTTCTTGGCTAACGTTTGCATCGACTCGTAATCAGAATTGTTCAGCGCATAGATAACCGGCAGCGTCAGTTTACCCTCAGTCATATCATTACCTGTTGGTTTACCAATCTCCTTGGAATCAAAATAGTCGAAAATATCGTCTCGAATCTGGAACATAATCCCCAGATACTGACCAAATTGTTTTGCCTTCTGCATTTCTTCCACAGAAGCACCGCCCGACATAGCACCAATGGCTGCACAAGCCTCGAAAAGTGCAGCCGTCTTCTGTTGGATAACCTGATAATAGACATCCTCGGAAATCTCCTGATTCTGAATATTCGACAACTGCAGAATCTCGCCAGCAGCCAATGTCCGACCCAGTTCAGCCAAATATTCTATGATACGCTGATGTCCAGTATACGATACATGAAGCAAGGCCGTAGACAGGATATAATCACCCACCAATACTGCAACCTTATTATTATAAGATGCATTCACTGAGGCCTGTCCTCTGCGCTCGCTGCTCTCGTCAACCACATCATCGTGAACCAACGACGCTGTATGCAGAAGTTCCAAACCAACCGCTGAGTTCTGCGTCACATCGCTGACAGCACCATAATTCTTGGCCATCAGCAGCGTCAGAATAGGACGCATACGCTTTCCTCCACGCTGACGAATGTGGCTCAAGACAGATCCCAACATACCATCGTCGTGAGTCAACGACTGATTAAACAAGGCGATGAAATCGTCTAAATCCTTCGTTATCGGTTGCTTAATGATGCTTAAATAATCCATATCAAATACGATTTTGATGCAAAATTAATGAAAATAATTGGATAGTAACTATTTTTTTAGTAATTTTACGCACAAATTCACAATAGATTATGGAAAAGCTATTCCTTTTAGACGCCTACGCGCTCATTTATCGTTCTTATTACGCCTTCATCAAGAACCCGCGTATCAATTCGAAAGGCCTCAATACAAGTGCCATCATGGGCTTTCTGAATACCCTTCAGGAAGTCCTCACCAAAGAGCAGCCCACTCATCTCGGTGTGGCCTTCGACCCTCATGGACCCACGTTTCGCAGTGAGGCCTACCCTGCCTATAAGGCCCAGCGCGAGGCGACACCAGAGGATATCAAGCTATCCGTTCCTATCATCAAAGACCTGTTGCGGGCCTGGAACATCCCCATTCTCGAAGTCGATGGTTTCGAGGCTGACGACGTCATTGGTACCTTAGCCACCAAAGCTGGAGAGCAAGGTATCGATACCTATATGCTGACACCCGATAAGGACTACGGGCAGCTGGTTCGTGACAATGTGAAGATTTATCGCCCCCGTCATGGAGGTGGTTACGAAGTGATGGGCCCAGAGGAGGTGAAGGCTAAATATGCCATTCCATCGACGGAAGCTGTCATTGACCTCTTGGCGCTGATGGGCGACTCAGCGGATAACTTCCCTGGTTGTCCTGGCGTGGGTGAGAAGACCGCTGTGAAACTGATCAATGAGTTTGGAACCGTCGAGGAACTCATCAACCGGACTTCAGAAATCAAGGGTGCGCTCCAGAAAAAAGTCGAAGAGCATGTCGACGACATCAAGCTCTCGAAATTCTTGGCGACCATCAAAACCGATGTTCCCATCGAGTTGAAGATGGACGAGTTGAAGGTCACGCAACCCAACGAAGCAGAATTGGGAAAACTCTTCGAGGAATTGGAGTTGAAGAGTCTAGCGAGTAAGATTCTTAAAAAAAGTGAAGTAAAGCAAAAACCTGCTAATCAACAACTCGATCTCTTTGCAGAATTTGCCCCCGTGGGTACGAATGGCACAGAATTTTCGAGTTTTGAGAGCCTAAAAACGGTTTCTCACGAATACAAACTCGTTGAAAATGAAGAGGATATAACAAAACTTTATGATTTTTTTAGGACAAAAGATTTTCTCGTTCTAGATACGGAAACCACCTCTACCTCGCCGATTGACGCAGAATTGGTGGGCTTGAGCTTCGCTGTCGAGGAACACAAAGCGTTTTATGTGCCCATTCCTGCCAATCGTGAAGAAGCGTTGCGAATTGTTAATATCTTTAAACCACTCTATGAAGACCCAAAAATCTTGAAGGTGGGTCAGAATCTGAAGTACGACCTCGAAGTACTCAGAAATTACGATGTTCATCTCGATGGTCCGATGTGGGACACGATGATTGCCCACTATCTCATCCAGCCTGAACTTCGTCACAACATGGATTACATGGCTGAGGTGTATCTGCACTACCAAACTGTACATATCGACGAACTGATTGGTCCCAAGGGAAAGAACCAGCGTTCGATGCGTGACCTGACTCCTCAGCAGGTTTACGAGTATGCCTGTGAAGATGCTGATATCACCCTTCAACTGAAAAACAAGTTGGAGCCAGAACTGAAGATGTACGATTGCGAAAAACTGTTCTATGACATTGAAATGCCCCTGATGCCTGTCTTGGCGGAGATGGAGATGAACGGTGTCTGTCTGGATACGCAGTCGTTGGCTGAAACCAGCAAGGAGTTTACCACTCGCATGAACGAAATCGAACAGCGTATCTACGAACTTGCCGGCCAGCCATTCAATATTGCTTCGCCTAAGCAGGTCGGTGAAATTCTGTTCGATAAACTGAAGATTATCGAGAAGGCTAAGAAGACCAAGACGGGCCAATATGTCACCTCGGAGGAAGTGCTGCAACAGCTGAAAAACAAGCACGAAATCGTGGCTGACATCTTAGAGCACAGAGGTTTAAAGAAACTCATTGGCACCTATATCGACGCCCTTCCCAAGCTGATTAACCCTCGTACTGGTCATATCCATACCTCGTTCAATCAGACGATTACCGCAACAGGACGTCTGTCGTCGTCTGATCCTAACCTGCAAAATATTCCCATTCGTGGCGAGGATGGAAAGGAGATTCGTAAGGCGTTTATTCCTGAACCTGGTTGTCTGTTTTTCTCTGCGGACTACAGCCAGATTGAGCTGCGTGTGATGGCTCATCTGTCGCAGGATCCTCAGATGATTGAAGTGTTCCGTGAGGGTAAGGATCTGCATGCTGCTACCGCTGCCAACATCTACAAGAAGCCTATTGAAGAGGTCACACGCGACGAACGAACCAAGTCAAAACGAGCCAACTTTGGTATCATCTATGGCATTACTGTCTTTGGTTTGGCAGAGCGGCTGGACATTCCACGCGACGAAGCTAAGATGCTGATTGACGGATACTTCCAGACCTTCCCACAGGTGCATGACTATATGGAGCAGTCGAAGGAAATAGCCCGCAAACAAGGCTTTGTTGTGACCCTATTTGGTCGTCGTCGCTATCTGCCGGACATCAACTCGCAGAACAGCGTCGTTCGTGGCTTTGCTGAGCGCAACGCCATCAATGCCCCCATTCAGGGCACAGCAGCTGATATCATCAAGGTCGCTATGATTCACATCTACCAGCGTTTCAAGACCGAAGGCATCAAGAGCAAGATGATTCTCCAGGTACACGACGAACTCAACTTCTCTGTTCTCCCCGAAGAAAAAGAACGTGTAGAACATATCGTCATTGAAGAAATGCAAAACGCCTTCCAAATGGCTGTCCCCCTCGTTGCCGATTCCGGCTTTGGCAACAACTGGCTCGAAGCCCACTAACCCTCTTTGTCTAGTACACGGCGACAATGTTGCCGTTCGCCTAACCACAAAGGTGACTATCACATGGACGAAAGAAAGAAAAGGCACATTGAGTGGTCAAAAAAGCAAGAAAAGAAGCCTTCTATGAAGCGACGTTGCGACGAGCACGACTATACTGAACGAGGCATCTATATGATTACAATGTCCACAGAGGGTAGAAAGCCTCTATTCGGCACATTAAGGGGCAACCCTTTAGCTACAGAGGGTAACGATAAGCCACAGGTTATCCTGTCATCATTAGGAGAACACGTAAGAACATGTTGGCAGGACATTCCATCTTACTACCCTAAGGTGAAAATCATCAAGCTATGCATCATGCCTGACCATATTCATGGCGTGCTTTTTGTCAAAGAAAAAATACCCTACCACTTGGGAACCATCATCAATGGTTTCAAGGCTGGTACTAGAAAGGCAGCACGGGAACTGGGAATCATCACAGCGACAATGTCGCCATCTACCAAACCTGCTCCTTCTGTCAGGTACACTGAGGCAAAATCCCCCGTTTGGTACACTGAGGCAAAATCCCCCGTTAGGTACACTGAGGCACCGCCTCAGTCAAAAACCCCCTGCGGCATCCTCTGGGAACAAGGCTACAACGACCGCATCCTGCTGCAAGAAGGCCAACTTCAGCGAATGCTAAACTACCTTGATGATAACCCCCGTCGTCTCCTTTTAAAACAAGCACACCCCCAATTCTTCAAACCCTTGGGCAAACTAACCGTAGCGGGCCTTGAAATGGAAGCCATGGGCAACACAACCCTGCTCGAAAACCCAAAGAGACTACAGGTACAATGCTCACGCCACCTCTACCCCAATGAAATTGAAGAACGCAAAAAATACTTCCTGAATGCTGCCCGACAAGGCGCCGTCATCGTTTCTCCCTGCATCAGTCCTGGCGAAAAACAGATTGCCACAGCCATTTTAGAGGCACGACTACCACTTATCGTACTATTATTAAAAGGCTTCCCTCCTTTCTTCAAACCTCAACCTCACTATCTTATGGCTTGTGCTGAGGGTCGCTTGCTCATGATTAGTCCCTACCCTTGGCAGAACGAGAAGATAACAAATATGCGCCTGCGATGCCTACAACTGAATGACATCGCTGCTGAAATATGCAAATAAGTGTTCGTTGTCAAAACGAGCCATCTGCCTGTTACGTTACGTAAAAACATAGTCCAAAATTTTGTAGTGTCGAAAAATTTTTCTATCTTTGCACCTGACTCAGATACCCCTGCAAGGGTGAGTCCGCACGTGGGATGAGCGATGAGTAGAGCACCCACGTCTTTATAAATGGTAAATCGCTGAATCTGGGAGACTATAAGCAAAAATTATACGGTTATGGAAATTAAAAAAGGAATGAAAACAAAACTATTATTACTTGCCCTGTTGTTGCTGCCATTGGCAGGCAAGGCGCAGTATGAAGTATTTGACGATGTCGTTTATTATTTAGATGATTATACTTTAACCGCAAGGGTTGAAGGAAGTGAAAATAAGGAAATCAGCGGAAATGTCGATATACCTGAAACCGTAACTTATCAAAGTCATGTTTATAGCGTGACGAGCATTGCATCCTATGCGTTCAGAGATTGCACCAAATTAACAAGCATCAATATCCCCAACAGTGTGACGAGCATTGGAGGCGAATCATTCTCTGGCTGCACAAGTCTGACCGCTATTACCATTCCGATTGGTGTGAAGGGTATTGGAGACTATGCTTTCTCCAGATGCACTAATCTATCCTCCATTGAGGTGGCAGAAGGGAATTCAGTATTCGACTCTCGCGACAACTGTAATGCCATTATTAAAACGGCAAGCAACACACTTATATTGGGATGCCAGAATTCAACTGTTCCGAATAGTGTGACGACCATAGGGCACTATGCTTTCGGCGGGTGTACAGGTCTCACCGCTATCACCATCCCGAATAGTGTGACGAACATCGAATACACGGCGTTCCAGGGCTGCTCAAACCTATCCTCGGTTATCATTGGAGAGTATGTGGAAAGTATTGGAAAAAGTGCCTTCGAGTATTGCTCAAGCCTAACCTCTGTCATTATTCCCAATAATGTGAAAAATGCTGGGGAATATAACCAAGAAATCAAGGGTAAGACGAACGTGGAGATTATTCCCGTAAGTGCCTGACAGACTGCTGATTTTATGTATTCCATGTTTCGATGGGCAGGAATGCATATTGTGAAATATGGCCATCGTTCCGTTACCAAATCGTTACCTGTCTCGTTACCGAAAATTGTATTGGTAACGAATGAGACCCCGAATTAGTCGGAGGCTCGGAAAAACATACATATTCGGACACATTCTTCCATACGGAGGACGCTTGTAATTGAGCTAATTTTGCAACCAATTTATAAGCGAGTATGAAAGATGAAAAATTCAAGGTGCTGCTCTACCTCAAAAAGAGCACGACAGACAAGAAAGGAAAGGCTCCCATCATGGGACGTATCACCCTTGGAAACTCGATGTCTCAGTTTTCGTGTAAGATTTCCTGCACCCCTGACTTGTGGAATCCCCGTGAAAGCCGTCTGAACGGCAAGAGCAAGGAGGCGGTTGAGGTGAACCGCAAGATCGAGCAACTGATGTTGTCAATCAACAATGCCTATGAGTCCGTAAAGGCACGTCAGTCGGACTTCTGTGCCGCTGACGTTAAGGCTGTCTTGCAGGGCAGCATCCAGTCACAGGTAACGCTGATGCAGTATGCACAGCGCATGAAAGACGAATGTCATTCACGCATCGGTGTTGACCGTGCCAAGGGCACCTACTACCACTACAAGGCTTTCTGCGACTACCTGCAAGCCTTCATCTTGAAGAAGTTCAAGACGGAGGACATCGCTTTTGGGCAACTGACAGAGCAATTCATCTATGATTTCCAGTCGTACATCTGTGACGAGTGCGGACATGAAGGCTCTGCCCGTCATTTCCTTGCCCTGTTGAAGAAGGCTTGCAAGGGTGCATTCAAGGAAGGCATTGCCGAAAGGCAATATTTCGCCCACTTCTCATTGCCGAGAAGACGCGAGACCACTCCCAAGGCTCTCAGCCGTGAGACCTTTGAGAAAATCCGTGACCTCCAGATTGACCCTAAGCACGAGGGGCATATCCTATCCCGTGACATGTTCCTGTTCGCCTGCTACACTGGCGTACCCTACTCTGATGTGGTGTCCGTCACGGATAATAATCTCTCCATCGACGAGGACGGCAACCTCTGGCTGAAGTACCTCCGTCGTAAAAACGAGAACCGTGCAGCCGTGAAATTGCTGCCGGAGGCGATTGCCCTCATAGAGAAGTACCACGACGATACACGAAAGACGCTCTTTCCGTATGTGTTCCACCGTACCCTCCATGCCCATCTGCGCGGCATATCGGGCTGGATAGGTCTGAAAGAACCCATCCACTTCCACCAGGGACGACACTCGTTTGCCAGCCTGATAACGCTTGAAGAGGGTGTGCCATTGGAAACCATCAGCAGGATGCTCGGTCATACGAACATCAACCAGACACAAGTCTATGCCCGTGTCACCCCGAAGAAGCTCTTTGAGGACATGGACAAGTTCATTGAAGCAACCAAGGATTTTAATTTCATCACAAAATAAGGAGAAACGATTATGAGAAGTACATTCAGCCAACTGTATTACATCAACCGTGCCAAGGTGAAGACCGACGGCACCACAGCCGTCATGTGCCGTATCACCATTGACGGAAAGAGCACCGCACTGACAACGGACATCTACTGCCGTCCGGAGGACTGGAACGCAAAGAAGGGCGAAATCTCCATTGCAAGGGACAACAACCGACTCATCGACCTGCGCAAGCGGATTGACACCCTCTATGACGAGCAACTGCGTGAGAACGGGGTCATCACTCCCGAAATCCTGAAGAACATCATCACTGAAAAGACAAAGAAGCCGACAACCCTGCTGCAGATGGGCGAATGGGAACGTGAGCGTCTGCGCATCCGTGCCAATGAACTGAACAAGGTGAACACCTACCGCCAGAGCCGTAGCCTGCAAGCCCATCTGCAAGAGTACCTGCACTCGCTCGGCAAGAAAGACATTGCACTGATGGACATAGATGAAGCCTTCGGGCAAGGCTACAAGGTGCATCTGGTGAAAGGCAAGAACCTCGGCCCAGCACAGGCTAATCATTGTCTGATATGGCTTAACCGCCTAATCTGGTTAGGCGTGGATATGGAAATCCTGCGCTGCAATCCAATAGAAAATGTGGAATATGAGAAGAAGATACAGACCCGTCATCGCTTCGTGAACCGTGAGGACTTCAAGAAACTGCTTTCAACCCCGATGGCTGACGACCGCATGGAGATGTTCCGCCACTGGTTTATCTTCTCCAGCCTGACGGGACTTGCATACGTGGATGCCCGTGGCTTCTACCCTCACCACATCGGCAAGACAGCCGACGGTCGGCGCTATATCCGCATCAACAGGCAGAAAACGAAAGTGGAGTCGTTCATCCCCCTGCACCCTATAGCAGAACAGATACTCGGCATGTATAACACCACTGACGATGAAAAGCCCGTATTCCCGTTGCCAACCCTCAACAGTGCCTGGTCGGACATCCACGAGATAGGCTTTGCCATCGGCAGGACTGAAAATCTCTCGGCTCACATGGCCCGTCACACCTTCGGCACGATGCTCGTATCAGAAGGCATCTGTCTGGAAAGCATCGCCAAGATGATGGGACACTCCAGCGTGAAGAGTACACAGGTGTATGCCAAGGTCACTGACGACAACATCAGCCGTGACATGGACAGGCTGCAAAAGCGAAGAGAGGCAAAGGGACTGACGACCAGCGACACCACGGCAGAGCACAACAAGGCACTGCTTCAGAAGAAACTCGACCGTCCGAAGGAACTGCTGCGTGAAGACCCACGACTGGCAGTGAAGAAAGTCGGACGTCCCAAGAAAAACCTATTGTATCACATTCCAAAAGACTGACAGTTTATGACAAACATTTCAATGATTCCCAAGGATGTCTTTGAGCGAGGCATCATCAGAATGACAGAGGGCGGAATTATCGCCATGCCCGAAAAGGATGTGTGGATGACTGTGGACGAGATAGCGGACATGCTTTTCGTCCCGTCAGCCGTCGTGTTCCGCACGATACGCTCTATATATAAGAATAGTATCGCGCGTGAGGAAAACACTCACGGTACATTCCGCTTGTTCCCTTACCGTCCAAACTGGAACATAGACGTGTATAACCTTGAAATGGTTATCCGTCTGGCTTACGCCATCGACAGTTACAACAGCCACAAGTTCCGCAAGTACATCATGAACCGACTGATGGGCAGACCAATGTACGAAAACGTCTGCCTGACGTTGGAACTTCCACCGAGATAGGAGTAATAACTATCCTACAAACTGAATCCGCATCACCTATTGCCGTTGCAATGGTGGTGCGGATTCTTCTGTAATAAGTATCTATGAACGAAATGATTGAGTTTCCTATGTTGATGACCACTTGGCTGGCTGGTAGTTCCTATCAAGAAGTTCCTGCACGTCCTGCTCCTTATAAAGTACCTTGCCCTGACAATAAGTAAAGGGAATCAAGCCCTTGTTGCGGTACTGCTGCAAGGTGTGTCGGCTCACTTTGAGCATTTCCGACAGTTCCTTGTCTGTCATGTATCGCACACCGTCCAGCAATGGGCGGTAATGCTGCGTAGCCATTTCGTGCTGTTCCAATGCCTTTCGGATGCGTCCGTAAAGGTCGGTGAAATAATCCTTCGTGATAATGTCCTGTCCTAACATGATGATTCTATTTTGATGGATTGACTATTTCTGTTTCCTTACTCTTCGGGGACTTCTCCGCCAGTCCGTCAGCCAGAGCCTTTACGTCTTTTGCCTTGTAGTACACCCTGTGCTGGAACTGCGAGAACGGCAACTTGCCCTGTTCCCGTAGCGAATAGACCGTGCGACGGTCCAACTGAAGCCCTGCGCACACATCAGCCGTGTCGAGCCATTGCTCCGGCTGCTTGTCCTCCGTCCGTGCATCCATGCTGGTGATGCGCGATATAAAGTAATCCACCGTCTGGATGAAGTCCTCAAAAGCCTTTTTCTCAATAATCACTATCTCCATGTTGTTGTCCGATTTTTGATTTCGGGTGCAAAGTAACAAAGGAAAAAGGCAAACCCAATCACGGCACTTCGCTTTGGCTGAAAGTGGCGGTCAGATGGCTGAAAATGGCGGTCGGATGCCGTCTGAAACTGTTTTCTCCAAGAAAATCATTCCTTAGTAAGCACTTATTAGTGAAACGGGTTGTTCCGATACCCCTAATTTTGCACCCGTAAACTTGAAAATCAGACCAATATGGAGCAACTTTCAAAAGAATACTTCGACCAGTGGATGACCCGTATCACTGAGCATCAGGAGCAGATGATGGGCGAACTGCGCCAACTCAAGGCACAGTCGCCTGACACTGATGGGGACAGCATGATTGACGATGCCGACTTCTGCCAGATCCTGAACATCAGCGCACGAACTTCACAGCGATACCGCACGGAAGGACTGATACCCTACAGCGTCCTTCGCCAGCGTGTCTATTACAAGGAAAGTGACGTGTGGGCATTCATCCGCAAGAACAGGAAGGACAAGGGCGGTCAACTCAGTGAAAAATTTGACCAGTTGAAGCGCCCATCATGGAAATGACTATACAGCCGGCTAACAAGTATAGACTTAGAGATCATCAACATTAGTAACAACTTTCAAAATCCAGTAAGCAATGGACAAGGAAAAAGAAAACGAGCAGGAGAAGTTGAAGCCCGACAAGGACGTGCTGATTGTCACGGACAACAAGACAGGAGAGCGTGGTGTCGTCACAGGCATGAACAGCATTGGAAATCCCATTAAAATGCCCGTCAGGAAAGAATACTCACAGTCTTTCCTCCAGTTCGACAAGAACGGCAATGCCCTTGACAACTTCTTCACGAACTTCGTCCGCCAGTGCAAGGAGCCGACTCGTTTCGGCTTCACCAAGACCACGACAGGCGCACTTGAACGACTGTTCGCAGGAGCTGAAGAGGCAAAGGCGGAAATCGAGGGCGAAAGCATCAATCCATCCAATTACATTAACAACAAAAACAAGAAGAAAATGGAACAGAACCAAAGCAACAATGCTGCCGAGGCACAGAGCCAGCAGGCAGAGAGTAACAAGCACCAGTACCAGCCCATCGACGAGACCAAGGTCAATTGGGCAGACATCCAGCAGAAGTGGGGCATCACCCGTGACCAACTCGAACAGTCGGGCGACCTCAACAAGATGCTGAACTATGGCAAGAGTAACCTCATCACCGTGCATCCTGCCTTCGGCGGAGAACAGTTGGAGACCGCTGCCCGTCTGTCCTTCAAGAAGAACGAGGACGACAGTGTGAGCCTTGTTCCTCACCTCATCCGTAAGGAAGCCAATCTGGAACAGGAGTACAAGGGACACACCTTTTCCGAAGCCGACAAGTCTGCCCTGAAGAACTACGGCAACATGGGGCGTGTCGTTGACCTCTTGAACGATCGAGGCGAACGTGTGCCAAGCATCATCAGCATCGACCGCCAGACCAACGAGATTACAGACCTGCCAGTGCGCCGTCTGCGCATTCCTGAGAAGATAGGCAACACGGAACTGACGAAGCAGGAACAGGACATGCTCCGTGCCGGACTGCCCCTGAAGAACAAGGAGATTGAACTTGCCAACGGTCGCAAGTTCACCACCACACTGCAAGCCAACGTAGAAGAGAAGGGCGTGGAGTTCGTACCCCGTGGCTATCGCCAGCGCAACGGTCAGGAGCAGAGGCAGGAAGGTAACCAGCAGACAGAGGGCCAGGCACAGGATGCCGACGGTGACGGTGCACAGAAACAGCGCCGTCCACAGTGGACGGACGAGAACGGCAACATCAAGCCCATCGGCAAGTGGAAGGGCGTGGAGTTCACCGACGAGCAGAAGCGTGACTACCTGGAGGGCAAGACCATCAAACTCGACGGAGTGCCCGACAAACAGGGTGTACCCTCCACGATGTACCTGAAGTTCAGCCCGGAGAAAGGCCGTCCGTTGACCTATGCCAATGATCCCGACAAGGCAGTCACCCAGACCCCAGCATCGGAGAGTCAGACACAGGTAGCCGTGAACAATGAGGGCAAGACCAATGAGCAGACCAAGGGCGTGAAGGAACCCCTGCAGCAAAGCCAGACTGCCCCGAAGGACACCAAGCAGAAGGAGCAACAGGATAATGCCGTGAAGCAGGACAAGCCCGAGAAGAAGAAATCGAAGGGTATGAAGATGTAGCCCTCCGGCAACAACAGTCCTTATTTCACTCACTGCTTTTGGCTCGTTCCCGTTCAGGAACGGATGGGGACGAGCCATCATTATACCCATACATCAATAGTAGAATCCCATAAAAAGTAAAAATCATGATTACGATTATAGCAGATACACAGCATATAGCAAAGCGATATGCAAGGATAGTAGGAGCCAGTGACGAGGACACCCGTCACTATGTCGGCAACAACTATGCCGTTACATGGCTGGAGGGCATAGACCTCGGTTTCAGCCCGGAACTCAGCCAGACACTCGACCGCCTTTCACCAACGGCACTGCCGTACTTTCCCGACAGATACCCCGTCGTGCTACTGCCAGCAGACGGACATCTGAAGCCAAGCGAGAAGATGGCAAACCATGCCCGCATCCTCTCGGAACTGATAGCCAACAGTACTTACGTCTATGTGGCGACATCAGACTTGCAAGAAACTCTGCTGAAGGCAGGCCCCATGCTGGTGACCGTCCCGAAAGGCTTCCTGTTCCAGCTTCACCTCCGCTCACTCTCTGCCAAAGGCATCCGTGAGAGTCTGCAGAACCGCCTCCAGATACGTGGCGTACAACAGAAATATGAGCAGGCTCTCAAAAAGCGTAAAGCCGAATGGCTTATCTCTGCCAATGCCACTCACCTGTTGGAAAAGGTCTATGGCAAAGGCTCCCATCAGATTGAGCCTATTGCCACACCCCTGCTGTCACTGATCTGCCGACGCTACAAGGCAAGCAAGGAACACAAGCCTGAATCCACATGGCAGGTGAACTTCTCCATTGAGAAGGACGGCGAAGTCTATAAGTTCACTTCCGATAAACAGTTTGACAGCGTGGCGGATGCCAATGCCCTCTATATCAAGATGCGGAAGGCAATGGGCGTAGAGCCTGTCATTATCAGTGATGTCTCTGTGAAGACGGAAGAATTGCATTCGCCAGGACTGTTTGACTATCATACCATCCTGCTTGCAGCCAACAAACATTTCGGATTCGGCATCGTCCACACGACGAAATGCCTGCAGAAGCTCTTCGACAACGGACTGATAACATGGCCTTTCACCAAGGAACATCTCATCAGCCAGAACTATGCCCGTCAGTTCTGGAACAATACCGTCCATGACCTACGCGGTAATTCCCGATGGGAGCAGATGATACTGAAGATAGACCAGCCCAATCAGGACTGCATCTGGGAAAACTACGGCAAGCGTGACCACATCGGCATCTGCCTGACAGAGCGCAAGTGCAATCCCGACGTGTTCAAACTCACGAAGGACGAGCAGAGAATCTACGACCTTATCACGGAGCGCATGATACTGGCTTTCGGTCAGAATGCCCGTATGAAGACATCGACCGTCTGGGCTATCTTTGAAGGACATGACTTCAAGGTAGAGAAAAGCACTCTGACGGAAAAGGGATGGACGGCAATGACGAACAGGACGTTTGGCAATACCGATACCCCGTACACCAACTACCACTGGCACGAAGGTGAACTGGAACACTTCTACGGCGTGTCCATCACAAAGAGAACAAGCCAACCGATACCATTGCATACGGCAGAGACCTTGCTCATGGAGGCAGACCTCTTTGACCTCGGCACTACCAAGGAGAAAGCAGATGCTGTCAGTATGCTCTTTGAGAATGGCTACGTCGACGCTTTCGACAAGGAGATAGTACCTACAGAAAAGGGACTGGCACTCTACTCCGTCATTCGTGACATGATTATCGGCAGTCCCCTCCAAATGGGACATTTCAATAGGAGATTGTCTTTGGGCCTGTATAGCAAGGCTCAGATAAACAACTATACGGAGGCGGTAGTCCGTGAACTGCTCAGTTCCGAGACGCTGTTTGCCAAGCGTGCCGTCCCCATCGACCGTGCAACAAAGAAGATGATTGACAATATCAAGAAGGAAGCATCATGAGCAGGACATCACAGACAACCACACGGGAACTGAGTTATTACGAACTATACCTGCTGGACTACCTCCGTCAGCACAGGTTTACCCAACAGCATGACCGTGACTTCATCCGTACCCGTGCGGATGAAGCGGCAGAGACCTATGAGCAGGAACGCCGGAACGGACATACACCAGACCAGGCACAGGAACTGGCGATGTCGGCACTCACCAAGGGACTGCACTATTCTCAGTATGACATCCTTTTAGGTGTTATCAACTCGGAGTTTGAGAAGTCCGTCCCTCCGTTGCTCCATGAGCAACTGGCAGAGAGCCTTCTGCCGTTCATGGGCAAGGTGTTTTCCATCTATGACCTTGCCAATGATGATTTTCCACTCAGTGACGAATACCAGAACCTTCACGATGAACTGACTGGTGCCGTCACCCTATACCTCAGACAGTATGGCATACAATAGGAAGGAACATCTTCAGAAGAATATCGACGCCATCAGGACGGCATTCCTGATAGAGCGTGAGAAGCGTACACCCACAGATGAGGAACTGGCTGTGTTGCGTGGCTACAGCGGTTTCGGTGGCTTGAAGTGCGTCCTCTATCCAGCCTCTGCCTTGTCCGACTCCACCAAGTGGCCCAAGTCGGAAATGCCCCTGTTCACCAAGACGCTGGAGCTGCACAAGGTACTCCGTGAAAACGCACAGTCAGAACAGGAATACAAGCGCTATGTGGACAGTCTGAAATCATCTGTGTTGACGGCATTCTATACACCAGACGTATTCGTGAACACCCTCATTGGCTCGTTCAACTATTTCGGTGTTGAACCCCAAAAGGTGCTGGAGCCGTCATCGGGTATCGGTGTGTTCGTGGATGCCGTGAAGCAGAAGAAGACGACGGTGAGTACCAGTCGTCAGGACGCATACGTCATGGCCTACGAGAAGGACCTGCTGACGGGCAAGGTACTCAAAGCCCTTCATCAAGACTCTATTGTGAGGATTGAGGGATTCGAGAAACTGGCAAAGCCGTTTGAGAACTACTTCGACATGGCGGTATCCAACATTCCGTTTGGTGACATTGCCGTCTTCGATCCTGCCTACACCAACAGCAAGGAGCCAGTCAGGCGACAGGCGGCAAAGGCGGTACACAACTATTTTTTCCTGAAGGCACTGGATGCTGTGCATGACGGAGGCGTGGTAGCCTTCATCACTTCACAGGGTGTCATGGACTCGCCGACATCAGCCCCCATCCGTGCGGAAATGCTGCGTCATGCAGACCTTGTGAGTGCCGTCCGTCTGCCCAACAACCTCTTTACGGAGAATGCCAATACGGAAGTGGGCAGTGATCTTATCATCCTCCAGAAGAAAGCTGCCAAACAGGAACTGACGGAAACGGACAGTCTTTTCATCAACGTGGAGGATATGGATGGTATCGGAACAAGTGCCTATTTCGTGGCGCATGGTGACCATATCATCCACACCTCTGCCAAGCGTGACACCGATCCATACGGCAAGCCTGCAATGGAGTATATCCATGAGGGCGGTGTTACGGGTATCTCTCAGGACATGGAAAAGGTGGTAATGGCAGACATCAGTGCCAAATTCAACTATTCGCTGTATAGAGGCATAGCCGTTGAGGATGCGGAAGTCATTGAAGAGAAAAACGAGCCAAAGGAAGCGGAACAACACAATGCAGTCATAGAGGAACAAAAGCCTGTTGAGAAAGCCAAGCCTGCCAAGGAAGAGAAGCCAAAGGAAGCGGCATCCTCGTCCCCGATGCTCAGTCTATTCGACCTTTGGGAAGAGGACGGGATGGAGTTTGAGAAAACCCCGGAACAGGAAAAGCCGAAGCAGAAGACAAAGAAAGCATCGGAATCCAAGCCTCGGAAAAAGAAGGAGGTCACAGCAGTCCAGCAGACGTTAGCACTCGACTTCTCGGCAACCCTCAACATGGACAAAGGCAGGAAGAAAGAGAAAGAAGCAAAGCCCGACAATCCTGATGACATCTATGCTGACATCAATTGGGAAGAGAATCCGCCTATCAACGGCTTCTATGAGGTGATGATGGATATGACACCGGAGCAGAGAATCAAACTGCGCGTCATAGCAGAGGAACACCGTAAGGCAGAACTGGAACGGCAGGGACTGACGGACACCATGAATCCCGCTTTCCTACCCTCCAAGGAGGCGATGGAGAAATACGGCAGTCACCAAGACGTACAGCCAACAACGACAAAGGGACAGACCAGCAAGGGTAAGCTGCCACAGGAACAGAACCCCGTTGACCTTACCCCAAGACCGTTTGAAGGTGATATGCAACCGTTCTACCGTGACGGCACCATCGTACTGGATAAGGACGGCAACCTCGGTCATCTGCGTGGAGTAACGGAATATGGGGCTACCTTCCACCCTTTGGAACTGAATGCATCACAGACGGCACGGCTGACGGCGTATATTCCGCTGCGTGACACCTACGAAACGCTCTACACCTACGAGGCTGACAACCACGAGGAAAACAAGAAACTGCGTGAGGAACTGAACACCCTCTATGACCAGTTCGTGAAGGACTTCGGGCATCTGAACATGGGACAGATGACCAAACTGTTGCTGATGGATGCACATGGACGTGACACACTCGCCATTGAGCGTGTAGAAAACGGGCAGTTCATCAAGGCGGACATCTTCGACCATCCCGTTTCGTTCAATATTAACGAAGTGACACAGGTGGATACCCCGGAGGAAGCCCTGTCCGCATCACTCAACAAATACGGCTACGTGAACCTCGGCTATATGGCATCACTTACCAGTATGGACGTGTCTGACTTGATACAGGGCTTGCAGGGACGTATCTACTACAATCCGCTGATTACCGGGTTTGAGGTGAAAGACCGCTTTATCGCCGGCAATGTCATTGAAAAGGCTGAGCGTATTGAACAATGGAGCCAGATGCAGCAGCAAAGAAGAGAAGAGGATGGTGAGGAATATGTCCAAGACCCGCTTGTCACGGAGTCGTTGGAAGCCCTCAAAGCGTCCTTCCCTGAACGTATCCAGTTTGACGACCTTGACTTTAACTTCGGTGAGCGTTGGATTCCGACAGGAATGTTCTCTGCCTATATGACCCAACTCTACGGCACGGACATCCGCATCGGCTACTCGGAGAGCATGGATGAGTTCTCGGTGGCTTGCAGTGAGAAGAACATGAAGATTACCGAAGAGTTCTGTGTGCATGGCTACTATCGCACGTATGACGGTATAGCCCTGCTGAAACATGCGCTGCATAACACTTGCCCCGACATGATGAAGAGCATCGGCAAGGATGACAACGGCAACGACATCAAGGTGCGCGACGCTGAGGGCATCCAGTTGGCAAACGCAAAGATCGATGAAATCCGAAATGGTTTTTCTGACTGGTTGGAAGAACAGTCGCCGGAGTTTAAGGAACGGTTGACGGACATGTATAACCGCAAGTTCAACTGCTATGTTCGTCCAACCTACGACGGCAGTCACCAGACTTTCCCTGACCTCGACATGAAATCATTGGAACGTCGCTATGGCATCAAGAGCATCTACGGCTCACAGAAGGATTGTATCTGGATGTTGAAGCAGAATGGCGGTGGCATTTGCGACCACGAAGTGGGTACGGGTAAAACGTTGATAATGTGCATTGCGGCGCATGAGATGAAGCGTCTGGGACTGGCGCACAAGCCCATGATTATAGGTCTGAAGGCTAACGTGGCGGAGATTGCCGTTACCTATATGGCGGCATACCCCAATGCCCGTATTCTCTATGCCTCGGAAAAGGATTTTTCTACGGCAAACCGCATCAAGTTCTTCAATACGATTAAGAACAACGACTTTGACTGCGTGATTATGTCGCACGACCAGTTCGGCAAGATTCCTCAGTCGCCGGAGTTGCAGCAGGAAATCCTGCAGGCAGAACTTGACAGTGTGGAAGAGAACCTTGAAGTGCTGCGGGCGCAAGGTAAGGAAGTAAGCAAGAAGATGTTGCGCGGACTGGAAAAGCGAAAGTTCAACCTTGAAGCGAAGTTGGAGAGGATTGCCTACCAGATAGAGACGCGCACGGATGACGTGTGCGACTTTAAGCAGATGGGCATCGACCATCTGTTTGTCGATGAAAGCCACCAGTTCAAGAACCTGATGTTCAACACCCGTCATGACCGTGTGGCTGGACTCGGCAACTCGGAGGGTAGCCAAAGAGCCTTGAATATGCTCTTTGCCATCCGTACCATACAGGAACGAACAGGCAGAGACTTGGGGGCAACGTTCCTGTCGGGTACGACCATCAGCAACTCACTCACGGAGCTTTACTTGCTCTTCAAGTACCTGCGTCCCCGTGAACTGGAGAGACAAAATATCCGTTGCTTCGATGCGTGGGCGGCAATCTTCGCAAAGAAAACTACAGACTTCGAGTTTAACGTCACTAACAACATCGTACAGAAAGAGCGTTTTCGCTACTTCATTAAAGTCCCCGAATTGGCGGCGTTTTATAACGAAATCACGGACTATCGCACGGCGGCTGACGTGGGTGTGGACAGACCTGAGAAGAACGAGATACTGCATAACATTCCGCCTACACCAGACCAGGAAGAGTTTATCAAGCGGTTGATGGAGTTTGCCAAGTCGGGGGATGCCACCCTGCTCGGTCGTCCGAAACTGTCTGAGACGGAGGAAAAGGCGAAGATGCTCATTGCAACGGACTATGCCCGAAAGATGGCACTGGATATGCGTATGATTAGCCCGAATTACGAAGATCATCCCGACAACAAGGCTTCGCACTGTGCAAAGATTATTGCGGACTACTACCGTCGCTTTGATGCTCAGAAGGGAACACAATTTGTCTTCTCAGATTTGGGAACATGGCAAGGTAATGAGTGCTGGTCGGTATATTCTGAAATCAAGCGTAAACTGGTGGAGGACTACGACATCCCTGCTAATGAAATCCGTTTCATACAGGAGTGCAAGAACGAGAAGGCGCGAAAGGCGGTCATCTCTGCCATGAACGAGGGCAGCGTCCGTGTGCTGTTCGGCTCCACGTCCATGCTCGGAACGGGCGTTAATGCCCAGAAACGAGCCGTGGCGATTCATCATTTGGACACGCCTTGGCGCCCCTCGGATTTGGAGCAGCGCAATGGTCGGGCGGTACGTGCAAGGAACGAGATTGCCAAGCACTTTGCCGACAACAAAGTGGATGTGATTATCTATGCCGTGGAAAAGTCGCTTGACAGTTACAAGTTCAATCTTCTTCACTGCAAACAGATGTTTATCTCTCAGTTGAAGAGTGGCGCACTCGGTGCCCGTACCATCGACGAGGGCTCAATGGACGAGAAGTCTGGCATGAACTTCTCGGAGTACATGGCAATTCTCTCTGGCAATACAGACCTGCTGGATAAGGCAAAACTGGAAAAGAAGATAGCAGCATTGGAGGGTGAACGCAAGTCATTCAACAAGGCCCGTAACGAATCCGTGTGGAAGTTGGAAAGCAGGCAGGAGGAAATGGAGCGTAACGATGGGCTCATTGCTAAGTTGCAGGAGGACTTTGACAAGCACAAGGCTCAGCGTAAACTCGACGACGAGGGTAATCTCCTTAATCCCATACGTCTTGACGGTTTCATACCTACGGATGAAGAAAGCATCGGCAAGCAACTTCAGAAGATTGCCAAGGAGAAGGACACCAAAGGTGAATACCGACGTGTGGGCGAGATTCACGGCTTCACCATCCTGATGTGCAGTGAACCGCTTGACAAGGACGGGCTGGGTATGTTCCAAAACAAGTTCTGCGTGGAAGGTAACTACAAGTATAGGTATAACAACGGCTTCATTGCCCTGTCTGATCCTATAGCCGCTGCCCGAAACTTCATCAACTCACTGGAGCGAATACCTCAGACTATCGAGCAGTACAAGGAAAAGAACGCGGCTCTTGCCAAAGACATTCCGCTTCTAAAGGAGATTGCAAACAAGCAATGGAAGAAAGAAGATGAACTGAAAGGCTTGAAGTCCGAACTGGCAGCACTTGACCGAAAGATCCAACTGGAGTTGGCAAAAGACAATGAACCCCAGCAACAACAAGCCGTGGCGAATGGTGATGAAGTTGTAGAGGTGTCGCCACACAAAGAAACACCAAGTAGAGGATTGAGACCATAATTCATAAGCGAGAGGCAAATATAAAATGTCTCTCGTTTTTTTATGCAAGACTATGTTTTTCTGTTTTCATGTAACCACACCCGGCACTCATGTAAACCATTCCTCGCCATTGCCAAATTCTGCTTACTTTTGCCGTGCATTTCCGAAAAGGGGGTGCAACTGTAAGATTGCAAAACGGCGGAAGCTGAAAAGCCGTCAAGCAGAGGGACGATGGCCCCGTGCATATCCATATAAAGACGCGTCGGTATGACACACGGCCGGGATGCCTGAGCTTCGAAACAGAGTAGGCATAACAAAAAAGAAAAGTATTATGGCAGAAGTAAGTAGTACACCTGCAAATGTCGCCACCAATGCGATGCAGGCAATTCCATTTTCTACTATGATCGGCGGTCCGCTCAAAGCCTGTATCGAGGCACAGGCAATGGCAGCCAAGACTTCTTGGGATTTCATTAAGGAAGTTGGTCTCAACACCGACGAGAAAGGACAGAAGAGTGCCATCATGGTGGCTTTCTCCTTCAACCGAGGTGGCCGCATGGTTCAGCTCAATGTTCCTCTCCTGACGATTGTCCCCATTCCTTACATTGCCATCAACACCGTTGACATCAACTTTAAGGCTAGTATCTCTGCATCATCCTCTACGATGACTGAGACTTCTGAGCACACGGAGTATGGTGGAGAAGTGGATGCGAAGGCGAAACTCGACCTCGGTCTGTTCTCGCTGGAAGCAAATCTTAAGGCAAACTATTCGACCAAGAAGGACTCAAAGGCTACTGCAGAGTCAAAGTATTCCGTAGAGTCAACTATCGATGTTGCCGTCAAGGCTGGTCAGGAAAGCATGCCTGCTGGTATGGCTAAGGTTCTGGAGTTGCTCGGCAATTCACTTGATGTGGTCGATACCAAGGGTGAGTT
>SUYI01000083.1:4243-5430 GCA_015060485.1 Prevotella sp. | reverse complement strand
GGCTTCTCCATCGGTTCCTTCACCTCACCGTCCTTCTTTACGACCTGCTGCTGTTCGTACAACTCATATTCCTTGTGTGCCTTGGCAAGCAACTGGCGGTCATTCTCACGTATGGGCTGATAAAGGAAACCCAATGGCGGTGTCTTGCCGAGTCCCGGTCTGCCCACCAATATCATAAACAGGGCGCAACTGCTTATCCAGTTGCCTTTAATCTTCACGTGATACGTATTGCCGATGGCTGTGGCATAGGCGGACAGGATGATGGAGGCGGTATACTCCAGATTGAAGTTCTCGTAAGTCACCAAATCATAGATGATTCTCTGTATGCGCTCAGGGAACACATCCATAGGAAAGCCAGTTTCAGCAACTCCTTCCACTTGTGCATGGATTTGGTTAACCAGATGGTCTGTATCAATCACCATACATCACCTCCTTTCCGCTCTGGTAAGTTTGGATTGGTGGCAAAAGCTTCATAATGGAATTTGCGCAGGAACTTGTTTACATCGTCTTGCGTATACCAATACTTATCGCCTTCACGCGAATAGCCTATATAGCCATTGTCACGTAACTTCTTTAAGTACCTATCCTTAACTTGAAGCAAGTCCATCAGTTCCTTATTGCTATAGAGCTGACGTGTGCATACCTGCTTCGCTCTGACAGGAGAATCTTCTTTTCCTGCCAGGATTGAGAGGATCTTTTCTAAAAGTTCCTTCTCAGAAAAATCACTAATTTTTTTCTTCATGTTAAAAATGCTATGGCTCCAGAGCTTGATTGCACACTCAAGTCCTTTACCGATTAATATTATGCAGAGCAATTGTGCACTTGCGTCTGCGTTTATCGGCGGCAAAGGTACCTATATTGCCATAGACACGGTGTTAGCCTGAATTTGGCTAACACTGCATAACATGTTAGGATGGTATTAGGATGAAGTTAGGATGAAGTTATCCAAAGGCTCATAACTCCCTGATTATAAATAAAAAAAGAGTAGCTAATACTGCTACTCAAAATAATTCATCGATTTTGTCACTTCCCTGTGGTACAGGGCTGTCTTTTCTGTTTTGTCGAGACTGCGCTAAGTCCGTTACTTCAAACAATTCATTCAAGTCGGACTCTGGAAAGAACTCTGTTCGACCAAATTTCCAAAAGGTCTTATCTTCTATTCGATCATATTTGGGTCTATCCTCGCA
>SUYI01000083.1:0-4143 GCA_015060485.1 Prevotella sp. | reverse complement strand
GAAATTTGAAACATCATCAGCTAATTTTTGACAACAATTCTTCTGGGGTTATATCCTGATACAGGGAGACTCCAAACCATTTCTTTCCCAGATCTTTCAATGATGCTCCAAAATGATACACTTTGTCATCGATAATAAGCCATCTGTCATGACTCATCCGGAACACATTAACTGGTATTGGATCATATTGCGCGTCATGCCGTTGGATGGCAAGTTGCATAGCACTGTCTATTCTTGCCGTATAGATGCAAGCAGTAACACCATTTGCACGTTGATCAAACATCGTCAAAATCTCCTCGTTGATATAGTTATCAATAAGAATAATCCTATGCTCAGCACTCTTTATAAGCTGCATCACCAATTTGAAAGCATCGAAAATCTGTCCGTCAAAGAACACGCCTTCATTCGGCAACTCAGGCGTTTTAACTATCATGTCAAACTTCTGGTCATGTTCGTGCAAATGATTCTCCACCGCAGACAATCGTTCATTTTGTTCTTCCAAGCGTACGTCTATCTGCCGTTGCATGGCTATCATCTGCTGATGGAATGCATATCCTCGTAGCAGATATTCCTTAAGCGTCCTATTTGCCCATTGACGAAACATAATACCCCTTTTGGTATTAACACGAAAGCCCACAGAGATAATAGTATCCAAGTTGTAATAGGTTAGCGTTCTGTTGACCATCCTATTACCTTCCTTTCGAACTGTTCGGAAATTCCGAACGGTTGCCTCCTGTTCTAATTCCCCTTGGTCGTAAATATTCCTAATATGCTCACTCACGTTAGCCTTACTGGATTGGAATAGCGTAACCATCTGCTGCTGGGTCAGCCAAACAGTCTCATCTTCCAATCTAACCTCAAGGCGCATGGTGTTATCAGGTTGGTAAAAGATTACCTCACCTTGCACTTCGTTTACTGATACTATATCGTTTGCCATCTTATCTTATCAATCGTTTGAGCCTGCAAAATTACGAATTATTCTTCGAAAAACCACATTTTAACACTTGAAGTATCACTTCTTTCCACTAATTTTGACTAAAATGGTTCCAACTCTACCAAATCATCATGCAGTTTATCCATTTCTGCAGACAAGGTCTCTGGCAGGAAGTGAGCATATACTTTCTCCGTGATGTCAGTACTACCATGCCCCAGTAGGCGACTCACGACTGACATTGACAGTCCTTTGTTTAATGCCATAACGGCAAAGCTGTGACGGGCTACATGCATCGACAGACTAAAGGGGAATTCAAGTTGCTCACCTACCACAGCCAATGATTGGCCAATGCACTTCGTGGCATTAATGCGAGCTTTGTATAGAGCTTCCTCATCATTCAGATCCAGGTTATCGTTAACCAAATCGAAAACGTAACGACATCCCACCCGCTTCTCTTGCCACTTACGCAGGATTTTCAATGCTGGTTCTGTTAGTGGTATCACATGGCGTTTGCTGGTTTTGATCATTATCTTCCTCAACTCCTTTTTCTCAAAGTTGATATGACCCCATTGAAGTGTCATCACGTCAACAATACGAAGGCCGCAAGCATGGAAAGCAAAGAAGAACATTTCCATGAATTCCTTTCGCCGAGGTTCCTTGCAATTCTTGTAATATTCCAATAGAGCATCCATCTGCTCCTTTGTCAATGCCTTACCGTCAAATTCACTCTCTTCATCCGATAGTGACGGTTTGGTTACAATCATCATGTCTTGAATACGGGCATTCACACTCTGCTCGATCATACCTAACTCGGCAGCATACGAACAGGCTTTGAGAATTGGAGTCAGAGAGTGATTAATCGTTTCGTCACCATTCTGCCTTATATCTCGTCGCCAAGTTATATAGCCGTCTATCAGCTCTGGGGTAATATCGCCCACATATATCTTGTCCTTTTCGTATGTTCCTTGGTTCGTTGCTCGCAAGAAGATTGTGAAAACGTTCATACAGCAAATACCATTCTTATATCTACTGCGTCCAATCTTATGACGGGAATATTCAGACTCCAATCGCTCCAATACAAACTCTGCGAAGTCTTTACCTTGATCTTTTCGTGTCAGTGGTTTGTGTGACAAGAAACCAGCGATCACCTCCGCAGTAATTTGATTCGGATGCTTGATATTGTATTCCGCAAGCTGTGCATCCATGGTATCAACTCGCTCCATTAGCACCTTGTTGAGTCTCTTATACTCATTACCGTAACTCGAACGTATTTCGCCACGCCCTTGGTTTCCATTCTGATTCCAGTCAGCTGCTTTCACGAATATATTAGCTGACTTCCTTAGAACCTGCCTATTCCATGTGTATTCCAACTCAATAGAATAGGTCTTACTCTTGTCTATCGTCTTCGGAGTGCGGAGACGATACTTACCCAACGGATAAAGTCTCTTTGGTCTTCCCATAATTACTATTTGTTTGTCTTATTATTCCTGAGGATGTGCAAAAGTACTAACTTTTAGACAAACAAACCCTGTTTTTAGAGTTAAAAGATGTAATTTAGACAAATAAATAGTGTAGTTTTAGGTGGTAAAAAACAAGCGAGACAAACAAATAAAATTTGCTTATCTCGCTGATTTTAAATTACTTAGATTAAAATCTAACGTTTAATACTCATCCTCGTTGAACAGGAAGTCTTCTTTCGTGGGATAATCGGGCCAGATATCCTCGATACTCTCATAAACGTCGCCCTCGTCCTCTATCTCCTGCAAATTTTCCAACACCTCGAGGGGTGCACCGGAGCGGATGGCATAATCTATCAATTCATCCTTGGTTGCGGGCCAAGGTGCATCTTCCAATTTTGAAGCTAATTCAAGTGTCCAATACATAATAATATTTACTATTTATAGATTTACAATTAACGTTTATTTTTGTCTCTTTGAAATTTGCCCGCAAAAGTAATATTTTTTTTTCTAATCACAAACATTATTCCATACTTTTTCGCTCTGACCCGCAAGAAAATTCAACTTTTTGGCCAAAACGAAGAAATAATCGCTCAATCGGTTGATATATTGCAACACTTCCGGACTTACAGTGGCCTCTTCCGAGAGCGCTACAATCCGGCGTTCAGCACGTCGACAGACCGTGCGGCAGACATGTGTCTGGGCAGCCGCCATCGTACCACCGGGAAGGATAAAGCCCTGGCGTTCGGGCAGCATGGCCATCACACGGTCCACCTCCTGCTCCATACGTTCTATTTCGCCTGCAGGCAGGTGTGCAGAGGGATAAAGCGGTGTCTGGTCCTGATCGGTAGCCAGATTCGTACAGACATTAAACAGACAGTTCTGGATGCGCTGTACCAATTCTTTGTCCTCCCCATCGGGAAGCATGGCAGCCAACAGGCCCAGATGCGAACTCAACTCGTCCACAGTACCATACGACTCCAGACGGGCACTGGCCTTCGATACTCGCTGACCCCCCACCAACGATGTCAGCCCTTTATCGCCGCCACGGGTATATACCTTCGTGATTTTCTTTGTCATAGTCTTTAGAAATTGATTTGATAGTTATTTTTAAAGCGTTTAAAATCGTAAAAAATAATTCCACAATAATAGAGATCAAACGTCGTACCGCATCGCACGTCACGTTCCATCTCGTGCCAGCGGTCCCAATTGCGCCAGATGCCTTCCACCACGACCACCGAGCGTTCGTCACATTGTGACACTAACGACTCATAGCCTTCGCGGTCGTCAACATCTACACGAGCCAGTTCCACCTGATTGACAGCATCCAGAAAACGCGTCTTCCTGCATCCTGCCTGCCAGTAGGTCTGATAGCGGTCGGTCTGCATCGTTACAGGCTGCCGCCAGTTGGCCAAACGGAAATAGAGCATGCCTAGCTTTCTTGTCAGCCAATCATCTCCCGACCATGATTCATAAACATAATAAGGCCAGTGTTCATTCACCACATAGCGAACAAACGCGTAATCCGTAGGCGACTGGATCCCAAAACCGCGACACCGGTGAATACGGCTCAACCAAACGAGCCCACGCTGCAACTGATTCATAGCTGCAAAGGTATATATTTTCTTTCAAACAACCAACAAACAAGCGAAAAAAAAGAAAGCCCTCTCATCACTGCTGATGAAAGGGCTTCTTTGAAGAAAAAGTGGCGGCCTCCTACTCTCCCGCATTGCATTGCAGTACCATCGGCGC
>SUYI01000082.1 GCA_015060485.1 Prevotella sp. | reverse complement strand
TCAGCGGGTAATAATCGCGTCGCTCATATACAGGCAGAGAGCTATTAGAAGCATGAGAAAGGAGGGATGCTATTGCTCTCACCGAGGGGTGTATCATAATCTCAGCCATCTTAACATACACTTCGAAACGCTTTTGTAGAAGTGCGCTCAGGCGCATGGCAGCAAGCGACGAAAGACCCCAATGCAGCAAGTTGTCGGTAACACCTATCTGGGTAGTTTTGAGCATCTCGCTAATTAGCTCAAGAACCTGCTTTTCCATTTCTGTTTCAGGAGCCACTTGCGTTTCAGTCGCAAGGACTGGAGCAGGGAGTGCCTTATAGTCAATCTTGCCATTGGAGGTTAATGGCATCTGATCAATCCTGATCAATTGGCTGGGTACCATATAACTGGGTAACTCTGCCATCAGTGTTTCTTGAATAGTCGGCAACTCTTTGTTTCCTTCAGAGGTATAATAGGCAACAATAAACTCGTTATCTCCCTGTTTATGTACAAAAGCAGCTGCAGAAACCACGCCGGGACAATGGATAATCTTGCTTTCTATTTCCCCCAGTTCTATTCGGAAACCATGTAATTTGACCTGATTGTCAATACGTCCGATATATTCAAGTTGACCATCCTCATTCCAACGGACCAAATCGCCTGTACGATACATCTTCTGGCCACTCAGGAAAGAACAGTCAACAAAGCATTCCTTTGTCAATTCTTCTTGTCTCCAATATCCACGGGATAGCTGACGACCTATGAGACAGAGCTCACCAACAGTACCTTGAGAAACTAGACGTCCCTCGTTGTCAACAACTACAGAGATGCTATTTGGAACAGGTCGTCCGATGGGGATATTATTATATTGTATCTGGCTGTCTATCTGATGGAAAGACGAGCATACGGTATATTCTGTAGGACCATAACAATTATATAGTTTCATTGACGACGGAACCCGGTATGTGGACAGTTTCTCACCACCAACCATTAAGAACCGGAGTGGCAACTCGTAATCTCCCATCATCATCATGCCTATTTGTGTAGTTAATAGCAGACCGACGATGTGATGGTCCTTAAAATAGTGATACATACCACGAAGGTCCATCCGTAAGGAGGATGACAAGACATGTAAGGTAGCGCCAGAAATCAACGGAGGATATAGGTCGAACAAAGAACCGTCGAAAACGAAGTTTGTATGTATAGCACACTGCTCACCCGCTTTCAACTCTTCTGTATTCTTCAGCCAGATGATGAAATTCATCATAGCTTCATGTGTGATGGTCACACCTTTGGGGTTACCTGTCGTACCCGACGTATAAATCATGTAGGCCAGTCCTGATGGCTGGGCATAATTGACTGGATGATCAGATGGCTCGTTGAAATCAAATTCATCTATAAGCACCTGTTTTCCTCGTGGAAAGAACTGATCTGTCTGACAATCCTTCAATAAGGTACTGGTGGTTATCAACAAATGTGCCTCTGAATCATTCAGGATATAGGAAAGTCGTTCTTCAGGATAGTCACTGTCAAGCGGAATATAAGCGCCACCAGCTTTGAATACAGCAAACACAGCTATGAGGAACTCCTTACGCCTTGGCAGCATGATGGCCACAAAAGTATCCATGCTTACGCCGGCCTTTCTGAGTGCTGTGGCTAATACATCTGACCTTCTATCCAATTCGGCATAGGTGATTTCCGATACTTCATCAACGACAGCAATGTTATCTGGAGTAAGTGTTGCCTGACGATGGAAAAGATCCACAATTGTCTCGGTACGGTCGTAATCTAATCGGTCACCTGTTCCTAATGCCAAGATGGCTTGCTGCTCATCCTCGGTCAGGATTGGTAGGTCGCAGAGCAGTCTGTCTTCGGATTCAGAATGAAGGAAACCCTCAAGCATCGTATTATAGCCTTTCATCAGTCGTTGGATGTAGGCCTGCGTGTATTGGTTACTATGATATTCGGTATGCAAAATCAGCTTTGAATCGCTACGCAAGATCTCAAAAGCCATATCCTCTCCTGTGGCATTCTCCATCAGTGGCTGATAGGTGAACATTTCACTGTTGCTTGGAGCCAGATCGCCTTGGTAAGCAAACAGAATATGGCTGTTGACAGCATTGTTCATAGCCTTGACTTCCGCGAAGGAGAACAAGCTGTTGCTCATACTGCCCATCAGCTGTTGCTTGGTAGTCTGTAACAATTCCTTGACGGTAGTACCCTGCCCCCATTTAGTATAGACAGGCAAGGTCTTGACGAGCATGGCCACCGTCCGTTGGGTCTTTAAATCCTGTCGTCCTGAGAAGATAGTTGCGAAAAGTGACTCCTGTGAATGCGTATTGACACCTAAGAGATAACCGAATACGGTGGTTGTAAGAACGTTGGGCGTGACACCAAGACGATTGCATGCATCCTCCAACAGCTTGTAGTCAACAGTCAATTCAAGACGTTCTTGTCCATAGGTAATCTGTGGTTCCTGTTTCTCAGGTACAGGAATAGAAGAAACCTTTATGGTTTCAAACAGCTTCTTGTACCATTTTTGGGCAGAAGTGTATGCTTCAGTCTTACGTAGTGACTCCTCTTCTAATGCAACTTCAAAACCATTGAATCCTTCTTTCTTGATAGGTAGTTGCTCATAAGCATCCTTTAAGTCCTGGATGATGATATTGAAGGACATACCATCAAAGATGATATGGTGGAAATCAATAAACAAATACAGTGCTTCCGGAGTCTTTAGGATACGGATACGGAAGAGACGGTCGTTTAGCAGATTGAAAGGACGAATTAGTTCTGGCTTCAGCTTTTCAAACTCTTGCTTAGTCAAGTTCTCCACGCTTTGGTGGTAAGTCTCAGCGTCGTTCCGTAATTGTCTTGGATTCCCCTGGCTATCAACAAATAATCGGGTTTTAATAAATGGATGAGCTTCAACAACCGCTTCGCATGCCTTGGAAAGTTGGTCAGCATCAATGGCCGGATTAAGTTGGAAAAGCATGCCATTATTATAAGCCACTTCGCCCTGACGAGACATGCACTCAACATAAATGCCTAACTGTGTCTGACTAAGTGGATAGTCCTTCTGCTTTGCAAAAATGATGGGTTCAGTGTGTGCGCAAGCTTCAGCTATTTTTTGGGGAGTGCGATTTGCATATATCATTTGAGAAGAAAGCGCTAAGTCTGGACAAAGCGTCTGGACTTCCATCACTCTGATACTGTCACCGCCAAGTTCAAAGAAATCATCGTTAATACCAACACGGTCAACCGATAGTGACTTTTCAAATGCTTCGCAAAGTTGGCATTCTATTTGATTTGTAGGTTCTGCGTAAGGTGGTCGAACGAAACCTTCTGCTTGAACGGTAGGCGCAAGCAATGCTTTACGGTTTGTCTTCCCACTTGGAAGAAGAGGAAAGCTATCCATCTTCACAAAATATGCAGGAACCATATAAGCTGGCAACTTGGAGAGTAAATATTCACGGATAGTGTCTTCAGATACGTTGTCGGGGGCAATATAATAAGAGCACAAATACTGCCTGTCATTAGTGGTAAAGCCTTTAACAATAGCATTTTTTACACCTTCAACCTGCTTGATGACTGCTTCCACCTCACCAGGCTCAACACGCTGACCGTTGATTTTTACCATCCAGTCCTTACGATTGACATAGACGACATTACCATCGGGTTGCTGGTAAACGATATCTCCAGTATGTAACCATCCACCACGGAAGAGGTGCTCTGTTAGTTCTGGTTCCTTGTAATAACCAGAGGTAAATGGCCCCCGAACACATAATTCGCCTTCTTCCCCTTGTGCGACAGGTCTTCCCTCTGTATCCAAAATGCAGTAATCCACATCTACATCAGGCTTACCTATCGGTGTATTATCGTATTTTTTATCTACGAGAAAGGAAAAAGTAAAACCACCAGTTTCTGTCTGGCCGTAGCAGTTAAAAATCTTATAATAATCTGAAGGGCCTACCCCTGAGAGTCGTTCGGCTCCAGTCGTAACAATTTTCAAATGGGATGACTTGTTTTGAAAATGAGCAAGGAGTGAGGGAGGCATAAAAACAAACTCTATCTGGTGTTTTTCCAAATATGTCTCATATTTACGAATATCCCTGATGATCTCTGAAGGAATGAGGTCGGCTATACCACCTCTGACAATAATTGTATATAATTGCTTACTGACAACAAAAAACATAGGAGCTGTGATACCCATTACGGTAACACTTTCCTCAACGATGAAGGATTCATATGTGGGAGAAATTCTATAGAATCCGAAAGTGGTCATCACTGCTTTAGGAACGCCTGTACTTCCCGATGTATAAAAGAGCGCATTGATATCCTCCTCATTCGGAAGTATATAGTTTTCTGCAGGTTCTGTCTTCATCATTGCCTGAATGATATCCTCGTTTATCAATAAGGGGGATTCACAATGATGCATGATATAATCTATGCGATCTTTCGGGTATTTATCGCCCATGGGGACGATGGCATGACCTGCTAACCAGATACCGATTTCAGAAGCAATATACTCCATTGAAGTCGGCAGACAGATACCTATGAATGAATGGGGTTGGTAGTTTTTCTTCTGTAAGTAGCCTGCCACTCTACAGGCCATCGTAAAAAGCTCTTTATAAGTGGTCTGTCGTTGGCCATTTTGGTCAACGACAGCAACCTTGTCTTCATTCGCCTTAAATGAATCCAAAAGCCTTAGGATGAACTTCGCTGTGTTTTGTTGCGTCATTTATTATTTTGTAATGGGTATTGTGAATGTAAAACTGGCACCTTGGCCCTCTTCTGATTCGAAGGATATTTTTCCATGATGTTTATTCTCAATGATATCACGCACAATATTCATACCAAGACCAGTTCCTTCGCCTATTGGTTTCGTTGTGAAGAAGTTCTCAAATAGCTTTTGTTTCACTTCGGCGCTCATACCAACTCCGTTATCAGTCATTGTGATGATACAGTTACTATCTTGCTTGCTGACACTGATGGTTACCTCAGGCTTGTAATCTGAAGGAGCATCCTGCGATTTCTTCCATAATGAGTAAAACGCATTGTTCATTATGTTGAGAACAGCGCGGCTCAAGTCCTGCGGAATTACCATCATCTGAGGGATGCCATCTTCGTATTGCTCATGAATGCTTGCATTGAAACCTTTGTGATTGGCACGCATGGCATGATATGAGAGCCATACATACTCCTTGACGATTTTGCAGACGTCTGTAGGGAGATACTCGTTCTCCTTGCCCCTGGAAACGAGAAGTATACCCTGAATGATGCTGATGGCACGTTCACCATGCTCCACAATCTTAGACATGTTCTCTTTCAGGTCAGCAACAATGTCTTCCAAATCCTCACGATCCTCTTCAGGCAACTTATCTTCGTTGTCTTCCACAATCTCCGTAAGGTCTTTCAGTAACTTGTCAGACATCTTGCTGAAATTAATTACGAAGTTGAGGGGATTCTGTATCTCATGGGCAATGCCGGCACTGAGAATACCTAAAGAGGCCAGCTTTTCCTGCTTCTGTAATTGCTCCTTGAGTTGTTCGATTTGTTGTTCCATAAGTTTATTGTGTTATAGCGGGCAACGTGATAGTAAACTCGCAGAATTCGTCTTTAGTTGATTTCACACTTATCTCGCCACCATAGTTCTGTATAATCTCATTACTGAGGTACAGACCTACACCAGAAGCCTCACCAGTGGGCTTGGTGGTGAAGAATGGGTCGAATACCTTATTTATAATAGTCTCCTCGATACCGATACCATTATCATGTACAACGATATTGATGGTCTTACCATCACTGTCGATTTTTACTGATAACGTTGGAGTATAGCTGGTACGCTGAGCCTTCTTGACAAGGGCATAGATAGAGTTTACAAAGAAACTCATGAACGACTTGCTCAACT
>SUYI01000011.1 GCA_015060485.1 Prevotella sp. | reverse complement strand
AGATTATCTCCTCAAGTGTTAAATAAATAGTTAAATATCAATCAATGTTTGGAATTTAGCATAGAATGCGGTTCTGATGATCCAATTTCCAGTGGAAATGGTATCACGCAGAACCGTCCCCGTGATTCGCCCGCCCGTGATTCGCCAAATAAATAATCGTTTTTTTTACGGGCTCATATTTTTTTCTTTTAAATGAAGGCGCAACCATCACGGCTGCGCCTTTCCTTGGTGAATCAAAAATCAATCTTTTACCTTCATCAAAAACTAATCAACTAACTAACTATTACTAACTTTAATTGTATTTATGCGAATCAAAAATGCTATCAGATTGACATTAGGTATTCGACGCTGTTCTTAGCCAGCTTCAGGATGTTCGACTGACAAGAATTGTTCTTGGGGTTAGCACTCTTATCTGGTGTGCCGTCCTCGTTCTTCATGGAGAACTCGCAACCGCCATTGCCGATGCAGAGCACGGTACCGGCGCCTTTCTGGAATCCCTCAGGAGCCTTGTCGGCTCCCTTGGCCTCCCAGATGTTGAGCTGAGATACCCAAGAACACTGGCTGTCCCACGTGCCGAGGGGATAGATGCCGTAGTCGTTGGTCAGTACGTTATAGCACTCCTCAGAGGTATTGTCGAGACCTGTCAGCTTAGCAGGGATGTCGAAGAACAGGCAGTTGTGGTCCTCAGTCCACCCGGCACCCTTCATGGCGATGGCCTTGAAGCAGTTGTCGTTAAGCTTCTCAGTGGGTATACCTGCATAGATAGCGTGAGTACTCAGATCCTTAGAGAAGGAACCAGTATTGAGACATACGCCCATCTTCCATACATCAGGATTCCACCCACCGACACCACAGCCGAAAGCGTTGCTCACACCGCGCAGCACAGAGGTGGAGAGGCGGTTGATGGTGCCGATATAAGGAACGGCATGCGACCAGAGCAACAGGTTGCCGCCATTCTTGACATACTGCTCGATACAGGGTGCTGCATTCTTGGCAACATCAGAGAAGTTCCAGATGTCATCGACATTGCCTGTCTCTATATCGCGCAGCCAGAAGAGCATACGATAGTCTGCGATGTCATCTACAGTGCTGATATTTCCAAAGTATATGTATTCGCCCCTAGGATAGTTCTCGTGGAACCACAGCCAAGCCGAGGCCTCATCATCGTCGCCATTGGCAACGAGCTCTTCCGGGGTAGCATATTCAGAAAGGAAAGCAGGAATCTTACCGCCAATCTTTGCAGAGGCTTCAACGGGCAGTGCCTTGCCGTCGTTGTTCTGGGCGATGACTGTAGCCTCGAAACGGTCCTTCATCTGTACATTCTCCAAGAGATAGGATGTGCCGTTAACAGTGGTATTCACCACCTCTTCCGTGCTGTTCTTCACCACTTTCAGGATATAGGAAGTGGCATCGGCACTTGCTGTCCATGATATCTGCAGGTTGTGGATGTCGTCAGTAACATCAACCTGTTCCATCTTCACTTCGCTCGGCGTAGAAGCGCCCAGACGGGTATAACTGGTCATGACACCGTTAGAGAGTGCTTCGTCGGTTGCATACTTGAAGAGGAACTCGTAGAGCTGGTTGGTCTCCAGGTTCTTCAGCGTAAACGAACCAGAAGGACACGGCGTGAGCGCCTGCATCTGAGTACCGTTTTTATAGACGGCGACCTGCATCACCGCCCCATTGCTGCCCGATGGCCATGTCAGCGTGTAGTCGTAGTTGTTCTCACCGCTGAGAGCACCAGTAATACTTGTCACATCAGGACTGGCAATCTGCATTGCACCAGAACCGGGGAGGTCCTTATCCTGACAGGATACTGCAAAGAATGAAAGCAGTAATGCTGTAATATATATATTGATCTTTTTCATAACTCTTAATTCTTAACTCTTAATTCTTAACTCTTAACTTTGAATTAATATCCCTTGTTCTGATGATAGAGTCCCTGCACATAGTTCATCTGGTTAGATGCTATTGGGAAATACTCGTTCTTGCCAGCCGTGAAGAAGGCATCCTTGTAGTAGAGACCGTAGGTCTGACCGTCGTATTCATCGGTAACCTCAGTCTCAAAATACTTGTTGAGGGTGGTAGAGAGCAGACCCCAGCGGCGCAGGTCGAAGAAGCGGTGTCCCTCCATAGCCAGCTCTACGCGGCGCTCCCAGCGCAGGGCCTTGCGGGCATCGTCCTTGGATGCGAACGAACCGTAGAGGCTGATGTCGCACTGATCCTTGGCATACTTGATGAGCGAAGTTCCGCTGATGTCGCGCTTGGCACGTTCGCGAATAGTATTGATGATCTGCAGAGCCTCGCCGTTCAGGTCGCCCTTCTCAATCAGAGCTTCAGCACGCATCAGCATCACGTCGGTATAGCGTAGCACGTAGTCGTTCTGACCGAAGGCCTGCCAGGGGTTGTCGTAGTCCTCGCCCTTGGAACGCTGGGGAATCTCCTTCATGGAACAGTAGTAGCCATAGGTGTTAGGTGTACGGCTGTTGGCCTTGGTCAGTGTGTACTGCTCCTCGTATTTGTAAGGATAGGTAGGCATACCTACGGTGTGGAACAGGCGGGGATCGTATTTGAACTTTGTGTCGGCACCGTTGACGACGATGGCATTGTGGTCGGCATCGAAATCGTCCATTGGCAGACCGTTGCGGGTCTTGAAGGCGTTGACCAGGTTCTGTGATGGCTTGTGGAAGTCCCAGCCGCACGACCAGATGCCCCAGACGCCATTCAGCATGTTCGACCAGTTGGCACGACCATATTGTGTACCGTCATCAGCCTTGTTGGAGTGTTGCACGGCAAAGATGCTCTCTACGGAGTTGGCATAGTCCTGCAGGAAGATGTGGCCGTAGGTGTCCAGATAGTCGTAAGGCGAATTCTTAACCACTTCCGTGTAGTCGATGACCTTCTGAATCTTAGCCTGGTCAACATGCGCATAACCGGTATTGGCTTCGTAACCGTCGCCGTAAGCCCAGTTGAGATATACCTTTGCCAAGTAGGCAGCAGCAGCAACCTTGTGTGCACGGCCCGTAGTACCTGGAGCGGCTTCGGCCAGATTCTCGTAAGCATACTGGAAGTCGTCGACAATCAGTTGCATCAGCTCGTCGTGAGCGCTCTGAGGGCAAGCCTCAATAGCTGCATTGTCCATACCTTCCTTGATGAAAGGCACCTCGTACCACATCTGTTGCAACTTGTAGTAGAAATGACCACGAAGGAAACGGGTTTCAGCCTTAAGCTGTCTGGTGGCAGCGGTCTCATCAACTTTATCCAGAGCCTCAATGGCACGATTGACACGTGAGATAGCACTGTAGAGTTGATACCAGAGTTCGTCAAACTCACCACGGTCAGGCTGGAGGGTAGAGAATATTTCCATGGGGTGATAACCGGTGTCGTTTTCTCCAGAACCACCTTTCAGGCAGTCGTCGGCACTCATATCACCGTATGGCCACAAGTTGAAAGGATAGCTGTACCAGTCGTCACCCAGTTTGGCATAGGCCGCGGTGACAAGTTTATCAGGGCTTGAGAACGCCGTTTCTTCATCGAGCGTGCCCTGCGGCTTCACATCGTCTACGCTACAAGATACTGTTAAGACTGAAAGCAGTAATGCTGCAATATATATATTAATCTTTTTCATAACTCTTAACTCTTAATTCTTAAGTCTTAATTCTTAATTATAATTAGAATCCCACTTGTACTCCAAATGTAAAGGATGCTGTGTGAGGATAGTTCCAGGCAGTGTTCTCCGGATCGGAGCAGGTGAGCGAGCTTGACTTGATGGTCAGGAGATTGTCGGCCGAGCAGTATACGCGAGCCTTCGAGAGCAACAACTTCTTGATGAGTGAAGCCGGCAGGGTGTATCCTAACTGCAAGGTGCGCAGTTTGATGTAAGAACCGTTCTCTACGAAGTACGATGACATACGTCCCTCGTCGGCACCATTTGATGTGGTCAGCGCAGGAATATCCGAGCCGCTGTTTGCGGGTGTCCATGCATCAATGAGGCGCTCACCCTTGTTGCTGCCGGCATCGGTAATGCTCCAGAAGTCGGTCTGGTATTTCTGGTTGTTGATGACGTCTACACCAGCCACGCCCTGCCAGAACATGGTGAAGTCGAAGTCCTTATAAGCAAGGTTTACATTGAAACCGTAAGAGAAGTTTGGAACGGGATTGAATACCCATGTGCGGTCGGCCTCGTTGATGCGGCCGTCGCCATTGAGGTCGGCATACTTCAGACCGCCCACTCTGGCACCAGCCTGTCCGTGGGCAAGCACCTCCTCGCGACTCTGATACAGTCCCTCAACCACATAGCCGATGAGGGAGCCGTAAGCCTTCTCGTCCTGAGCCAGATTATGGTAGTCGTTGTGCTCGTATGAGTTTTTCGACTTCTCGGGCAGGTAGGTAACCTTCGAACGATAGAAGTCGATGTTGCCTGTAACGTCATAGGAAAGTCCGTAAGCAGTCTTATGGCGATAGCCCAGATTAAGTTCCATACCCCAGTTCTTCAGTGTAGGACCGTTGATCCAGGTCTGACCGCCAAAGCCGATAGCTCCGAGGAATGCAGGCTGGACCAGCATGTCCTTGGTCTCTTTGAAGAAAAGATCGTATGACCCATAGAGCTCGCCATTGAAGAGTGAGAAATCAGTACCGAAGTTCCACTGTGACGACGACTCCCACTTCAGGTCCTCGTTGGCCGACTGCGACTTGTAGTAACCTGAAGGCAGTGTGCCTGAACCCTGCAGGTTAAGGTCGTAAGCGGTAGAGTTCTCACGGTCTGAACCATAGTTGGCTACGTATAGTCCGTAGTGGGCAGTATTAGAGTTCATGCCCTGATTACCCGTCACGCCATAGCTGGCGCGGATCTTCCAGTCGCGAAGCCAGTCGGCGTTGATATGCTTCGAGAGACGATATCCGAGTGATACTGACGGGAACGTACCATACTGGTTGTTCTTACCGAAGCGGCTCGAACCGTCGTGACGCAGTGTGAACGAGGCCAGCAGCTGATCGTTCCAGTTATAGTCAATCTTGCCGAAATAAGACATTAGCTTATAGCTGTCACCGGCACCTGTAACGGTCTGAATGCCCGTGCCGGCATTGGGCCACATATAGTCGATGGTCTCCAAGGGATAGTCCGTACGACGAGCCGAGAAATCGACATAATTGTCCTGGTGGGCCTCAACGCCAAGCAGCACATTGAGGTTGTGGTTTTCTACGATGTCGAAGTTATACTGCAGGGTGTTCGACCAGGTCCACTTCGTGCTGTGCGTCTGCGACAGGGTGCTGGCATTGGTGTTGTTCTTAACCACGTCCGAATCCCACGTGTGCTGCAGGCTGCGGATATTGCTGTTGGTATAGTCGATACCGAAATTGGAGCGGAAGAGCATGCCCTTCAGAGGTGTGATGTCAACATAGGCGTTGGCAAAGATGCGCCACTTCTTCAGTCGGTTATCCTTGTTGTGATAGAGTTCACGCAGCGGGTTCTGGCGGTCGCTCATACCGCCTACAGGACCGGAGAAGGTCTCTCCGTCGATTTCATATACGGGCAGTGTCGGAGCAATCTTCAGAGCATTTTCAAGTGGAGCGCAGTCCACATTATTGGAATAAGAGAAAGTGGCATTTTCGCCCACGCTGATGATGCTGTTGAGCTTGTAATGGCTGTTGAAACGGGCCGAGAAGTTCTCGAAATCGGTATGCTTCAACACACCCAGCGCCTTCTTATAGCCGGCAGAGAAAAGCGACGAGCCCTTGTCGGTAGCCTTCGAGAAGGAAATGTCGTAGTTCTGGGTCACGCCCGTACGTCCGATTTCATCCACCCAGTCAGTATCGCTGTAGGGCATGGTCTGCTTGGCATTCATAAAACCGCCGTAGTAACCGCCTACTGTATACGACTCCATGCTGCCAGTGGCAGGGTTGTAGACTGAAATGGGTGTTCCACCGGCAACGTCCAAAGCCAGACCATAGTTCTGAGCGTAGTCCACAGGATTCTTACCGTCATTCAGGGCTGCCTGGACCAAAGCGGTAGCATACTGCTGGCTGTTGAGGAGCTTCATCTTCTGGGTCATCCAGGAAACAGAGACAGAGGCATTGAAGTCGATGTTGATCTTGTCACCCTTCTTACCTTTCTTGGTAGTAATGACGATGACACCATTGGCAGCACGCGATCCGTAGATGCTGGCTGATGCGGCATCCTTCAATACCTGCATGGTCTCAATGTCAGAAGCGTTCAGGCTGTTCATCGAACCGCTATAAGGCATACCGTCAACAATATAAAGTGGTGCGGTGCTGGATCCACCCATGCTGCCGATACCGCGAATATGAACATCGGCCTCGCCGGAAGGAGAACCGTTGGAGGTAATGGTCATGCCGGGAACCTTACCCTGCAGAGAAGCCATCGGGTCAGTATTACTGGCCTTGAAGTCCTTGGTCTCGACAACGCCTACAGAACCCGTCAGGTCGGCCTTGCGCTGCACCTGATAACCGGTTACCACCACTTCGCTCAAAGTCTGGGAATCTTCCTTCAGTGTTACCGTCATCCCTTGCTGAGCTGGCAGTTCTTGAGATTGATAGCCGATGTAAGAGAACACCAGCGTCTTGCCGGCTTCCACCTTAATTGTGAAGTTACCGTCGAAGTCGGTCACCGTACCATTGCTGGTACCCTTTTCCATCACCGTAGCACCAATGACTGGTCCCATGGCGTCGTTCACTGTACCCGTGATTTCGCTTTGCGCGTACATTATTGTACAAAGCATCAAGGTCAGGAAACTCAGAATGAATCGTTTCGTTAGTTTCATTTGCTTTTTTCTTTTAATTGGGTTAGTACTCTTGTTTCAAATTCTGATGCAAAAGTACTGTATTTAACGTGTACGGGATGAAAAAGATGTTTCATAGAGATAAAAAAAACGTTCATTGCAACATTTCTGTTAGACAATGAACGATATTTCATATTTTACCCTTTTACCTTTTTTACCTTTTTACTTTTTTACCTTTCCCTGACGTCACCTGGCAATAAGCCGTATTCTTCTTTGAAACACTTGGTGAAATACGAAGGAGCGGTAAAACCGACTTGATAGGCAACTTCGCTAATGGAGAGGTCGGAAGTGAGCAACAGCTGATAGCCTCGGTTCAGACGGGCCGTTCGCAACAATTCGACTGGTGAGGAACCTGTGACGGCCTTGACTTTACGGTAGAGTTGAACGCGGCTGAGGTTCATGTCGGCAGCCAAATCTTCCACACTGACGTCACTATCGTCCAACCGTTTCTTGACAACTTCCTTAAAGCGGGTGATGAAGATGGAGGTTGTAGCAGGGTCGTTTTTTGCTTCAGAACCTTCCCTTGCTTCCCCGTTCTCCGGACTCTCAGTCTGTTCGGCTGCTGGCGGTGTCGGAACATCCTCTGGTTTCAAGTTCCACAGGGTGTTCACCACGCGCTCATGTTGCAATTTGACCTTACTGAGGTGATAACGGTAGAACAGCACGATGGTCAATAGCAGTAAGACGATGACTCCGATGGCCATCCAATTAACAACACGTTGGGTTCCTAATTGTTCAAGATAGCTGTCTGCACGATTATGCAATTGGTCAAGATAGTCTGACTGACGCATTATCTCCTCGTTTTGCATCAACAGCACACGGGCATTGTCGCGAGTAACGAGGGCTGACATCAGCAGCGTCTCTTTCTCGAAGGGTTTGCTGTCGAGGATGTCTATAGCCAATTGAATCAGTTGGTCACCATGCGTAGGATAGATGTAAGATGCATCGAGAATAGAGTCACATACCAACTGGATGCCGCCGTCCTCGCCGGGCAGACCGTCGATGCCGCAGAATTTTGTGAGGAGTGGGGAGTGAGGAGTGAGGTTTGAGAGAGCCTTACGGGCTCCGATAGCCATGCGGTCGTTCTGTCCGAAGACAAAGTCAACGCTACTCAAGTTACCCTGATAATTCTGAATGGCCTTGACAGCACTTTCCTCTGTCCAGTCGCCTTGTAGGGTGGCTATAATCTTAATGTTTGGAAAATTCTTCAGGGCATCAGCAAAGCCATTGTGACGTTCGATGGCTGGCGACGAGCCTTCTAAACCCATCAGTTCCACGACACGTCCCTTGCCGTGCGTTTGCGAGGCAATGTATTCACCCATTACACGGCCCATCTCGTAGTTGTCGGCACCAATAAAGGCGGTGTACTTCTGTGAATTGGTCTTGCGTTCAAACACAATGACTGGGATGCCCTTGTCGTAAGCGCGGTCGATGGCAGGCGAGATGGTTTGCACCTGATTAGGGGCAACAATCAGCAGGTCAATACCCGTTGCCACCAGACTGTCTATCTGTTGCACTTGTCGCTCGTCGCTATCGTAAGCCGCAGCGAAGCGTAGCTCCACATCGCCCTGCAGATAGGCCCCCATGCGTAACTCCGCATTCTGTTTCTCACGCCAAATGTCGTCAGAACATTGGGATACTCCAATCACATAGCGTGGTCGCTCACGAGTACAACCCGTAAGGAAAATCAAAAGTACAGAAAGCACCGTACCGATGGTTAGTATTTGTCGCATATTTAGTTCGTTAGTTAATGTTCTGCATGCAAAATTACAAAATAATCTGCAATGTTGTTCCTTTTTGCGGCAAAAAAACACAAAAAAATCCCCAGCAGGACCGCTGGGGACTATCATTACACCTATCTTTTATTATTTAAGCAGGTTGGGAGGCAATGTGGGCATGGCACCGTTCTGGGTACAAACAAAAGCAGAGACTTCGACAGCCTTCTTATGGGCCTCCTGTACGGGTTTGCCTATGATGATGCTGGCACAGAACGAACCGGTAAACGAGTCGCCAGCCCCTACGGTATCGGCCACTTCTACCTTTGGCGTATCCTGGAACGATGTGAGTCCGTCATCGGTAAACACATAAGAGCCGTTGGTTCCACAGGTCAGCACGAGCATCTTCAGGTTGTATGCATTCAATATCTTTTCGCAAGCACTTCGCATGTCAAGACCCTCATAACCGTACATGCGGTTGATGACCACCAGTTCCTCGTCGTTAATCTTCAGGATATTGCAACGCTTCAGCGACTCTTCGATGACATTCTTCGTATAGAACTGCTGACGCAGGTTGATATCGAAAATCTTCAGGCAGTCGGCTGGCGTATCGTCCAGGAACTGACGAATGGTAGCCCATGATGTCACACTACGCTGAGCCAAGGAGCCGAAGCAGACGGCGCGGCAGTTCTTGGCGATTGCTGCTATCTCGGGCGTGTAGGGGATGTTGTCCCATGCCACGTTCTCCTTGATTTCGTAGGCTGGAATGCCGTCACCGGAGAGCGTTACCTGCACTGTTCCTGTGGGGTGTTTCACACGAGGCAGCAGGTATTTCAGATTGTGTTCTTCCAAAGCCTCGATGGTCTCTTCGGCCAGTTTGTCCTCACCCAGTGCACTGATGGCGATGGTGTTGTCATTACCCAGGAACTGTCCTGCATGATAGGCGAAATTGGCAGGGGCACCGCCCAGTTTCTTGCCTTCGGGGAGTACGTCCCACAGGACTTCGCCGAGTCCTACTACATAACGTTTGTTAGCCATAATATTTGTTTGTTTAATGTTTCACTTGTGGAATATAGGTAAAGAGGTAGATGACACCAAGAGCCATGATGATGACTGCTCCGGCCTGACCGACGGCATCGCTGGCAAAGCCCATCAGAAGCGGGAAGATGGTGCCGCCGAAGAGACCCATGATCATCAGACCCGAAACCTCGTTCTGCTTGTCGGGCACAGAGAGCAGGGCTTCACTGAAGGCCATAGAGAAGATGTTGGAGTTGCCATAGCCAACCAAAGCGATAGCCACGTAGAGTATTGTCTTTGTCTGTCCACCGAACATCAGTGCCATGCTGGTTGCCATTAGTAAGACGCTGAAGATAAAAAACCAGCGAGTCTTCATCACTCGGAGGAAGAATGATCCTGTCAGGGCACCGATGGTACGGAAGATGAAATAGAGCGAAGTAGCAAAGGCAGCCTCATTGAGCGACATACCTACACGTTCCATCAAAAGTTTTGGAGCTGTGGTGTTAGTTCCAACGTCGATACCTACATGACACATGATTCCCAGGAACGACAGCAGTACGATGGGCTTGCCCAGCAGTTTGAAGCAGTCGACGAATTCGCTGACTACACCTCTTCCTTCTTCCTTCTTACCTTCTAAATCTTCATAGATGGGAGTCAACCACAGCAACAGCGTGGCCAGCACACCCACGATGAAGTAAATGAGGAACAGCACGCGCCAGTCGTAGCCAAACGTCGGCATGGCCTGTGTAGCTCCCCACATGGCAAGATAGGGGGCAAGGAACGAGGCAATGGCCTTGACAAACTGTCCGAAGGTCAGTGTAGATGCCAGGTTCTTGTCGCCGATAATCAGCATGGCCAGGGGGTTGATGCTGGTCTGCATCAGGGCGTTACCGATGCCAAGCAGCGAGAAAGCTACTAACATCACTGCAAAGCTATTGCCGAAAAGCGGTATGAGCAGCGACACGACAGTCACCACCAGCGAGAGCAACACCGTATTCTTACGTCCAATCTTGTTCATCAGCATGCCTGTGGGAACGCTGAAAATCAGGAACCAGAAGAACACCAGTGAGGGGAACACGTTGGCCACAGAGTCGCTAAGACCCAGATCAGCCTTTACATAGTTGGAGGCAATGCCCACCAGATCTACGAAGCCCATGCAGAAGAAGCAGAGCATCACGGGGATGAGGAAAATCGATTTGTTCTGATTACCCATAGTTATTTTATTTTTTTACCTTTTTACTTTTTTACCTTTATCTCATAAATTGTCGTCTTGCCACCCTTCACCTTAATCGTATTATAAGGCTCTGATGGGAATACAAGGTTGGTCATCGACATTTTGCCCTCTGCATCGAATGCCTCTATCGAACAGCGGTCGATGAAGATGCGCAACTGTTTGATTTGTCCGTATGTGGGGGCTTCGGTCACACAGGGGAAGGCTTCGCTGAACTCAACATCACCACTCTTCGTGCGGTCCATCGTGAAGGTCTGTTTCGCAGCATCGTAGGTCATCACTACCTGCTCGCCCTTTGTGTTCGAGAGCACAATCTCCGAATAATTCTTGGTATCTACCAACACCTCGCAAGTCTCAGTAGGCTTTTTCAGCTTGTTGCTACGTACTGCCAACATCTCCTTCGAGGGTACCACGCTGACATACGTTTCCTCACCATGAGTAAAGAGTCCAAGGTCGCGGGGAATCGAGTTGGCGCTGCGGAACTGCTTCGTAGGTACTTGGTTGGCATACTGCCAGTTCGACATCCATGCCAGCACCACGCGACGATTTTCCGGGGCATTATAGAACGACACTGTGGCGTAATGGTCCTTTCCATAGTCAAGCCATTTCGTCACCTTCGGCATCGACTCGCAGGTAAACTTCTTGCCGTCGAACTGACCAATGAAGTATTGGGTAGCACTACCTCCAAACGGTCCACCAGGGTTGATGTTGCAGATGAGTACCCACTTCCCGTCTATCTTGATCAAGTCGGGACATTCCCATACACCGCTGTGATTGCCATATTCCTTGCCGAACGACGATTCGTACTTCCACTCCTTCAAGTCCTTCGAGGAATAGATGCGCATTTCCTGACCGGCAGCAAGAATGAGGTTCCATGCCTTGACATCCTCGTTCCAGAAAGCCTTCGGATCACGGAAATCGGGTACGTCACTGGTCGATAGAACGGGATTGCCACTATATTTCTTAAAGGAACGGCCACCATCCTTCGAAACGGCCATCGACTGTGTCTGATGATGACCTGCAGAGGTGTAGAAGGCTACAACCTCATCACCATGGGTCACACACGAACCACTGAATATACTGCCCAGCCAGTCCATTTCGATAGCCATCGGTTGAGCATCCCAATGAATAAGGTCGCGCGAGGTGGAGTGTCCCCATGTCATGTTTTCCCACTGAGACCCGTAGGGATTCCACTGGAAATACAAGTGCCATACGCCATCCTTATAAAACATGCCATTGGGATCATTCATCCAACCATATAGTGGAGTGTGGTGATAAGCCGGGCGAAACTTCTCACGATTGGTCGTGTCGAACGTATTGCTGTATTTCATCTCCTTCCAGCAGACAAATTCTCCTACTGCGCCCTTTTGTCTGCGGTCACCGTGGAACTCTATATCCAACAGCGCGGCACCCTTTAATTCATAAGGTACGTAATAGTCCACACGGTCGATGGCCAGTTTCACGTTCAGTCGCTGCTCCATTTCATTCTGTCCGTTCAGTACGGCAATGGCTGCAATGTCTTCCGACTCCTGCACGGGCAGCAGCAGAAACCGTTCTCCTTGTTTCACTTTCAGCATGGCATGCTTGTCGCCCAACACCGTCGGCCTGACTTGGGCCTCAGCGGATAGCGTGGTCACCATGACTGTCATCAAAATCAATAATACCTTTTTCATACTTCTTGTTTGTTTTTAGTTTCGAAATCTGCTGCAAAATAACGCTTTTCCCACCATATCCCCTATAAAATATGATACAAACACTAACAAAAAACGTTCATTGCACGATTTTTGCGTACAATGAACGATAATTATTATTTACCTTGTTTCTCTATTTCTTTAGATAGAGGCCGTTGAGGTCGGCGAGGAACAGCGTGCGGGGGTCGTTGTAGAAGCGGACGAAGTCGGACGCTGACTGCTGGCCGGGGTAGGGGGCGAAGTAGTGGTTGGGGCGGTTGTGGGCATTGCGCCAGACGAGGACGTAGCTGATGGGGTGCCGCTCGAGGACGGGTGCCAGGGTGTGGGTCCACCAGTCGGGGGTCTTCAGACATTCGTAGCCGGTCTCGGTGAGTGCGGCAGCCTTGTGGTGCTGTCTGGCCAGACGGCATACCATCTGCAGGTTCTTGTCGAGTGTGGCGGCATAACGGGCTATCTGCGTGGTGTCGGCATCGGGTGCCCAGCAGTAGCAGTCGAGTCCCAGGAGGTCGATGTAGTCGTCGCCGGGATAGCGCTCGAGATATGCGGCTTCGTCGCCGTCGCTCTCGGTGCCTGGGGAGTAGGCGTAGAGGGCATTGGTGACGCCCTGTGCCCGGAGCCGGTCGACGGTGGTGCGCCATAGTGCCTTATACTGTTCAGCGGTGCAATGCTGCTGTCCCCACCAGAACCAGGAACCGGTGTGTTCGTGCCATGGGCGGAACAGGACGGGAACGCGTACGCCATAGGGTGTCTCGAGGGAGTTGAGGAACTGTGCCACGCGGTCGACCCACGAGAGGAACAGCTCGTGCTTTTCACCTCCGTCTAAAACGGAGGGGACGGTTCGAGTCTCGATGTCGCGCAGGGAGTCGGCGACCCATGAGGTGCCGCCGCTGAGGGGATTGTCGAGGTGCCACGAGAGGGTCACCATGCCGCCGCGGTCGAAGTGGGCGATGGCTTCCTGGCGGATGCGCTGGAAGGGCACGCCGTCGAGGTTCAGGCTGTCGCCGAGCTCGATGTGGCCGAGGTCGAAGCTAAGCAGGGCAGGGTGGTCGCCGCAGATGCTCTTGACGTCGCTGCGCTGATGGACGGTGGAGTCGTTGGCGTAGTCGGCCTGCCAGCCGATGCCGTAGACGGTGGCGTCGTGCTGTCCGAAGAGGTAGACGCTGCTGTCGCCCAGCGCCACGAGGTTGGCGAGCAGGGTCTCGGTGCGCTGCGTGCGCCCGCTGTCGGCCAACGGGTCGTCGGCCTTTTGCGAAGAGCTGCCGCAGCTCATCGCGAGGATGGCTGCAGCAGCAATAGTCATTAGTTGTTTCATGTCACACATTTAGTTGGCGGGTGCTGGCGAATGGTTCCAGATGGTGTCGAACCAGTAGCTGGTGTCGGTGCTGGTGCAGGCCTTAATCATCATCGGTACGATGTCGGCACCGTCGATGACGTAGTGGCCGTCGTTGTGGTCGATGTAGTAGTTGGCCTCGTCGCCAGCCGTGCTGATGTCCTTGCCGGTGTTGTCCCACACGAACATGGGGATGCCGGCCAGATAGGCTGCACGGCAGAAGAACTCGAGGTAGTATTTGCGGAATGCGTTGGCGCTCTCGGTGGTCTGCCATACGCAGCCGTACTCACCCAGATAGCAGGGGATGTTCTGCTTGATGTATGCCGTGCGCAGCTTGTAGAGCTGGCTGATGACATACTCCTCGTTGGCTCCGCTGACTGATGACAGCGGGTTGGCGTTGTGTCCCCAGCTGTCGGTTCCTGAGCTCTCGGGTGCCAGACAGAAGTTGTAAGGGTCGTAGCAGTGTACGGCGACAGCGAGCTTGTTGGCGGGGTCGGTGGGCAGCACCATGTGGTCGATGGTGAGGTCAATATTGGCCGCATAGCCGGGAATGCCTATCCATCGTGTGGCGTTGTTGCCGCCGCTGGCGCGGATGACATCTACGACCCACTGGTTCCACTTGTTCAGCAGCTCATACTCGGCAGCCGTGCCACCGCCCCAGTTGTCGCCGGCGTGGATCTCGTTGAAGGTCTCGAAGATGAGCTTGTCGCTGCGGTCGGCAAACTTGGTGGCCACCTGTTGCCACAGTTTCACAATGACGGTGGAGTCCGTCAGGTATGCCTCCTCGTTGGTGGCGGCATTGCCCAGGTCGGTCTCGAACGAGTCGTGGTGGGTGTTCAGGATGACGTTCAGTCCGGCAGCCAGCGCTTGGTCGACCGTTGTGGCCACCTCGTCGAGGTATTCGGCACTGATGGTGTAGCTGTCGTCCATGTGGTTGGTCCATGTGGCGGGGATGCGCACCGTCTTGGCACCGTATGCTGCCAGGTTCTGGAAGAGTGCCGCCGTGGGCGTAGCACCGTCCCAATAGCCCCACTGGGTGTTGCTGGTGTCGTAGTGGTTACCCATGTTCCAGCCCCATCCCAGCTGCTGGGTGAATGCCGTGGCGGTGTTCGAAGGCATAGCCTCGGTATTGAACACCAGGTCGATGTCCTGATTGTATGCCTTGTGCTGGGCGTTCAGGATGAGTCCTGCGGGGATGTGCAGTGCCAGCGAGTTGGCGAAGTCGACGTCGGCAGTGATGGTCAGCACGCTGTCGGCACCATAGACGATGGCCTTGCTCACCGGCGAGCCGTTGATGGTGATTTGCTGCGTGTTCTTGCTGGCGAAGCCGATGTTCTTGTCGAAGATCACCTTGATGGTTGTCTCGCCAAAGAATACGGGCTTCTCATCGGCCAGCTCTGCTGTGACGAACTGCGGCGCATCCACGTCGGGGATGCTGTACTGTGCATCGGTGTCGTTGCATGCTGTGGCAATGAGAGCCACAGCTGCAATCGACAAAGTATTGAAAATGTTCTTCAGTTTCATAATATCTATCGTCATTTGTTATTCTATTGTTGCTTTTGTAGCAATACAGTTGTCACCATTGAGGAGCAGTGCGCCGCCCCAGCCCTGAGAGGAGATGAGCTTGGCGTAGACGTCCTCCGTCACGTTCAGCTCGAGGGCGCCGCCGTGGTCAGACAGGTTCCAGTTGTCCTGATTGAAGTCGCAACCGTCGAACTGGCCGCCCCAGTGTCCGTCCCAAATCTGACAGTTCCAGTAGCTGTCCGTCGGCGTGATGTAGATGCGGATGAGTGATCCGACCTTCAGACCGGCTTCGAGCAGGTCAGCGCCGCCGTCACTGCCGAGGAAAGGCTGGTTGCCCCAGTCGTCGACCGTTGCGGGACCCTCCCAGAAGACGGTCTCGAGCGAGTTGTAGTGTGTGACGGCAATCTTGGTGATGACGACACCCTCGCCCTGCAGAATCCAGCAGTATCCCCAGTCGTTATAGGTGGTCAGCTGACGCACGAGTTCGGCTGTGGCGGTAATCTCGATGGCTCCGCCGTGATCGTCGAGGCTGTAGATGCCTGAGTTGATATTGTGTCCGTTGTTGAGACCGGTAGCGGTACCGATTTCGTTCTGGGCCTCCCAGTGTCCGTTGTAGAACTGAATCTGCCACCAGTCGTTATATGCCGTGGCGTAGACGCGGATGATGTCACCTTCCTGCAGGTCCATGTCAACGAACATCTTCGGGTTGCTGGCTCCGGCGGTGCCATCGCCAATCCGCCAGTTCCACGACCAACCGTCGAGGTCGGCAGTACCGGTCCACAGAACAGTGGTCGTCTCGGTGTTGGGGATGAAGTCGAAGGTATAGGTAATCTCGCCGTTCGAAGAGATGAGCCGTACCTTGGCGCCCTTTCCGGCATTGCCGGGGATACCGACGATGAGCTTGTCGTTGGCCAGCACATATTGGCAGTCGGTGCCATTGATCTGTACACCGGTCAGCTTGTCGCCGTTGGCCACAGGCAGCGAGAACGAGTCTCCGGCCTTCATCTCAGCATCCTCGGCGGGCAGCTCGGTGAAGTAGCAGAATACGGCCTCGTTGATGGTCAGTTCGGGACCTTCGACCGACGTGCCGTTAGCCAGGTTGAACTTGGGCTTGCCGCTCTGGCCGGCCATCGGTACGGTAACGGTAATCTTGGTGCCGTCGGCGCTGGCCTCGAACTTGTCGTCGTCGTTGTTGGCCTCGCCGAAGGTCACGCTCTTCACCAAGTCAAGGTCGGTACCGGTGACCTGAAGCGGTGAACCGGCACTGGCGGGATTCACGTTGTAGGCCGTAATGACGGGCTTCACCAGCGTGAAGGGAACGCTGACGCGGCAGCCGTTGGCCATGACGAGCTGGAGGCTGCCCTCCGTGGCTTTCTCGGGAACGGTCACGGCATAGGCCTGCTTGGTGTTGATGATGTTCTGGTTGTTAACCAGGGTATACTCACCATTGGCGTCGGCAAACTCGATGTCGACCACCACTTCCATGTCCTTACCATTGACGGTCAGTGTCTGTCCAGCCTTGACGGGATTCGGTGTTGCCACGCACTCGGTGGGCTTCACGGTGGTCAGTGTGCCGACGGGAACCTCTACGTCTGACTTCAGCACGAGCAGGATGTCGCCGTCGGGTGCCTCGTCGGGCAGGATGAACTTCAGCGACGTGCCGTCCTCGGCAATCGTCAGGTCAGTGACGCTGACACCGCCTACGGTGACGTCGGCAACCATGTTGAAATAAGAACCCGTGATGGTCACCTGCTCGCCAGCTTTGGCAATGATGTTGCCCAGAGGCTCGGCCGTGTTACGGGCCGACAGCCCGGTGACGGTTGGCGTACCAATCTCGAGAGCCTTCTCGGAGACGATAATCTGGTATTCCAGCTCCTCGTCTGACTGAATGGTCAGGTCGGCTGTGTAGAGCTCTATCTTACCTGTCTGTGCCTCCTCGGGAACAGCCACCGTGATGGCGTAGCGGTCGTGGGTGATGAAGTCGGACTCGCCGACTACCACTCCGTCAGCAAAGGCCAACGAGTAGACCAGATTCAGGTATTCGCCCTTGATGGTCACCACGTCGCCAGGCATAGCTGAAGCGGGCGTGAAGTCTTCAAACTCTATGCTCTCCGTATAGGTCAGCTCGCTCTTCGTCGTAATGGTCTGGTTCGTATTCGTGGTCAGTGTGATGTAACCCACTGTGGGACCGTCCTTGGGAACGGTGACGCGGATTTCGCTGGGCACGCCGGCCTTGATGACTTCGTAGTTGGTAATGGCAGAGACACCGGGAATCTGGATGCTGGCAATCTGGTCGAGATTGCTACCCACGAAGCGCAGGGTTCCGCCACGCATGACGGGGTTGGGACCGTATGCGTTGAGACTGACACCGCCCTGATACTGGTTGGTGTCCAGGTCGTCGTTGCTGCACGCCGTCAGCGACAGCCCGACGAGGGCCATCACTAACAGGGTGAGGATATTCTTGATATTTTTCATAATTGCAATGCTTTTAAGAATTAGTTATATGGTACGGCACGTATGTTGTCTATGCGGATAATCGGAGCACAGTCGGAACCCTCCACACCACCGCCGCTGACGAAGATGCAGAGGCTGGTGAAGAAGCTGGAACCGGTGATGGTGCCTGTGGCGGCTGCTCCGCTGAATCCATAGATGAACGAGCTCTTGATGGGGATGACGACGGTAACCCACTCGTCGCCAGTATCGTACGAGCCGCTGCTGGTCCAGGGACGGTACAGGGCGCGAGGTACGGCGTTGGACGAGATGTAGGTGTTGTTACATCCTGCCGTCGTATTGCCGTAAATGTCCTTGGTGCCTTCATTGCCCATAGAGACAAGGTCTACACCACCGGAGATGATCTGCATGGCACAGGCTGACCACGGGTTGCTCGACGGGATGTACATCTCGAATTTATACGCCATGTTCTCCCACTTCGAGAAGTCGGACAGGTCGGTCAGAAGGATACCGTCACCCTGGTAGTCCTCGGGATCCTGCCAGTTGCCGGGCCAGTATTCGAACGAGAAGTGGCTGTCGTCCCATGTGGAACCGTCGCCGTTCAGCGTGGCCTCGCCATTGCCCAACTGCAGGTAGTTGCCGGTAATGCCGCCTTCGTCGGTCACGGGCAGGTTGTTGTGCCAGCCGTGCTGTCCCAGACCTGTCACACCGTCGAAGTCGAACAGCAGTCCGCGCGTGTCCTTGTAGTAGAAGCTCGACGTCGTGCTGCCATAGATGTTCGTCACGGTGATGGGGCCGGAAATGTCGCACTCAGGCACGGTGAAGGTCAGTGTGCTGTAGTTGTTGCTGATGACCAGGTCGGTCACCTCCTCGCCATTGGGGAACGTGACTGTCAGCGGCACGTTGGGGTCGTCGATGAAGTAGCTGCCATTGATGTATGCCGTAGAGCCGGCTGCAGCATATTCACATGACATGGTGCTGATGGAAGGACCGGGGATGACGACGCTGAAGTCGTGCGTGATGGTGTCCTTGTCCTGGGTAATCATGTAGATTTTGTCAGACACTTCCTCGGGAATGCCTCTCGGAACGGCTACTATCAGCGTGTTGTCCGTGATGTAGCTGGAATTGAGAATGGCCTTTTGGTCGTTGAAGTATAACTCATAGACACTGCGCAGGTTCTCGCCGACGAGACAGAGCAGGGACTGGGGCGATGCGCTGGTCACCAGTTCGCCGTTGGTGTAGTGCGTGTCTTCGGCGTCGTTGTTGCCTACGATTTCCGTAGACAGGCAACGGATATAGTTGATGGAAGGCGTTCCGTCTGCCACCTCATACTTGTCGGGCTCATCTTTACACGATGTGAGCATCAGTCCTGCCAAGGCAGCAAGAGCAAGGAAGAATCCTCTGTTATATATTGCTGTTTTCATAATTCAAAAGGTCTTTGTTAAATTAGTCATAACTGTAGGTTGAATTGATATCAACGTGTATGCCGTCGACGCTGGTGGCCATGTTGGGATTGGTCGTCACGTCTTCCGTCGGGAAGGGCAGCAGGAAGAAATACTTGCCCGTGTCGGCGTTCTTTTTCATCAGCATATACACGTTGGGGGCTGAGGTGTTTTCGTCGTAGCCCTGGTTGCTGATTGTCCAGCTGCCCGTCTCGTAGTAGTTCTTGTACAAATCGCTGAGGTTCCAGAATTGGTTACGTTTCTGGTTGGTCAGGTCTTTGATGCAGAATTCGGGATTGTAGTAGCTGACGCGGACGTAGTCGAACCAGCGGTCGCCCTCATGGGCAAGTTCCAGACGACGCTCCTTCCAGATGTCGCTCCACGACAGGGAAGTGGGCTTCTCGTAGTTCTTGATAGCGCGATGTCGTACAGCATAGAACGCATCGATGGCATCCTGGTTCGTGGTGGTGCCCGACGTACCCGTCATTGCCTCGGCGTAGATGAGATAGACGTCGGAAAGGCGTAGCAGGTGGGTTGCCAGACTGTTGTACATATATGCTGCCGAATGGCCGATGCCTGCCACGTGGTCGTAGGCGTCGCCATAGAGGTGCTTCACGCAGTTAGAGCCCGTCGGCGAGTTCAGCTGGCCGGGGGCACTGCCGTTATAGTCGCTGTTGAACATGAAGTCGAGATAGCTGAATCCGCCCTTGTCCTGCCAGAAGTAGCTGTAGTAGAATCCCGGCAGCATCATGGTGCCCCTCAGACGGGTATCCACATTGTTAATCCATGCGTCGGGCTGCTGTTCGAGCAGCTTGATGCCGAAGGCTTCCTGCAGGTCGACAGAGGGAGCAGTCCAGTCGCCCCAGGTGTCGCCGAACTCGTCGAAGCCCTGCATGCCCAGGTCGCACTGCAGGTAGTTCTGAGCCGTCCATACGTTGCCGTTGGCTGTCCAGCGCCAGGCGATAAGGCTCTCAGAGCTGTTGTTGTTCTGCAGACGGAAGACGTCCTCGTAGTTGTCCATCAGCTTGCGGCCGGATTCGTCGATGACCTCCTTGGCATAGGCTGCAGCCATGGCCATGTCGTTGGCGTCGAGCGAACCCTTGCAGCCGGCTTTCGTCAGGTAGACCTTGGCGAGCAGCGCCGTGGCGCAATAGTAGTCGATACGGCCGGCAGAATTGCTTTTGGGAAGCAGCTCGCGGGCCTTCTCCAGTGTCAGGATGATGTAGTCGTAGACATCGGAAATCTTAACCTTCTGAACACTGTTGTAGTTGCCAGCAGCCAGCGAAGAGGCATTATCGTGGATAATGGGTATCTCGCCAAACGTGCGTACCAGATAGAAGTAGGCCATGGCCTTCCAAGTGAGGCACTCACCCATGCTGGTATTGCGGGCCAGGTCGGAAACGCTTGACGGCGCTTTCTTGATACTGTTGTAAACGGTGTTGGCATGTGCTATCACCGACCACATTGAGGCTGATGCCAGCTTCAGGTTCTGGTCAGAGCCGTTGACGGTGAAGCCTACGTAGGCGTTCTGGCCGGCGTAGAGGTTGCCGGAGAGCATCTCGCCAATCATGAAATAGCCACGCAGCAGGTCGTGCCAGGGCGAACTGTAGAGGTAGCCCACGCCGGCAATGCACTGGGCATCGGTCTGGTAGTAGTTTTCCTCGTTGTAGCTGTCTTCTGCCGGTCTGTCGAGGAAATCGTCGCAAGAAGTCAGTCCGATGGAAAGGACGACAGCGAAAAGACCATATTTGAATATATTGAGTTTCATATTGTTTGCTTGTTTAGGGTTAGAATGATACGTTCAGTCCGAGTGAATAGGTCGTCGGTGACGGATAACGTCCGTTATCCAGTCCCATGACGTTTACCGAAGCAGTGCTCACACCAATTTCCGGGTCGTAACCACTATATTTGGTAATGGTCACCAGGTTCTGAAGGTTGGCATAGATGCGTAATGACTCTAGACCAATACGCTTAATCATGTTCTTGGGGAAGGTATATCCCAGCGTAACATTCTTCAGTCGGATGTAGCTGCCGTTTTCAATATAGCGGTCGCTCCAACGGTCGTTATCGTTCGGGTCTTGGATGCTGGCACGAGGCATGCTGGTTCCGGCATTGGCAATGCGGACGTTGGTAATGTCGTCGTACCAGTTGTAAATCAGCGTGCCGTCACCGCGGTCGACACCTGCAGAGTAGTCCTTGGTGGGGTCGATAGCCTCCAGGCGAGCGCAGTCGTTCACGTCAACCAGCTGGTTGGTCCAGGCGGAGTTCATGTGAGTGAGCTTCATCTTCAGGTAGTTGGCCACCTTGTTGCCATACGAGCCGTTGATGAAGATGTTCAGGTCGAAGTTCTTCCAGCGGAAGGTGTTCGTCCAGCCGAAGGTGAACTTAGGCATCGGAGAACCGATGTTGGTCTGGTCCTGCTCGTCAATGACACCATCGCCGTTCAGATCCTTGTACTTGATGTCGCCGACCCATACCGTGGTACCCTTGGCGAATCCGCCGTTGGTAGGATACTTCACGGGCTTGGCAGAGGTCTCAATGTCCTCTAAGCTCTCGTAGACACCGTCCGTCACATAGCCGTAGAAGCTGAACAGACTCTCGCCGACATGCGTCAGGCTGACCACGTCGTTCCACTGGCCGTAGCCCTGCAGGGGAGTATCCGTGTCGCCGAGCGAGACGAGCTTGTTCTTGTTGAACGAAATCTGGAATTCCGAGTCCCATTCGAACTTGCCCACCAGCGGATGGGTGTTGAGGGTGAATTCCAGACCCGTATTGCGAATGGTACCATAGTTGCCGTAAGGCGGCTGCAGCAGGGCAGAGCCGTTAGAGATAAGGCTTGAACCCATGTAGGTTGGCACCTGCAGCTGCATCAGCATGTCCTTCGACTCCTTGCGATACCAGTCTACGGTCAGGTTGATGCGGTCGTTCAGGAAGCCGAGGTCCAGACCGATGTTCCACTGCTCCTGGCTCTCCCACTGTACGCTTCTGTTGGCAATGTTCAGCGGGCGGTAGCTCTTGCCGAGTGCCGTGTTGATGGCACCGACGGCGACACCCCAGCGATAGCCTGAGATGGCCGAGTTACCCGTCTGACCCCAGCCGATGCGCAGCTTACCGTTGCTCAGCACGTTGCCTGCCCAGCTCTCGACAAATTTCTCGTTCGAGAAGCGCCACGAGGCTGCCAGCGAGTGGAAGCCTGCCCACCGCTTATCGGGACCGAAGTTTGAGCTGCCGTCGTAACGATAGGTATAGGTGGCATTGTAGCGGTTGTCGTAGCTGTAGGTCCAGCGGGTGAAGAACGACGCCATCGAGCTGCTTCCGAATCCTGAGCCGATTTGTGGCGTACCGTCACCGAGCTGCGGATTGTGTACATCGTTTGAAGGCAGGGCTGTATTGGCGACGTTGTTATAGTCGTATTTCGACTCCCAGCATTCCTGTCCGACCATGGCCGTGGCAGAGTGCTTGCCGAAGGTGCGGCTATAGGTGATATAGTTCTTCAGCTGCCAGAAAGTGCTGCTGTTCTTCTGAATGGAGGAATAATTGTCGTCGCGGGTCCATGTTCCCAGTGATACCGTAGGCTTCCAGCGGTCACCCTTGCTGGCACTGATGTCGTAGCCCAGCTCGGTATGCCACACTAAGTTCTTGATGGGTGTCACCTCGAAGAAGATGTTACCCGTCAGTTTCTTACGGTTCAGCTTGATTTCGTCCAGCATGGCCATGGCAATGGGGTTGGGGTTCGTGTAACCCTCCTGCGAGATGCTGGAGTAGCTGCCGTCTATATTATAAATAGGTATAGAGGGAATCGTGGTCAACGAATAGTTAATCAGACCCTCGTCACTGTCGGCCAGCTTCAGGTCATCGTTGGTGTTCGTGAAGGTGGCGTTGAAGCCCATCTTCAGCCAGCTCTTCAGCTGCGCGTCGATGTTGGCGCGGACGGAGAGACGGTCGAACTTGGAACCGATGATTGTACCTTCCTGATTCATATAACCGGCAGAAACGTAGTACTGCACTTTGTCGGTACCACCCTGGGCACTAATCTGGTGGCTGTGTTGCAAGGCGGTCTGGAAGACGGCGTCCTGCCAGTTGGTACCCTTGCCCAAAATGCTGGGGTCGGCCAGATTGGCATCGGCTGTCAGCTCGCCCTGGCTGACCAGATTATTGTAGAACTCAGCATATTCGCGGAGATTCATCATGTCTAAGCGCTTGGTCTGACGGTTCCATGCCACCATGCCGTTGTAGGAGAACTTGGCTTCGCCGGCCTTACCATGCTTGGTAGTAATCAGTACGACGCCATTGGCACCCTGAGCACCATAAATGGCCGTGGCGGAGGCATCCTTCAGAATCTCCATCGACACGATGTCGGCAGGGTCGATGGTCGACAGGGGAGAAATAGTCGAAACACTACCGTTACCCAGTGCATCGCCCAAACCATAGGAAGCACCGCTCTGTCCGCCTGACTGCACAATGACACCGTCGATGACGTACAGCGGCTCGGCATTGGCATTGATGGTTGCCGTACCACGCACGCGGATGGCCGACGACGTACCGGGGGCACCCGAGGTCGATACAGCTGTCACACCGGCGGCACGACCCTGTAGCGACTGGTCGAGCGATGTGATGATAGAACCCTTCACGGCGCTCTCACCCAGCGAGACGGAAGCACCGGAGATGTCCGATTTCTTCATCGTACCGTAACCTACGACCACGACCTCGTCGAGCATCTTCTTGTCTTCTTCGAGAGTAATCAAATAGTTGGAACGACTGTCAATCTTGATTTCCTTTGTGAGGTATCCGATGTAAGATACCACGATGGTCTGACCTTGATTGACACTTAGCGTGAAGTTACCGTCGAAGTCGGTAGCGACACCGTTCGAAGTACCCTTTACAACTACACTGGCACCAATGACGGGACCCATAGCGTCCGACACAGTACCTGTAATCTTCTTCGCCTGTTGTACCTCATTGGGCAGCGGCGAACTGCCCTCAGCGGCATACACTACGGGCGAATAGCCCAGCAGGGTTATTGCACATAATCCCGCCAGCAGAGAGTTTGTTCTGCAATTTAGATTCATACTTTGTCTGTTAGTTAATAGTATTTTATGTTATCATTGTCAGTTTGACGTTGCAAAGTTAATACTATTTTTTGAATAACAGCAATACTTTTTTACTTTTCTTTGATACTTTTTTTCAAAAGGTATCATAAAATGGGTTAAAAGTGGTGTTTTTTTGGTCTGGGGACTATTTTCGTATGCCAAACGGCTTGCGGGAATCATCGATAATAAGCCGGCAGGCCTTCTGACCATCGAAGCGTGTGGGGGCGATGATGAAATCGGGCACATTGAAAGACAGGAAACGTTCGCGATAGAAGCGACGGGGATTACGTTGTGGCAACATAAAGGCCTTGCTGACACGCCCCTTGGAGTCGATGTGACAGAAGTAGGGACGCGTAAAAAGACCGTCGTCGCGACGAGAGCTGAGCACAAGCCAACGCGAGTTGGTGCTCCAGTTGTGGAACGACTCCGTATCGTCTGAGTTTGCTCCCGTCATCGGACGGCTCTCGCCCGTTGAGAGATCGAGCAGATAAAGGTCGGCCTCATGGTGCCAGATGCTGAACTGTCCGTAGTCGGATAGTGTGTAACAGATGAACCGTCCGTCGTACGAGGGACGAGGGAAGGAAACCGACTGGTGCTGAGAAGCAGCGTCGAAAATAGTTTCTATCTCGTTGCCGAAACAACCCGTTGCAGGATCGAAATCGATGCGACAGAGGTTATAGTGGATGGAGTCGAGCTGATGACTATCCTCGGGGAGGGCGCGGGCTGCACAGAAATAGAGCGAACGGCCATCGGCAGAGAAGACGGGATAGGTCTCATAGATGGAGTCCTGCTTGAGCAGGGACGACAACAGCAGCTCGTTTTTTTCGACGTCGTAGACCTGGAGGTCGGAGGCGGTATCGAATACCTCGATGCGGTTACGGTCAGCGTTGTGGAACAGCTGACTCGTGGCGTTGGTGGAATAGGCGATATAACGGCCAGACGGATGCCAGTAGGGATAGACACAGAAACCGAGCGTCTGGGCGGTTTTGGTGTTGTAGGCAATGAGAGGACTGTCGTTGTGTCGCAACAGGGTGGCACCATGGGGGCCACGAATATGCAGGCTCATATCGGCAGGATTGCCCCGATTGAAGCTATGACAATTGACGCAACCCTCGAACTGCGTATTCTCAATCAACGGACGCTCGTCGAACGAGGAAAGGTCACGCTCGTAGATACCCATCTTGCTCCATACCTCGTAGCCCGGGGCGATGAGACGGTAGCAGATGCCGTAGTCGATGCTATCAGGACTCACGTAGATGGAGAACGGACGATAGGTGTGCCAACCATCAGTATATTTGGCTGATACGGTGACTGTGAGCGAGTCGCCCCGATTCTGGGCAAGCAGCGCGTGCCAGTCGTCCAAATTGAAATCGACCGATTCTTCGCCCTGACTATGCAGGTTGTTGCCGTGCTTATCAGTAATGACGGCATCAATACGCAAGGTCTCCTCGCTCGTCATGCTAAAATTGAGAGGCGCGATATTTACAGGTATGGTGACACCGAGGTAGTCGGGATAGATTGCAGGCAGATTGGCCTCCTGCTTTGCATCGCTGACGGTTTCGGTGCAAGCCATCAGAATGCAAGAGGTAAGCAGTAAGAGGCAAGAGGTGAGAACTGTATATAGATTCCGTTTCATTGTTGCGCAGAGTTTTGAAGTAGTAATTTGGCATAATTCTCACGGTCGCCCGTCAGTACATAATAGGCCTTCAGATATTCCAAGGCCAGGTGATTATCCGTATTGCAGGCATAGAGGCCCTCGAGCATCTCGGGTGTTACGTGGTCGCTGAAGTAATAGTCTTCGTCGCAAACCATCTGGCGCAAGCGTCCGTATTCAGGATGTTTGGCTATTGCCTCTTCATTACCCAACAGCGGCAGTGTCTCGTTAGCCCAATCGCGATAGAAAAGTGTCTTTTGGAGCGCCATCAGGTATTTGCGTGCCACTTCATAGCTGCCAAGAATCAGATTGGTCTGAGCCAGCCGTTTGTAGCATCGACCACTTTTCTGAAAGTCGAGTATGGCTTCCTGCGCCTCGAAAACCGTACGCTGGGCAACAGAGATCATTCCCAACTGATAGTGTACCTCGGCTGTAGGCAGTGGACTGGTAGCATCGCTTTGGACATCAGGCAACAAGCCTGCAATACCATTCTGGTTGTAGTCGAGGAGGTGGTTGATGAGTTGGCCGTGCATGGCTAAAGCCAGATTCTGGACCGTTACACCAATCTGATTGTTCGGTTTTTCGGTGTTGATGGTTTCCAAGATGCGGTTCCATTGCTGGTGCCGCGCCATGAAGTCGTATTGCATCACCTTCTCAGCCTTGAAATTGGCATTTTTCCACACAACAGTTCCCATGATGGCTGCCACCAATATAAAAGAGGTGAGAGGTAAGAGGTGAGAGGTGAGAGAATTCACAAACCTCATCGCCAAGGGGATGATGACGGCAGTCACCCACGCCACATATAGCAGGGTAGGGAATACCGTCGGGTAACGATAGTAATGGCTGCCACCGAAGGCTATCCAATAGAGGATGAAAAGAATGACTGGGATGGCGATGCGTTGCGTCCACCCTTTCAACCGGACAAGTCCCCAAACGGCGAATTGTGTGAGCAGCACTGCCCAGACGCCACCCAACAAGGCATGCTCGTCGAGCAGGAAGAGCCAGAGCAGGAACGAAGGTACAAAGCTAAGTCCATAGAGCCAACCCCATTTGGCCAGACGGAGCGTCAGCAGCTGCACCAGCGAGAGCAACACGGCAATGATGGCAGCCCCCACCCATGCAAACTGGAAGAACTGCGTACAGAATCGCCCCAGCAGGTCGGCTACACCCCCAGGCATTCGGATGATATCCCACACGTAGTTGCTGTCGAAGAGAAACAGCTGGTACTGCTCCTGATAATGCAGGTGGTGCGGATAGGCCATTCCGAAAAACAGCAGTACCGCCACCCCAAACAAGAGTGTGCAAAGCGCTTGGCTAATGTGGGAAGTGAAATGATGCTTCATCTAAACTATTTGTCAAATACCTTTGCGAACTCAGCAACGCTGGTGTGAACAGGTTCAACCATAAACTCCGGACGGTTATAGCACTTCAGGCGGAAGGTGTTTTGTTCGGGGTCTTTTTGCGGCAGCATAAAGGCCTTTTCTGCTTTTCCGTTATTGAAATAAGAGATATAGATACGGCTGAAGTTGCCGTCGCCGCGACGACTGGAAACCATAATCCAGCGTCCGTTGCTCGACCACGTGGGGTAGCTGTCGGCAAACCCTTCGCTGTTCAGCCCCCGAAGATCGAGGAACTGCGGATTCTCTTCATCGAGTGGCATACAAAATATGTCGCCATCGATATGGCGGATGTGGAAACAGCCATATTGTCCCCGTGCAAACAGCAGATAGCGCCCGTCGGGGCTGACGCGTGGCAGGGTGGCACTTTTGTCTTGCGATGCAGCGTCGTAGACGAGTTCCTCGTCGCCGAAGTTGTGTGTGGCTACATCGAACGAACGACGATACAGGTTGTATTGCACCTTCGGATAGGTCGTTCGGATATCCTTGCCGTTCATCTCTTCGGGCAATGGAGCGGACTTGCAGTAATAGAGCCATTTGCCATCGGGCGACCAGGTGGGATAGACCTCCAGCAGTGTGGAGTCGTTCGAGACGACACTCACAGAATCGGTCTCTACATCGTAGAGTATCAGGTCGCTGGCTTCATCGTACACCTCGATTTTATTGGGGTTCAGCGTATGGAATCCCTGTCGTGTCCTGTTGGTCGAGAAGGCAATCAGTTTGGCAGTTGGATGCCAAGCAGGGTAGACACCAGACGAAATGGTATAGTCGCGTTTCAGATTAACTTTTTTCACCTTGCCGTCGTTCACAATCACAGTGGCCGCATTCGAGAGACGCACATGGAAGAGCATGTTGTCGGTCTTGTAGTTCTGATAGCTGTGACAGTTGATGCACTGGCCTATCCTGTTGTCGTTCATGGTAATCTCATTGTTGAAGATCTGTGTCTCTTCGAAAGTGGTGATGTTACGCTGGGCAATCTCCATAGAGGTCCATGCGACGTATGACGGTTCGATGAGGCGGTATGACACATATTCGTCGATGGGCTGTTCGGCCACATAGATGACAAACGGGCTGAACGAGAGCCATTCGCCGTTTTTCAGTCCCCAGACCTCAACCTTCATGCTCTTTCCCTTCGACGCAGCGAGCATCGTGTGCCATTCTTCCTCAGGTATCTGGACCTTCACGCCCTTACCATACGTCTGTTGCTGGCCATCGGGTGTTGTGATACGTGCCACACACTCCTCGTACTCGTCAGCCGGAAGCATGAAGTTCAGCGGTGCAATATTGCACGGCACGGTGACATCGCAATAGTCAGGGAAGATGGCTGGCAGACAGCGTGCTGCACGACTTGATGAGGGCACGTCGGGATGGTTCGTACACGACGTGAGCAGCACCGCCGCGACAGCCAGAAGCAGGAAACTGAAACGTATATATCTTTTCATGATTATTTATGATGCAACTTCGTGACTAATATTTCCATTGATACTAATAGGTTTCCGTCCGAAAACATTGTACCACCAGTAGGTGTCTCCAAATTCTTTACGCATTTCTTCACCAAGCGTATAGACGGTCTTGCCAGGCTGCGCCTTTTCTTCCAAAACCTTCCAGAACTGTTTGTAGCGTTCGTAAATAGCCTGATTGACAGGGATCATCATGCGTTTCTTTTCCGGAGACTTATCCATAAAAAGGATATAAGCCTCCTGTGCATGCAACGGAAAAACCTCGTTCATGTGCAACCGCACAAAGCTACGCAGCGATTCCCAGAAACGGCGTGAGTCGCAACGCAGCATGGCATAGAGCAACGCCTGTTCTGAAGCCACCTTACTATCAGATTTGTACCAGAGGCTAATGCTGTTGACAAGATAACTGTCACTTCTCTCAACGCCAGTGATCTCATCAGGATAACTTTTCTGCAATTCCTTTACCTTTTCTGTGACAGGAGCTGGTTGCCAGTTACCATAGAACGGCATCTTGTGGATGAGTGTCGTATAGCGCTCCAGCAGTTTCTGGTCGCCGCAAGCCAAGGCACAGCGTGCCAGCATCTTCAGGTAGAAAGGCGAGAAGCCAGCCTGTATGGCATTCTCGTAACTCAAGCGGATGGCTTCATTCATCATGCCGTAATTATAATAGACCAGCGGCGACGCGATGTCCAAGAGGGATACGTGAACAGAATCGGGATTATAAATGTCCATAGCATCATTGCCCAGCTTAAACGAACGGTCGAGCAAGCCGCCTTCGTTCATCAGCGCAATATTCTTAAGAAACATCATCGTGCTGGTGGGCTTCTTGTTTTCTTCTGCCATAGCCAGCACCTCCTTCCAGTTGTCGCTGCACGCGACGCGCACCATGCGCATCTCGTCGATGTAGTTCTTGTCGTAATACATGAGCGACGAGGTGAAGATAATGCCTGCAATGCAAGAGGTAAGAGGTAAGAGATAAGAAGTAAGAGGAGTATCCGCTAACTTCTTACCAAATGGGATTAGTACAGAGATAACACCAAGCACCCAGAAGGGTAGGGAGAGGCGCGGAGTGTTGTCGATGGGTGTTACGAAACGTGGGAATCCTGCCATTACGACGTCGTCGTCCCTCAGATACGAGAAGAGCTGCGTGTGGCAGATGCTGGTGATGACGATGAGCAGAATGATGCCCAAGAGCTCGCGCCAGCTGGGCTTCCCGAAAAGTATCAGACATGCGACGAAAAGCAAGGCAAACCATCCCAGCACGGGATAGAGGCATACGCCCAGCACATACCAGGCGAGATGCCATTTGCGTGGGGTGCAGCGTGCTGCCCACAGTAGCAGCAGCATGACCAGGTAACCAACCGATTGCGAGAACCAATAGCCTCTGACGGGGTAAACATATATCCAATAGCCCAGGTCGACCATTGATGTGAGCAGGCAGGCAACAGGCAAGAGCATCAGTGCCGAGGCACTTCCCTGCAACCGGAATGCTTTCGCACCCACACAAAATATCAGCAACCAGACAGCCACCAGCACAGTCGAACCTAACTCCGGCTCCACGAACAGTTGCGTGAGCCAGGCTCCCACATACCGCATCAGACCGAAGGGCTTCGACATGAGCGTGTGGAAGAAAGGAGCTCCGAAGATGAATTCGGAACGGTCGTGTGCCGTATAGAACACTTCTTGATTAAGGTGTAATATGTAAACGACAAACGCGATGAAAGCCAACAGGCTTCCATAGAGGATGGCATTGGATAATTTGCTTTTGTTATTCATTCTATAATCCATTCATCGATAGTACGAGAGTTAATATTGAAGCGAATGCCGGCCTTTACGACACGACGTCCATCTGTGGCGTATGGTATGGCGTAGCCTTTCGTGTTGATTTGATCGAGCGCCTCTTTTGCCGTACCATTTGCCTTCAGTTCCAACACATAGATAGCATCGGGCATCCAGACTACCATGTCCGTCCTGCCTCCGGCACACTTGACTTGTGTGCGGGCATAAACGTTGAGCATGTTGAAGATAAGCCAGAGCGTGTATTCATAGAACCCCTCTGCCGTGGCGGCCTCCTCCAGTTTCTTCTTGAAACCCTCTACATAGGGAACGGCGGCAAGGAAAGTTTTCATCTCCTGTAAAGCCAGCTCCAGGTCATTCTTTTTCAGAGCTTGCCAGAATTTCAGTGCGAAACCTTTTTGCGTATAGCCAATCTCTATTCCCGTATAAGTCGGCAACAAACCTTTGGTATAGCCTATGCGCACCTCTTGATTGGGTATAGAGAGCTTGTACATCTCTGTTTCACGATCATAGCCCTTGATGGTCAGATAGCCACTTTGGTATAGTAAGGGCAGTGCTGTTGTCATGGCCTCCGTGGGAATATCGAAAGCCTCTGCTGGCTCCTCCATGTTATCCAAGCTGGTAATGTCGGTTCGGAAATGCTTCATCTGCTGGATAAGATAGGAGGGGGTGGCCGACGCAAACCAGCTGCTGGTCAGCTCACGGTCATCAAAAGCGTTGAGCAGACTAAAGGGGTTATAGATGTCGGGCGACTCATTTGCGAAATGGTAGCCGTCATACCTATTTTTAATCTTAAGAAACATCTCCTCTGGAGTACACTCGTATTTCTCTGCCATTATTCGGATGTCCTCGGTAAAGACCGTCTTCACTTCCTCTTCCGTAATGCCACAGATAGCTGAGAAGTCGGGGCGCATGGAGAGATTTTTCAGGTTGTTGATGGTGGAAAAGATGCTCAGCTGTGAGAATTTCGTAATACCTGTAATGAAGCAGAATTTGATGTAGGGGTCACAAGCCTTGAGTGGCACATAGAACTCTTGCATTACCTTGCGGAAAGCAGGAAGATTTTCCTCCTCATGGAGCACTTCGAGCAACGGTGCGTCATATTCGTCAATAATAACCGCGACCTGATGTCCTGTTTTCTCATAAGCGCGATGAATCATGCCAGTCAGTCTTTCGCCAGGCGTCTTTTCGAAATCATTGCCGTCGAAGAACTGATCACGTGACAACATCAGCATCAGCGTCCGTCGCAGTTCATCGGCCGACTCCTTGCCTTTTGCAATACTAATATCAAGATGAATGACTGGATACTCCGTCCATTCCTGTTCCAACTGCATCACCTTCAGTCCCTCAAACAGTTCCTTCTGTCCGGCAAAGAAGGAATGGAGGGTAGACGAAAGCAATGACTTTCCGAAACGACGTGGGCGGCTCAGGAAAACATAATTGCTCACCTTAGTCATCTTCCACATCAAATCGGTTTTGTCTACATAGACATATCTCCCCTTGATAACTTTCTCAAAGGTCTGTACTCCTATTGGATACCTGCGTTCGTTGGTCATCATATTTTACAGCTGTTCGTTTCTAGGCTACAAAGTTAAGCATTTTCTGCCAAACTGCCAAATAATAACTAAAAAAAGAGGATTCCTATTCTGAACTCCTCGCAACGAGGAGTTATCCGAACATGTCGGAATGCCCTTCTTATAAATCTGCCACTTTAGTTCTAGCAGCCTATCACTTAAGTCGTAGATTCCTGCCACTTAAGTCCTAAGAACTTACCACTTAAGTGGCAGGTTGCTCAGAAGCCCTCTTTTGATGCCTTGGAAGCACTCTTTTGATGCTTCGGAAGCCTTATCTCATTAAGTAAGACGCTTCAGCGTTTCCACAAAGTCCTCGTATTTACCATCCCATCCTTATCCAATCGTAAGCGTATTCGCTCTAACGCCATGTACGCAATCCCCCGCCTCATAACCAGAATGCCAAAATTTCTCCGCTATTATTCTTCTGACAATCAGTGACTTACGCTATTTAGCGGAGAATTATTGAATTTTCGTTTTTGTGGATAATACATAGATTGAATTATCGTTTTTGTGGATAATACATAGTCAGCGAGTACCGGTCAATACATATAAAAAGGGTTGACTCTTTCGAGCCAACCCTAATTGATTATTTTAACCAAGGGAATAAATATTATTCCTCATAGTAAACAGAGTTCAGCGTCATAGAACCGCTGTAGAGCATGAGGTCGAGGTCGCGGCCTTCACCACCATTACCCTTAGCGCATTCCTTAGCCATGGTCTCGGTAATCTGAAGTTCATTCAGACCGTCCACCCAGTTAACGTGATCGTAATAGGTGTTACTCCACCAACCGTTCATCACCTTCATGTCAACACCATTGGCGTCTGAGATGTCGAAGATCAGGGTCTTCAGACCGAAGTAGACGTCATCGGGAATCGTGGGCAGGTGAGCACCCTCGGTAGAGCTGAAACGCATAGCAGCAGCGTCCCATGCACCGGGAGAGAAGGGAACCTGCTCGGGGAAGTTAGCCACGTCACCATAGATCCAGAACTTCTGCAGCGGATCGGTGATTTCCTGACACTCAACTTCAACACTGTCCTTCAGTATGGTACCGTCAGCACAGAGAGCGGTCAGAATGACCTTGTGCTTACCAAGCTTCATCTTCTTTGTAGCGAAGTTACCAATGAACTCCTTTCCACCAATGTCCCACTTTGCATTGACGGCAGCTAAGGTCTGGCAGGTAATGACATTACCATTTGCGCCACTTCCAGCCTTGTCAACAGTGATACTTGACTTCGCCTTGAGCTCGTCGATAGTTATGTTGCCAGCATTGCTGATATCCTCATGAGTAGGATCACAGGCTACGATAGCACATACTGTGACAAAAAGCAAAATTATATTCTTTTTCATATTTATTACTTGTTATAATTTTAATAAAGAACTTTGTATGTCCACTCTGCAGCAGGAGTATTCTCATCCCATCCTGGGTTCTGCTGCATTGCATTATTCATCAGAGTAATCTGTCTTTGAGGCTTGGGCAAGAAACCATTGGTATCAGCATAACGCTTAGCCCAAGAAGACGTCATGTGTTCCATTGTCATACTATTCTTCTTACCATAGCATGTAATAGATTTACCCTTCTGAGCCTGTAGAGCGTTAGCAGCGAGTGAGCTGGTACCAGAGTCAATGCCAGACCAACGACGCAGGTCGTTGAAACGAAGGCCTTCCAATGCAAATTCCCAACGACGCTCTTCCTGAAGAGCCTTCAAGGAATAAGAGACTGCAGGTAAGCCGACGCGAGCACGTACTACGTTCATATACTGAGCGTCACCTGTTAGCTCGGAAAGCATCAACAGTACGTCGGGATAACGCATCAGATAGAAGTCCTCAAAGTGGTCACCCTGCTGGGGGTTGCCAAGTGCGCTGGAAGAATAACCTTCACACTGCTCCCACCATGCATCGTTGTCACTAGCGTTTTGCCACAGATTAACCTCAGCATACTTCTTACAAGCATAGCCAGACTCTTCATTGTCATCCTTCTCGTAGGTGTAACCGTCAAGCTCATGATCGAGGTCAATCAAAGTAGCAAGCTTACGGGGATCTGCGTTATCCCAGTCATCCCAGATGTTGTTTGAAGGAGTACCCTGACCCCAACCCTGGTTGAACGGATAGGTCTTGGTGCGCTTACCATTGTCGTTGGTAGCACCGTTACGAAGACCCCAGAAGCAAGAGAGGTAGTTAGAATACATACGAGGATTGTTGTATGTACCACCAATGTCCCAGCTAGAGGCGTTCATGAACTGAATCTGGAAGATTTCCTCGGTGTTACCGTTACCCATGCCAGGCTGGTCGAAGCAGTCAGCACGATCCATATCAGCGATAAATGCATATTGTTTTTTACCTTCAGCCTTTAATGCCTCATCGTGCGCCTCATCCCAAAGGAAACTGTTAGAGTACTGCCAAAGTGAACGGAAGTCCTTACAAAGCGTGTAACCACCATTGTCGACTACGTCTTTCAGACCTTCTATAATCTGGGCCTTTGCCAATGTAGTTCCGGCGGGGCAGCCTTCCTGCTCTACAAGCGTCATAGTAGCATCACCAGAAGAGAGATCCAGTTGCTTCTTATAGAAGCCAGCCCAGAACATCCATGCACGAGCCATAAATCCCTCGGCAGCGAACTTATCAGCGTGACCTGAACCGTTGGCTCTTTCAGCCTTCATCAGGTTCTTGGCAGAAAAGAAGTCAGACAGTATCTGCGGATAGATGACTTCCTCAGCGCTGACCTGCTGCTGCATCTCGTCAGTAATAGTAGTAGAAGTAATCAAAGGCACATCACCAAACAACTGGGTGAGCAACAGCGTGTAGAAGCCACGCATGAAGTATGCCTCACCGAGGAGCTGATTGCGCTGAGCCTCAATTCCTGTCCAATTAACGTTGTCGATGGTTTCAATCTGGTTGTTAGCACGTGAAATACCACCATAGAGAAGAATGAATTCCTGCTCGTACTGGTTTGAACTTGCCGTTGTGAAATGGTGAAGTGACTTATTCACATTGTCCTGCAAACCACCACTGCCGAAGCATTCGTCAGACATCATACACCACCAATAGAATGGGTTGTTACAAATACCGCTCTGGTCGCCACCACCCAGCGTATTCATGATACTGTAGGTAGCAGCATTCAATGCCTCTACATCTGCAGGCTTGCCGGGGAATGTGGCAGAGGTCATCTCGGTCACGCGTGGATCGGTGTCCAGCGAGTCGTTGCACGAGGTGAACAACGTTGTTGCTGATAAAACAGCTACTGCTGATAAAATATATTTTTTCATACGATTTAATCTCTTAATTGAATTCTAGATTTAGAACTTGATGCTTGCACCAACCAAATAGGTACGAGATGGCGGATAAAGACCGAGGTCGATACCAGAAGCCCAACCGTTACCGCCAGCTGAGTTACCAACCTCAGGATCGAGACCGGTGTAACCAGTGAAGGTAACCAGGTTCTGAGCCTGAACATAGAGACGAAGCTGCTGGAACGGACAACCCTTCCACAGGTGCTTGAAGTCGTAACCCAGTGTGATGGTCTTGATCTTGAAGTAGTCAGCATCTTCCATATAGCGGTTAGATACCCAGTTGGTATTCTCACTACCAGTACTTGAAATGCGTGGCATATCGTTTGAGGTGCCCTCACCATGCCAACGGTTCAGGATGGTGGTGTCGTAGTTCTGATAGGGAGCATCACTGAACGAACGGTAAGAACGCAGGATCTGCTGACCGAATGCGCCGGCACCGTTGATAGCAAAGTCGATACCCTTCCAAGCCAGACCGAGGTTGATACCCAGCGTGACATCGGGGTTGGGGTTACCAATCTCATGGCGGTCGCAAGTCTCACCTTCTGCATAGGTAATCACACCGTCACCATTCCAGTCGTCCCAGATGCAGTCACCGGGCTGTGCGCTGTCAAGGACAGCCTTGCCGGCTGCGCGTGCAGCGTCAATCTGAGCCTGGTTCTGCCAGATGCCGCTGTAAGACATACCGTAGAAGTAACCGATAGGCTTGCCTTCCTCAGCACGGTAGCAGTACTCAGTACCCTGTGAGAGTACGCTGCTCGGACCATTGATATAGTGGTTGTCGTTGGCGATACGGGTTACCTTGTTCTTGTTGGTAGCGAAGTTCACACCTACGTTATAACTGAAGTCCTTGCCGATGCGGTCGTTCCAAGTAAGAGCGATCTCAATACCAGTGTTCTTCACGTCACCACCATTGATGGCAGCGGGGTTGGTACCATAGATAGCAAGCAGGTTACCTCCAATCAGCCAGTCCTTGGTGGTCTTCTTATACCAGTCGAAGGTCAAGCCTAAACGGCTGTTCAGGAAACGAGCGTCGAAACCGAAGTCGAGCTGCTCAGAAGTCTCCCATGTGAGGTCGGGGTTAGGAACAATGTTAGCGTAAGCACCAGTATTCGGAGTACCACTGGTAGAAGTTGTCATGTCAGAACCGAACTTATAACCGCTGTCGTTTGCGTCACCTGACAGAGCGATGGTAGCCAGATACTGGTACTTATCAATACGGTTGTTACCGTTCTGACCCCAAGATGCACGGATCTTCAAGAAGTCCATCCAGCTGCGGGTCTTTTCCATGAAGGGCTCGTTGCTGACAACCCAACCTGCAGATACAGAGGGGAACCAGCCCCAACGCTTACCATCAGTGAAAATACTTGATCCATCATAGCGGAGGGTAACGGTAGCCATATACTTCTCGTTCCAGTCCCAAGTCAGACGACCGAACCAAGAAGCGAGATATTCTTCATCATTGGGTTTGCCTGTGAGACCGATGTCAGGAACATTTGCAATCTTGAAGTTCGACAGGTATGCAGAATCCCAACCCTTCAGAGTTGCGAGCTGCTCGCCCCACTGAACTTTGTTTGATCCACCAAGATTTACACTCCAAGCGGTGCTCTGGAAGCTCTGACCAACCATGGCGCTGATCTTGTGACCAGAAATAATAGGCAGGTCGTAAGTCAGGGTGTTCTCAACTGACCAGTTGGTACTCAACCAAGCGCTCTGGCTAAGACTATAGGTAGTATTTGTGGCATTACCATAACCTGAAGATACAGGCTCATTGTAGCCGCGATATGCACCAGAACCCCAGTTGTAGTTGAACTGAGAACGCAGTCTCAGGCCCTTGATGGGCTGGATGGTCATGAAAGCAGTAGCGCTGGTGTTTATGTTGCGGCTCTCAGCATTTGCGCCGAAACCACCCTTCTGGAGATTCTCCCAGGGGTTGCTGAACAGTGAAGAGTTCCAACCCTGACCATAGGTAACATTACCCATGAAATCCTGATAAGTATAGATGTCGCCATTGTTAGCGTACTGAGGCATGAGCGGGCAAGTCTGCAGCAAGCTATGGATATAGCTCCAGTACATACCGTCCTCAGCGAGGTCGTGGCTCTTGGTGTAACCGATAGAGATGTTCTCACCGATGGTGATGACATCCAGATCCTTTACTCTGTACAGCACGTGGTCGCTGTTCATGCGGATGGTGTGACGCTTGTAGTTAGAAGCTTTGTCAGCACCCATGATACCTTCATTGCCGGTATAGGTGTACGACATTGAAAACTTCGAGCGGTCAGAACCGCCGGTCAGCGTGACAGAATGGTTCTGCTGCAGGGCGTTCTTGTTCTCGAATGCTCCCCACCAGTCAGTACCTTCCCAGCCATCCTTCACCTTATCGAGGATGTCAATCAGGCCCTTCTCCTGAATGTCAGGCATGGCAGTAGCGTTGGGAACGAAGCCAGTCCAATCCATCTTCTGACCGGAAGTGTTGAAGGTGTACTCATCGATGATGGTCATGTACTGCTGTGCATTCAGCAGCTGAGGACGCTTGTAGGCGTTCGACCAACCGATAGCACCATTGTAGCTGATTTCAATCTTACCAGCCTTACCCTGACGGGTAGTAACCAGAATAACGCCGTTAGCAGCACGGGCACCGTAGATGGCGGCCGATGCAGCATCCTTCAGAATGTCGATGCTCTCGATGTCGTTGGGGTTAATACCATCGAGGTTACCACCGGCAACACCGTCAATCACGTACAAAGGCTGAGAGTCACCAGTGGTACCGATACCACGGATGTACACCTTGTAGCCCTTACCAGGCTGGCTTGACGACTGTGTGATCTGCACACCAGGCGTGCTCGACTGCATGGCCTCCAGGGCGTTGGTGGTGTTCAGCTTGGCGATTTCATCACCCTTTACCTGAACAGTAGCACCTGTCACCAGCTTTTTCTTCATCGTACCGTAACCGATGACCACCACGTCGTTCAGCGTTGTGTTGTCTTCAACTAAGGTTACGTTGATGTTACTCTTGCCTGCAACCTTCACCTCCTGGGTCACATAACCCACGTAGGAGATAACCAGTGTGGCGTTAGAGGCAGCATTGACGCTGAATTCACCGTTGAAATCGGTGATCGTACCGTCATTACTACCTTGCACTTTGACTGTGGCTCCGATAACCGGTTCACCAGCCTCGTCGTTCACAGTTCCCTTGACGATGCTCTGGGCGCTCATTGACAGCGGGAGCATGGTAAACAGGAACAACAAACCTAAGGTTTTTTGTAACTTTTTAAAGTTCCACATAAATAAATTAAGTTAATTAGTAATTAATTATTAAAAATGTATAGTTGTTGCCAACGTTAGTTGTATCGCGTTAGTGAATTTTATAATTTTGACTGCAAATTTAATTTATTTACATATATAATACTTTCTTGTTTGTAACATATATTATATAAAACGCAATTTGCGGCTATTTGTGTTACACGACAAAAAGAAAATGTTTCATTTGACAAAGCCTGAAAATCTCTTTTTTGTTCCCGATATAGGATATTTGGTAAAAATTTTATAATCAAATCACATGAAATCCAAATTAATGTTGTAATTTTGCAAGCACATTTAAAAAAAGGATAAGAACAATAATATCTGAAAGTAATAGAGAGATGGGATTAGAAATAGTGAAGACCAACATCCTTAAAAGCTTGTCCGGGATAGTCATTGCGCTGATGACCCTATGCTCTTTCGTATTCTTCCAATATTTCTACCCCTACCATTTCTTCTACCAAGAACAGAACCAGCTGTTCCTCTTGTCGTGGGAATACATCAGTACTTATTTCGATAAGCCGGGATGTGTTGCCCGATTAGTAGGAGACTTCCTGACGCAGTTTTATTATTATCTCTATGCAGGTGCAACAATATTAAACGTCTGCCTGTTGCTGACAGTCATTATACTTTATCGGGCTCTATGCAATTTCAAGTTGAAGAGGCTACCCCGTCTCTTGTTAACATTTTTACTCTTTGCTTTTCTGGTTGTCTGTCATTTCGACGTAAGTTATCGACTGTCGTCCACTATTTCTATTATGGGCTGGATGATGGTGCTATGGCTCGTGTCGTTGTTGAATAAAGTGTACAAAGGAGGCTCTTGGGTGGCTTGTACCCCTTTAATGGCTGTTGCACTGCTACCTGCCTATTTCCTTTTCGGACTACCCCAGATTAAAAAGTTACAAGGGCCAGATTTTATATTAGAGAAAAACTTTGCTATAGAAAACGAATACTATTTCGGATATTACGACAAGGTTGTTGATCTTGTAAAAAACTCAAAAGGCTGGAATGATCAGATGCTTTTCTTCTACAATCTTGTACAGGCTCAACGTGGCGATTTACCCGACCATCTGCTTGACTTTACGCCTAACTACCTTGGCACGTTTGAAAAAATCGGACCTAAGACACCCCTTCTTACAATCATTAATATGAACGAGCTGTATTGGGCACTGGGCGATATGACGTTCACCGAGCGTGCTGCGATGATGGCTAACGTGTTTTCGCCAGATAACCGCAACAACCGTATGGTGAAGCGTCTGGCTGAGTGTGCACTGGTCAGCGGTGACAGCGTTGCTGCCGGTAAGTTCCTGGGGCTGATGGAGCAGACTTTCGTCTGGCGCGGATGGGCCCGGAATGCCCCTTCGGCAGTTTACTATGCGGAGAAAGCCCGTTTCAATAACCGGCAAGATACCGTCAGCACCAGCGACAATGCCCATTTTATCATGATGCAGCTGCTGGATTCCAATCCCGACAATGAGGTAGCGCTCGACTATATACTCTGTAGCACGTTGTTGCTGAAGGATATCGAAAACTTCAAGCGCGACTACGACCGCTACTGCACGCAGCGTCCGCGATTGAAGAAACTCTATCAAGAGGCGCTGTGCATCTGGCTGGCAGGCAGCAATGCGTCAGAAGAAGAGTGGCACCGCTACGTCAAACAAAGAGACGTGATGCAACGCTTCGTGCAGTACAACCAACAACGGGGCAGTACTGCATTCAGCGACACCTACTGGTATTATTTCGACAAGGTTAAGGCTCCTGAGATATGAAAAAAATACTAGATATACTAGTTTTACTAAATATACTGGGTCTGCTATCCGGCTGTACGCCTACGCCGCAGGACGTCCAGACGAACGATGCGCTGCCCCCCATCTATCCGGACTATTGTGACGTGACCATCCCCCAGAACATTGCCCCGCTGAACTTCCTGTTGCGTGGTGATGTGGAGGCTGTGCAGGTCAAGGCTGGCGACGTCACAATCAGTGCCCGTGGTAACGAGGTAACGTTCGATGAGGACGATTGGCGACAGCTGCTGGCTGAACGTCAGGATATCAGCGTGGTGGTAACAGCCTTGCAGAATGGCCGATGGACGGAATACAAACCATTTCATTGGTATGTGACCGAAGACAAGGTTGACCCCTGGCTCAGCTACCGGTTGATAGAACCTGACTATGAAATATGGAGCAGACTGCAGATTAAACAGCGCTGCGTTGAAAACTTTGACGAGAGAACACTGAGCGACTGGCAGCATGCAGACAACCAGTGTATGAACTGCCACACGCCGGCCCATCAGGATCCCTCGCTCTCGATGCTCTATGTGCGCGGCCCTCAGGGTGGGGCCTTTCTGAACCAGAACGGCAAACTGCGCAAGTTGGCCATCAAGACAGCCGACATGGTCAGCGGTTCGGTTTATTTCGGTTTCTCGCCGTCAGGCCGTTACATCACTTTCAGCACCAACGTTATTGTTCCCGCGTTCCATTCCAAAGCCGGCAAGCGACTGGAGGTGTTCGACGCTGAATCGGATGTCTATGTGGCCGATTTGCAGGAGAACCGCATCATCCGTTCACCGCTGTTGAACGACAGTACACGGCTTGAAACCTTTCCGACTTTTTCGCCCGATGGCCGCTATATATATTATTGTGTAGCCCGCAACGTGCGGCTGCCTCAGGAACTGAAACAGTTGCAATATGCCTTGGTGCGTATTCCGTTCGACGAAAAGACGGGCAGCATCGGAACACAGGTAGATACCATCTACCAGTCGCGCAGTGTCTGTCATCCGCGCATCTCGCCCGATGGACGCTATGCCCTGTTTACCGTTCAGGATTACGGAACCTTCCCCATCTGGCACCAGGAATCGGACCTTTGCATGATGGATCTGACGACAGGAGCTGTCGACACGCTGGCAGTTGTCAATAGCAACCGCAGCGACACCTATCATTCGTGGTCGAGCAACGGCCGATGGTTTGTCTTTGCCTCCAAACGTGACGACGGACTCTTCGGAAAGCCCTATTTCTGCTATGTCGACCGTCAGGGAAAGGCTCATAAGCCATTCTGTTTGCCGCAGCGGTTGCCGACGTTTTATGACAATACGCTGAAATCGTTCAATGCTCCAGAGCTGTCGAAGGGCATGATACCTTTTGATGCCAAGGATATTGAACAGGCGTTGCGGCAAGACGCTGAAGTGTTCCAGTAATGGCCGCCTAAGGCCTTACAGCAGTCTGTATACGCTGGTCGCCCATGACTTCGTGAGCGGCAGCATGGCTGTCGAAGTCGACCTTCCGTTGCGTGAAGTCGGGCGTGTTGAAGGAGTATAGGCTGCTCTCGTCGTACTCTTGGGGATGGCGCTGTGGCAGCAGGAAGGGTTTCGACCAGCGTCCCTGGTCGTCGACGGAAGCAAGGTAAAGCCGTGAGTAGAGTCCGTCGCCACGACGGCTGGTGAACACAATCCAATGTGAGTTGACATTCCAGTTATGGTAACTGTCGGCTCTGGGGCTGTTGATTTCCTTCAGTTCCCGTGCTTCGCCCGTTTGCAGGTCCAGCAGCCACTGGTCGCTCTCTTCGTGCCAAATCGAGAAGTAACCATAGTCCGCCAGGGTAAACAGGAGGTATTTCCCGTCATACGACGGACGCGGCCACGTCAGACTCTTGCCCATGCTGACGGCATTGAAAACAGTGTCTACCTGCTGTCCGTAGGCCCCCTTCTCGGCATCAAAGGCAATGCGGCACAGGTTGTATTGCTCGTCCTTGTAGTGTTCAGGATATTCCTGCTGCTTGCAAGTCATGTAGTATAGCCACTTACCGTCGGGCGAGAATACGGGGGAATTCTCCGACCAGTCTTCGGTGCTGAGCAGAGAGTCGGTAATGATTTCGTGGGTAGCTGGGTTGTAGACGAAAACGTCGGAAGACAGGTCGAACACTTCAATTCTCTCGTCTTTACCCACGTGAAATCCTTGTCGCGTCTGGTTGGTCGAGAAAGCACAGTACTGTCCGCTGGGATGCCAGTAAGGATATACTATCGAGCCTCCCAGCAGGTCGTTCTTGGCTGCCAGCCATTCACGCTTGCCATTCATCTGGAACATGGTGGCACCATGCTGTCCGCGGACGTGGAACACGAAACGGTCAGGATTCGTTTGGTTCGACATGTGACAGTTTACGCACTGTCCTGGAATCTGGGTGTTCTCGATGATGGCATACTCGTCGAATGTCGACAGGTCGCGCTGGTAGAGTCCCATGTGGCTGTACGTCTCGTAGCCCGGTGCAATGCGGCGGTAAGTCAATCCCCATTCGTCAAGGGCAAAGGGGCTGACAGCGACCTTGAAATCCTGATATTGGGTCCATTGCCCATTCTTTCGGGCACAGACGGTAAAGGATAGCTCGCCGCCCTTGTTCCGGGCTGTCAGCTGGTGCCACCCGTCAATGTCAAAGTCGGCCCACTCGCCATTCGTGTGCAGCTCGCCGCCCTTGCTGCCGCGGATGGTGACGTTGACTAAATCGACATCCGCATCGGCCATATTGAAGTTCAGCGGAGCAATACCGGCAGGAATGGTCACTCCGATATAGTCGGGATAAATCTCAGGCAGCTGGCCCGCCGTCGCCACGTCGTGCGGCTTGTCGGCACAACCTACCAACCCTAACAAACCTACCATCCCTACTAACCCTAACAAGAATCTCCTCATCATTTTCCAACCGTTAAATAATACCATGTTGTCTGTTTGAAACGCTCCAGCCCGGAAGCGCCTGCTCCACCGCTGTTATAGGCTTGGATGAAATCGCGGAAGCTGTTGGCCACCATCTGGTTCACATAGCCCTGTGGAGGCTGCTGGTTGCGCTGGGCAAAGGCAAAGATCACTGCCTCTTGGCATATGCGGGGCAGATAGCCCAGTTTCAGCCCGTCGACAAAAGTCATATAGTTCATAAACGAATTGATGTCGCGTTGCAGCAACGGACACAGCAGCAGGTATTGCAGTGCCAGACCGTTCTTGGGATGATGCATCACCAGCTGGCCCATCATCTTGTCCAGCTCTTTTTCGCTGAACAGGAAGGTGTCGTTTAGTCGCAGTTGGCGCATCTTGCCATAGACAGAGTGGGTGTTGATGGCCTGCTCATTGCCCAGCATCAGCATGGTACGCTGGGCCCATTTCTTGTAGCAGATGGTCTTCTCCAGCATTTTCAGATACTTGCGAGCTACCTCATACTGGCCGTTTACCAGGTTGGTTTCTGCCAGACGTTTGATGCAACGGCAACTCTTGGCATAGTTGGGAATGCCCTCCATCGTTTCAAACGCTAACCGTTGCGAGGTGTTGATCAGTCCTAAATGCCAATAAACCTCGCTGACCAGCATCATGGTCGAGAAGTTACGCTCGAACTCCGGGAGCAGGCCCTGTAATCCGTTTTGATAGAATTCAAAGGCTCTGTCGCCCAGCTGCCCTTTCATGCCCAATGCCAAATTGGTGGCACAGACTGTCGCCGGCAGGTCGGGGGTTTTCTTTTCTGCCTTGGCAATGATTCCTGTCCAGTTGTTGCACCGCACCAGATAGTCGTATTCTAAGACCTCATATTTCCTGATGTCGAAGAACGCGGGACGTAACAGCAGAAAGGCAACTGTCAAAACCCCAGCCTCGCCAAGTCCTGCCATCATCTGCCGCTGAGGCTTTTCCGATGCCGGTAACCACTTGACGATGACGGGTATCAGCACGCATACAGCCATCAGCACACTTTGCCATACGGCATACACTTCCGTGAAACGGTAGTAGTCGAGTCCCCGGAACAGTCTTGCCAAGGGGTAGGGGACAACGTAAGAACTGGCGATGATGCAGACGACAGCATAGACTACTGCCAGCAGTCCCCAACCCAGTGCCGACACCTTTGACGTCGACGTCTGCCACAACCGAAGGGCTACGTAAGCCGCCAGCATCAGCACTGCTGGCCCAGCCAACCAATAAACGACAGGAATGGCTATCGTCATGAAGCACGCCCGCCAGCGACCTGACATCTGTTCATACGTCCACATCGCGAATTCTGTCAGCAGCAAGGCTACTACGAAGGTCAGCAGTACGCTCTCGTCGCCTAATAACAGACACAGCAACAGTGAAGGCAGGAAACTTAGTGCATAATGGGTATCAGCCTGCGTACTGCTAACCGCCACCATCAGTCGCCACGTCAACCATTGTAGCAACACCAGGGCTACAGCCAGCACCAGGGCTGCCAAAGCGTGGTTGATATAGAACTGCACGAAATACTCTCCGATGCAGCGAGCCATTCCGTCAGGAATACTGAGCAACTGTCCGATATAGCCGCTATCCAACAGAAACAGCTGATACTGCTCTTGATAGGCTGTCAGGGCGGGGTAGACCAGCCACCAGAACAAGAATGCCGCCACACCGAACGTCAGTGTTGTCAGCACCTTCCAGTATTTATTCACTAATCGGCTCATTCGTGTCAGCGTCCATGGTTACTATACTGCCATCGGGCATCTTTTTCTGATAGGTTTTCGGGAATACTCCCTCCAGGAAATCGCCCACCGTGGTACCTTTCATGTTGGCTGCCATCTGGCGAGTGCGGTTCTTGTAGGCCAGAAGCACCTCGTGACCCTGCTTTTCTATTTTTGCAGCATCCTCCATGTGGTCATTCTGCCGCAGCATGCCCACCGTTCGGCTGTACATGTCACGGTCGTGGGCGTACTGTTCGGTCAGCTCTTTCCACACCTGCAGCGAGTCGTTCTGTCGTGCACCATGGGCCGAACTGACGGAGTCGATCTTTACTTCGATATCGCCAGGCTCGCCCACAACCAGCAAGGTCTGAATACCCATACGGTAGTGGTAGTCGACCAGTATCTTGAACATTTTTGCCGAATCGGTAGTAAACTCAAACTTTCCGTCTTGAATAACTACGCTGTCGACATATTCTGCCGTTTGAGGACCAGTTAGAGGAACCAGGAAAATCCGCTTGCCGTTCAGGTTTTCTTTACCTACTGTACCATGAATGCGGCATGTAGTGTCGCGTTGGCAGCTTTCAAATAGTGCAATGGCGGCTACCGCCATCAGGAAAAATAGAATGCGTTTCATATATTTGTTTTTTTACCTTTTTACTTTTTTACCTTTACTTGCGTGCGTTCATCTTTGAACACTTGCTCGCGAGCCTCCCGAATGTCAAAGTCTACCTTTGTCTTCGTGAAGTCTGGTACGTTATACGAGTCAAATTGCTCGCCATAGAACTTTTGGGGATTGCGTTGGGGAAGGAGGAACGGCTTGGTTACGCGGCCCTGCTCGTCGATGGAGGCAAAATAGAGGTGGGCAAACATGCCATCCTCGCGTTTCGAAGAGAACACAAACCAGTGCGAGTTCTCCGACCAGTTATGGTAGCTGTCGGTATCGCTGCTGTTGGCTTCCGTCAGCGGACGGCGCTCACCCGTTTGCAGGTCCATCAGCCATAAATCGGCATCGGGCTGGAACACGGGGAAATTGCTGCGGCTCGTCACGCAGTACATCAGCCAGCGTCCGTCGTACGAGGGGCGTACCAGCGTGTAGCTGCAGTTGTCGTTCGGTCCGTTCAGCAGGGTGTCCACCGCGTTTCCGAAGGTGCCCTTTTCTGCATCGAACGAAATGCGACACAGCGAGCACTTTACCTTTTCGTACTCTGCCGGCACGTTGCACGCTTTCGACGTGCTATAGTATAGCCATTTGCCGTCGGGCGAGAAGGCGGGGAATATTTCCAGATCTGTTGTAGTCATCAACTCGGGTGTCAGAATCAGCTCGTTGGTGCGCACGTCGAGAACGACGACATTACTAAATGCATGATAGGCTTCGATGCGCTGTCCCTTGCCCACGAAGAAACTTTGGTGTACGGAATTGGTGGCATAAGCGCAGTAGTTGCCCGACGGGTGCCAGTAGGCATACGACCCGGCAGCTTTCGTCGAGTCTGTCTTCGTGTTCAGCCACTGTTGTTTGCCATTGGCCAACTGTATCAGTGTGCCTCCGCCCTCTCCACGAATCTGCAAGGTTATTTGTTGGGGATTGGTGCGGTTGGGGGTGTGACAGTTGAAACAGCGTCCGGGTAGTGCAGATTCCTGCATGATGGGGTATTCGTCGAAGCTATGGATATCGCGCTGGTAGATGCCGATATTCCCACCCACCTCATAGCCGGGCACGATACGGCGGTAGGTGACACCCCAATCGTCGAGGGCATAGGGACTGACGAAGATGGAAAAATCCTGATAGCGTGTCCATCGCCCGTCTTTTCGGGCTTGGACAGTCACCTTCAACTCACCGTCCTTGTTTTGGGCTGTCAGCTGGTGCCAGTCGTCCATATCGAATTCAGCCCACTCGCCATTCGTGTGCAGCTCGCCTCCCTTACTGCCGCGGATGGTGACGTCGACTAAATCGACGTCCGCATCGGCCATGTTGAAGTCCAGTGGAGCAATACCGGCAGGAATGGTCACTCCGATATAGTCGGGATAAATCTCGGGCAGCTGGTCCGCCTTCGTCGCGTCGTGCGGCTTGTCAGCACAACCTACCAAACCTACCATCCCTACTAAACCTACCAACCCTAATAAGATTCTCCTCATTCCGCTCCTCCTTCCTGACGCATCATGCGCTTCACGTATTCACCGTATTTCGTACCTGCTGCCTGCCCACGGCTCTGGATGGTGCGTACTGCATCCTGATAGCCCATGGGCATACGCTGGTAACCCCCATGCTGTTCTGCCCAAGGCATGTATTGCATCAAGCCCTGAATGTCGCCGCGTAACAGTAGTTCGCCGATGAAATAGTCGAGGGCCATCTTGTTGTCTTGGTTGTTGATAAACAGCAGTCCTAGAATCTTCTCTTTCTCGTCGTAATTGAAGAGGAAGTCGTTCTTGAAGCGCAGCTGGCGCTGTCGCCCAAAGTACTTGTCGACCAGCGCGTCGTTGTTCAGACAGCGTTCAGCCTCGTTGGCAAAATCGCGATAGAACAGCGATTTCTTTAATAAGGCGATATATTTCTTAGCCGTCAGATAATGGCCGTTTATCAGCATACACTCCACGATGCGCTTCGTGCAGCGGCCGCTTTTCTTTCCGTTCAGTATCGACTCCTGGATGTCAAACATATAGCGTTGTGCTGAGTTCACCAGTCCCAGGCGGTAGAAAGCCTCCGCTGTGGGCAGATTGCTCGTCTGGTCGCGCAGGCGAGGCATCAGCAGCGCGTCGTCGCCGCTTTGGTAGAAGTCAAACTGCCGATCGGCCAGCATGCGCTTTTGCGACAGTGCCAGATTGACGCAGTTCGACCAGAATGCCGTTCTTACCTCGTGCTGCTCGCCACGTTTGATGACTTCGTCCCACCGCTCGTTACGAACCAGATAATCCAGACGGATCAGTTCATACATGTCTTTGTCGTAGCCCGTCCATTGCGGATACTGCATCGGCGTGCGGTAGTATGTGCTTGTCACCATCACTTGTTGCAGCGGCCATTGTGGCATCAGCCAGACGTACACTGCCACCTGCACGGCTACGAGCCAGCTTGCCGCCCACAAGTGTCTCCATCCTACCTGCACCACACGCACCAGCACGTAAATCCATACTGCCGGTCCCAACAGCCAATAAATCAGGGGAATAATCCCTAACTCCCCTACCAACCCTAATAAACCTACCTTACCTACCAACCCTACCTTCCCTACTACATCTGCCAATGCCAAAGCCATCATCACCGCCACCGGCAGCGACAGCAGCACGTTCACGTCGCCCATCAGCCACCATATCAGGGCGACGGGAATAAGGGAGAATAGGGTAGAAGCAGCACTTGGCAGTCGCAACGGAGAGAGCAATCTGAGTGTCAGCCTTTGCAGGGCAACAAATAACAGTGCTACCAACAAGGCCCCCAGCCATGTGATATAATAGAATTGTACGATAAACTCGCCCAACCAGTCGGCCAGTCCGCCGGGCACGCTAATCCTTTCGAAGAAATAATCTGAAGTCCATAGAAACAACTGGTACTGCTCCTGATACGACAAGGCATGCGGATAGCCCACCGCCCAAAACAGGAATACCCCGACGCCCAACAGCACCGACAACCCCATTTGTCCGTATCTCATCAGCAGTTGTTTCATAAAACGTCTGCAAAGGTAGTGTAAATCGAGCAAAATGCAAAATAAAATATTATTTATTTTATGGAACTGTCCATTTCCGGACACCATGAGTGTCCAGAAATGGACACTTCGTTTTATGCCGTTATTGATTATCAGCTGGTTACGAGTTTGGCACGGTTTTGGCATATAAAATAGTAAATCGTAAATTTGTAAATCGTAAATATGACAAGGTGTTTCCGACAAGCACTCGCGATGATGCGCGAGGAACGGCTGTTCTCCAGCATTTATATCCTGGGAACGGCGCTGGCCATTGCCTTCACGATGGTGATGGCCGTAGTGTATTACGCCAAGCTGGCCGACATCGCACCGGAGGTGAACCGCAGCCGAACGGTGTACGTTATGGGAATGATGAAGCGGGCAGTGAATGACACGCTCCGATGGGAGCAAACGAGCTACACCGCCGACCAAGTGAAGGAGTGGCTCTATCCGTTGAAGAGCGCCGAGGTGGTCAGCGCCACCAACTACGTCGGCCGCTATTCTTATGTCAGGCAATACCTGAACTGCGACAACCACAAACTGGTGCCCGTCGTGGCGCGTTGGATCGATGCCAATTTCTTCAAGGTCTATCAGTTCCGCTTCGTCTATGGCCGTCCGTTCACGCAGGAGGATTGCGAAGATTACGATGTAAAGTCCGTCCTATCGGCCATCATCACCCGCGACATTGCCGAGAAGGCCTTTGGCAAAGGTGTCGACCCCGTTGGGAAGATACTCAACTTTGGTTATATCATCCGCATCGTAGGAGTGATAGAACCCACCTCGTCCATCATGGAAGAGAGTTTTGGTCAGTTGTTCATGGCCTACGACGGACAGTCTGAACAGGCCATCGTCGTATTGAAAGAATGCTGTAGCGTGAAGGATTTGGAGAAGGAACTGGAGGAGATTGCCCGCAAGCGCAGCGTCAGCGACAAGGACTATGACTACTCCATACACAATACCGTGCTGCCCCACGCCCAGATGAAGATGTCGGAAGACGGTGAATTCTCCTCGTGGAAGCAGATTCTCGTCTCGCTCTTCCCGAAGGTGTTCGTCCTGCTGTTGGTGCCTGCGCTCAACCTGAGCGGACTTGTGGCGGCCCGCATGCGACGCAGGGTGGCCGAGATGGGCGTGCGCAAGGCTTTCGGTGCCAAGCGGCGCACGCTGCTCACGCAGGTCATCAGCGAGAACCTGGTGCTCACACTCTGTGGCGGCTTCGTCGGTCTGCTCATCACGTGGCTCCTGCTCTATGTGTTCCGCTCGTGGCTGTTCTTTGCCGTCGGCAACTCCGCCTTCACCCTGCCCGAACCGACGGTGGCTGGCGAGATGCTGTTCTCGCCCCTCATCTTCGTCATCGCCTTGGCCGTGTGCATCGTGCTCAACCTGATGGCGGCCCTTATTCCGGCATGGCTCAGCCTCCGCAACCCTATTGTTGAATCAATGAACGAGAAGAAATAGCATGAGAAAGATACTGAACAACCTCTGGAGCCAGCGCACGAATAACGTGTGGCTCTTCCTCGAACTCATCGTTGTATGCTTCGTGGCCTGGACGCAGCTCGACCCCATCATCGTCAGGCTCTACTACCGCAGCCTGCCATCGGGTATCGACGGTGACCGCATGGTGGTGGCCAACATCCTGTCCACCCGGCCCTACGAGACGGTGGACGAGAGTATGACGCAGGAGGAACGCGATAAGCAATACAGGAAGCGGGAAGCGGAATACGTGGATGAAGCCAACGTCATCAAGCGCCAGCTGATGGCCATCGATGGCGTAGAGCAGGCCAGCATTGCCGACCCCGTCATGGGAATATATGCACGCACCGACCTGTTTGAAAGTCCCGGCGGATTCTCCAATAAACTCCGTTTTGCCTGGCAGAACGACACGGTGCTTGCCAACGACATCTGCTATGTGAAGGACGAGCACTTCTTCGAGACTTACGGCATCCGGCCGATTGCGGGCTGCGAAACGTCGAAAGAACTGTCGGACATCGGCCACGGGTGGATAGTCAGCCAGTCACTGGCCGAGCATTTCTTCGGTTCGGCAGAGGCGGCCATCAACAAGGAATTGAAAGCCGCCAGTTACGTAGGAATAGACTGGGGCCAACCCATTGTCGCCGTGGTGAACGATGTCCACGTGTCAGAGAAAGACTACAACACCTGGGCGATTTACAGTAATAACGGCCCTATCCATCAAGGAGGTTCGCAGAACCTCATCGTCCTCCGCCTGAAGCCCGGCATCAACCCGCGACGCTTCGCCGAGGAGCAGAACTATAACCCCTGGAATTACGCCAGCGACAACTACGCTGTGGCGTCCTTCACAGCCTACGACGACATCGGCTCCAGCAAGAACCAGTTTGCCGTGCCCTCACTGTCCTATGACTTCAACCTCCAGATAGCCACCGCCGTTTTCTTCCTCATCAACTTGTGCCTCGGTGTCATCGGCACCTTCTGGATGCAGACGAAGCGGCGTACAGAAGAGTCGGGCATCATGCGGGCCTTCGGTGCCACCAAGCGGCGCGTCATGCTCATGTTCCTCGCCGAGGGCTGGTTGCTCGCCACCGTCAGCATGTTCATCGCCTGCGTGCTATATCTCAACTACGTGAAGATGGGCTTCGGCGAACTCTGCATCAGCGCCCACCAGCCCGGCACGCAGCCCGACCCGACGTGGGTGGCCGACAAACCGCTGCACTTCCTCATCGTCTCTGCCGTCGTCTACCTTATTATATTATGCACCGTCCTCATCGGCACCGCCATCCCCGCCGCGAAGATTGTCAGGACGCGAATCACCAATGCGCTACGGGATGAGTAGTTTTCCGCACTTTTCTTGCCAAACCTATTGTCAATTCAAGAAAATGTTGTATCTTTGCACCGCAAAAAGTTGCTAAATTCGTGACCATACTCCCGATTTTCTTGGAAAATTCGGGAGTACGATAACCAAATTAAGTTGAATCCAAATTCCTTTTGGGAGGCACTTCAGGATAAACCGCGTGGTACACTTGTCATAGTAGATGAAATTCAGAAAGTCCCGGAACTGCTGGACGTAGTCCATTCCCTGATGGTGGACAGAGGCTTGTTCTTTATCCTCAGCGGTTCCAGTGCAAGGAGGCTCAAACGTTCCGGTGCCAATACGCTTGGAGGTCGTGCCATACCCGAAACACTTTATCCGCTTGTATGGCCGGAGGTAACCGATTTCCAGATAGACCGTGCTGTCCAGAATGGCATGATTCCCCGTCATTATATGGTAGAGGATGCCACCAAACGACTGTCCGGCTATGTAAAGGTGTATTTGGATGAAGAAATCAGGGAAGAGGGAGAAGTGAGAGAGCTTGATGCCTTTGAGCGCTTCATGGAAGTTGCCGCCATTTCCGACGGTGAAATGCTGAACTATTCCAACATTGCCTCTGACTGCGGCGTGACGGCCAAAACGGTCAAGTCGTACTTCCAAATTCTCTATGACACGCTTATCGGATATGAAATCCCTGCTTTCAGGAAAGAAATCAAGCGGAAGATAGTCCAAGCCCCCAGATTCTATTATTTCGATGTCGGGCTTGCCAACTACCTGATGGGGCGCCATTCCCTGAAGCGGGGCACAGACGACTACGGACATGCCTTTGAGCACTATGTGATGCAGGAAATCATTGCCTACAAAGGGTACAACGACAAGCGTGACGTCATCTCCTACTGGCACACCTACGACAAAAAGGAAGTAGATGTCGTTATCGGTGATGCCAAGGTAGCTATTGAGATTAAATCGACAGAGCATATAGAGACAAAACACAAAAAAGGTCTCAAGGCATTTCAGGAGGAGCATCCCGATTGTCGCCTGACTCTTGTGTCTCTTGACCCTATCACACGCAAATCGGGAGACGTAGAACTGATATATGTTCTGGACTTCTTGAAGATGCTTTGGAATGGGGATATCTTCTGAAAGATAGTTTATAAACCTGAACAGGCCACTGCTATTTGTGCATACTGTCCATTTCCGAACAATCGAGTGTCCGGAAATGGACAGTTGCTTTTGATGCCATCGCTGATTATCAGCGAGTTACGAATTTGGCACGGTTTTGGCATGTAGAAAAGGTAAAAAGGTAAAAAAGTAAAAAGGTAAAATAATGAGATATTTACGACAAGCTCTCGCCATGATGCGCGAGGAGAAACTTTACTCGGCGATGTACGTTGCGGGCACGGCGCTGGCCATTGCCTTCGTGATGCTCATTGCGGAGGTGTATTACGTGAAGGTGGCCGACATGGCGCCGGAGGTGCGCCGCAGCACGACGTACTACCTGGACTTCCTGCCACTGAAGAGCAACCCGAATGAAGGGGCGCCCCTTAACCATGAGGTGTTCACGTCGCTGTTCCAGAAGATGAAGACGCCTGAGTGCGTGACGGGAGCAATAGTCATGTTCACCGTCCAGCCGCCGTACATGAAGATGGCCGATGGCCTGCACGACCGGGCTGTCACCCGCAGGGCCGTCGAACCGGGCTACTTCCGCTTCTACGAGTATCGCTTTGTGCAGGGAGCGCCCTTCACGCAGGACGACTTCGACAACGGGCGCAGCGTGGCCGTCATCACCGAGGAGATCAGTGACCTGCTCTTCGGACGGGGTGCCAATGCCGTGGGGCAGACCGTCAGCATCAACAACTACGACTACCGCGTCTGCGGTGTGGTGGAGACGCCCAGTGCGCTGATGGAACAGAGCGTAGCCGACGTCTGGATGCCCTATTCGGCCAAGAGTTCTGTCGGCGGTTGGGACGTCAACTGGCGGGATGCGCCCCTTGATGTTACCTTCAGCGTGCCAGCGTCTAAGCGCGAGGCGTTCATGCAGGAACTGAAGGAGGTGGAGACCCGCTACAACAGCGTTCACAAGGGCCAGGAGGCGGATATGACCATGTACTTGAAAAGCCACTACAGCAATGTGTGGGAAGGCATTGCCGATGTGTTTGATGCCTGGAACGAAAACCTCTTCTGGTATGTCGTGCCCGCCATCCTGCTCCTGCTGCTCGTGCCGGCGCTGAACCTGAGTGGCATGGTGGCCAGCCGCATGGAGCGCCAGTTGCCCGAGATGGCCATCCGCAAAGCCTTCGGTGCCAAGCGGCGTACGCTGCTGGGGCAGGTCATCGCGGAGAACCTCGTGCTGACGCTTATCGGCGGCATCGTTGGGCTGTGCATCGCGTGGACGGTGCTCTACGCCTGGCGCGACTGGGTGTTCTACGTCTTTTCCGACAGCAGCAACCTCTATGGCAGCGTACCCGTCGTGCGCGGCGAAATGCTGTTCGGTCCCGCCATCTTCCTCACGGCGCTGCTCGTGTGCTGCGTGCTCAACGTCCTCGCTGCCACCGTGCCCGCCTGGCTCAGTCTTAGGAAACCGATTGTCGAATCAATGATGATTAAGAAATGAAACAACTTAAAGAAATATTCCAGCGCAAGACATCCGTCTGGCTGGCCCTCGAACTCATCCTCGTCACGCTGGCCTGCTGGTGGGCCTTCGACCCCGTGCTCGTCTCGCGTACCGTCACTAACCTGCCCATGGGCTACGATGCCGACCGGCTCGTCAGGTTTCAGGTGGCCAGTACCTTGCAGATACACGAGCAAATGGACAACTTAGATGCGGTCGCACCTGAAGGAGAGACGCTGCTGCAGAAAGTACGCGAGATGGACGAGGTCGTGGGGGCCTATCCTGCCCGTAGCGTCCCCATAGGTTTTCACTCGGTATCGTCGAATGGCTATTTCTTCAACGGCAATGACTCCCTCCTGGCGTGGCAATACTGCTTCATGCCCGACTCGAAGATGTTCGAGGTCTACGGCATCGAGTCCATCACCCCTGGTGTGCCTACCTCGCAGCTGACCCACGACTGCGAGTACCAGAAGAGCATCATCCTCACCCGCTCTCTGGCGATGGGCCTTTTCGGCACTACCGACGTGGCAGGGCGCACTATCTTTAGGGCACGAGACGAATGGGAGCCAGACGATGACGGCATCAACGGCCGGACGGAATGGGTGAGGAAACCCTACCACATCCGTGCCGTGGTGGAGGACGTGCGCATAGAGCCTTACGACCGTGACTACGCCATCGCTTTTCTCTGCATGGGTGGCCCGCTTTGGAATGTGCCCATCATTGCCCGTCTGCGCGACGATGTCAGTGGCGACTGGTTCGTGGAGGCCCGCCGGCAGGAAATACAACACGAACTGGTGACGGAGCACTGCTATGTGCGCGATGTACAGACGGCCCGACAGGTGCAGAAAGAGACCATTGATATTACTGGTGTCGGACGGCAGATGCGCCGCAACCTGCTCATCGCCGCCTTCTTCGCCATCAATCTGGCCTTCGGCGTCTTCGGCACACTGCTCATGTACACCCGCCGGCGCCGCGAAGAGGCCGGCGTGCGTCGGGCTTTCGGCGCCACGCGCTGGAGCGTCTTCTGGGGCTTCATCCGCGAGGCGTGGCTGCTCACCACCATCAGCGTCCTGTTGGGCTGCATCATCTACTTCCAGTATGCCACAGCCCACGGTCTCTACGACGGTTTCATGAGCCGCAACCCCGCCGTCCACCTCTGGTTCGACGACTTCTGGCCCCACTTCCTCGTGGTCAGCGCCGTCGTGTACCTTATTATATTATGTACCGTGCTCATCGGCACCGCCATCCCCGCGTGGCGCATCTGCCGCAGCACCATCACCGATGCCATCAAAGAAGAATAGTATTAACTCAATAAAAACAACAGAACAATGGAAACAGTCATCAAACTGACAGGGATCAACAAGATCTACCGTACCGACGAAGTGGAGACACAGGCGTTGGAGAATGTGAACATCGAAGTAAAGAAGGGCGAGTTCCTGAGCATCATGGGACCGTCGGGCTGCGGCAAGTCGACGCTGCTCAACATCATGGGACTGCTCGACGAGCCGACGAGCGGCGAGATTGAACTGTGCGGACAGGTGATTAACCCGAAGATGAGCGACAACCGGCTGGCCGAACTGCGCAACAAGACGTTAGGCTTCGTGTTCCAGTCATTCCACCTCATCCCGACGCTCAACGTGATTGACAACGTGCAACTGCCGCTCATCTACCGAGGCGTGCGCAGCGGCGAGCGCATCCGACTCGCCAAGGAGGTCATCGAGCGCGTCGGCCTCAGCCACCGCATGAAGCACCGCCCCACGCAACTCTCCGGCGGACAGTGCCAGCGCGTGGCCATCGCCCGCGCCATCATCGGCAACCCCGAGATCTTGTTGGCCGACGAACCCACAGGAAATCTCGACTCAAAAATGGGTGCAGAAATCATGGAACTGCTCCACAAACTAAACAAGGAGGACGGCCGCACCATCGTCATGGTGACCCACAACGAGAAGCAGGCCGCCCAGACCGATCGCATCATCAAGTTCCTCGACGGACGACAGATATTTTAAGCACGAATTACCATGAATTGAACACGAATTATTCATAAATTAATTCATGACAAATTCATGGGTCATTCATGATAATTCATGTTAGATAAAAAAGAATCATGATAAGTAAATTCCTGTTATTCCTACGCCATGCCTTTGCGCTCATCCGCGAGGACAAACTCTTCTCAGCCATCTACATCGCGGGCACAGCGGTGGCCATCGCCTCGGCGATGGTCATTGCCATCGTGCTGAATATCAAGATAGCCGACATCCCACCAGAGTCGAACCGTAGCCGCACGCTATACGTTATCAACGGTTTTGTTACGGATTCAGCAAAGGCCAACAATTCCGGTTTACAATTTGGAGTCTCCACCGCGGCCATCGACTCCACTTTCCGCAAGATGGAGTGCGTCGAGGCGGTCACAGGTATTACGGATGCACAATTAATCGTCGGCGATGATGAGGAGAAGAAAACAATGAACGCCTTTGCCATAGGCTGTGACCCCGACTTCTTCCGCATCTATGACCTCACGTTCATCGATGGCCGCCCGTTCTCTGAGAAAGAGTTCCGTGGTGGCGAGCCAGTGTGCGTCATTTCCGACAAGGTGGCCAAGCAGTTGGGCAACACTACTCACATCGTCCTCGACCGTATCAACAAACGCCTGTCTCTCCGCATTGTCGGTGTGGTCAAGGCGGTGAGCGGACTGATGGAAAACACCGCTGCCGACCTCTACGTCCCATATAAGTTAGAGGGCGATGTATTCTTTAAGCCCGACCAACAAATTGAGGGGATTTCCTACAGTGGTCACCTTGCTGTACAGGTTATGCTGCAAAAAGGTTTTTCGCGGAAGGACTTCCTCGAGGAGTTAGAGCCGATGCGCCAGCACTACAAAGTCGTAGTCAGTTCACAGTTAGGCGAGAATACGGAATGGGTGGTCAGCGCCACCTCTCATTTCTTCAAGAATCTGAACTTCTTTGGAGAAATCGATGCCGAAGGCTTCAAAGACCAGGCTAAAAACCTGATGGTGCCCGCGCTACTGATGCTGCTGTTCCTACTGCTGCCCGCCATCAACTTGAGCGGCCTGGTCAGCAACCGCATGGAGGCCCGCCGCGCCGAGATGGGCATCCGCAAGGCCTTCGGTGCCAAGCGGCGCACGCTGCTCAATGAGGTCATCCACGAGAACCTCGTACTGACATTCTGCGGCGGTATCGTCGGGTGGGTGCTGTCAGGCCTCTTCATCAACGCCGTTGCCAACAGCGAGGTCATGAAGAATATATTCAGGGGGAACGGTCACTACGACCCGAGTTTCGACTTCCAGATGTTCTTCACCCCCACGCTCTTCCTCATCGCCTTCGTCTGCTGCGCGCTGCTCAACCTGATGGCGGCGCTCCTCCCTGCGTGGCGCTCACTCAGAAAACCAATTGTTGAATCATTGAACCAGAAGAGATGAATACCATTAAGAATTTCAGGGCGCACCGCCGTCAGGATGGCTTCGTACTTGTCGAGATAGCCCTCGTTGCCCTCCTCAGTTTCTTCTTCCTCGACAACTTTGTCGTCATCGCCTACGACACCTATTTCTGTCGTCCCGCTGGTGAGTTCGAGCGGGAGCACTTGCTCGTTGGAACTATTGGAACCATCACCGCAGACAAATCGTCAGTAGTTGTTGGAAATGACGTTGCTGATAGTGCCCGTCTGAAGCCCTTCGAGCAGGAAGCCTTGCAGAAGATAGCCAACCAGAAAGCACTTCGCGACCAAGTCCGCGCCCTGCCTGAGGTGCAGAGCGCTGGTCTGATTGACTACCATGTGGGCACCAGTTTTTCTAACAACCCACATATTTACTGCGTTGAGAGTGATACCGCCAAATGGTGCGACGCCTTTCAAGCAAGTTTCATTCCAGGCGAACAATTCTTCGAGACGCTGGGGCTGACAGCTATTGACGGCAGTCCCTCAGTTGCCCAACTTTCTGAAGACTGTCCAGAGGACGGCGCCGTCGTCACCCGCTCTATGGCCTTGACGCTCTTCGGCACTGACCAAGTCATTGGCCGCCGCATCGTGGAGATGGACCACAGTGATGCACAACAGGACGGCAACGGCCCCAAAGTGTTATTCCGATATGTCATTACGGGTGTCATCGAGGACTTCCGCCTCCGCCCTCATGAGCGACATGCCTTCTCCATCATCATACCCCGCAGAGTGATAGCGGACTACGGGCCGAAAATGCTTGTCCGACTGCGCCCCGAAGTGAATCCTGCGGTTTTCATTAGTCGTCTGACCCTTCCTGGCGACATAAAGGCTGGCAATCAGAGCCTCGCCTATTTGGAAACATACACTGACTACGAGAAAGACCGAATTGGTAATAACGAGTACACCATTGTCTTCAGCATTATGGGCATATTCATCGCCCTGCTGCTACTGAACGTCGTGCTTGGCACCCTCGGCACTTTCTGGCTCCAGATTCGTAAGCGCACCGAGGACATCGGCATTATGCGCAGTTTCGGTGCCAAACGACGCCACATCTTCGCCATGTTGTGGAAGGAGGCCGCGCTGCTGACGTTCATTGCCGCAGTCATCGGACAGGTTATCTGGCTGCAGTTCGCCATGAACGTCGGACTCGCAGACGGTTTCAGGAAAAGTGTATCGGGACAAGAAGGAGACTGGGTAAACACCTTCTGGCTGCACTTCCTCATCGTCTGCGCCATCCAGTACCTCCTGCTCCTCGCCATCGTCACCCTCGGCATGGTTGTCCCCACGTTCCACGCCATGTACAAACGTCCCGTCGAAGCCTTACATCATGAATAGAGTTTTCGCGTTCTTCCTCGCTTGGTTGCCCCTCGCCGTCTTGGCACAGACGGACACCCTCCGCCTCTCCCTCGACGACTGTATCGCGATGGCGCGCCGCCAGAGCATCGATGCAGCGGTAGCCTTAGGCGAACTGCGCTCAGCCTATTGGCAGTGGCGCAGTTACCGGGCAGATCTGCTGCCGGAGGTGTCGCTGTCGGGCACGGCGCCGTCGTGGAACAAGCGCTACAGCTCGTACCAGCAGGCCGACGGCTCGCTGTCGTTCGTGCGCAACGACTACCTCGGACTGGACGGCGCAGTGAACATCACGCAGAAGCTGTGGCCCACGGGCGGTACGCTCAGCGTGGAGTCGTCGCTCGACTATCTGCACCAGTCGGGCAGCGGCGGGTCGCAGAATCAGTTCATGTCGCTGCCCGTGGCCGTCACCCTCTCGCAGCCGCTCTTCGGCGTAAACCACCTGAAGTGGAACCGCCGCATAGAGCCACTGCGCTACCGCGAGGCGCAGGCGCGTTTCCTCACCGAGACGGAGCAGGTGGCCATGCAGGCCATCAGCCTCTATTTCGGTCTGCTGCTGGCCGGCGAACAGGTGAATATCGCCCGCCAGAACCTGCAGACCGCCGAGAAGCTCTATGAGGTGGCGCAGGCCAAGCGCCGCATGGGCACCATCAGCGAGAACGACGTGCTGCAACTGCGCCTCGACGTGCTCACCGCCCGCAGCGCCCTGACCAACAGCGAGAGCACCCGTCAGGCACGCCAGTTCGCCCTCCGATCGTTCCTCGACGTGGAAGCCCCCATCGCCGCCACCGTTCCCGAAGCGTCGGCCTTGGGTATCCATCTCGACTACGAGGACGTCCTCGCCCACGCCCTCCAGAACAACGCACTCGCCACCACCATGCGCCGCCGCCAGATGGAGGCCGACTATGCCGTGGCCTCGGCCCGCGCCAACCGCCAGAGCATCAACCTCTACGCCCAACTGGGCTACACCGGTACGGGCGAGAACATGAACAGCGCCTACCGTAACCTGCTGAGCAACGAGGTGGTCTCGGTGGGCATCACCGTGCCGCTGCTCGACTGGGGCAAGCGCAAGGGACAGCGTCGCCTCGCTGAGAGCAATCGCGACATCATCCAAGGCCAGCTGCGCCAGCAGTCGCAGGACTTCCGCCAGGACATCTTTATCTTGACAGAGCAGTTCAACAACCAGGCCGAGCAACTGCGCATTGCTTGCGAGGCCGACACCATTGCCCGCCGCCGCTACCACACTAACGTCGAAACGTTCAAGATAGGCAGCATCTCGACCCTCGAACTCTCCAGCGCCCAGACCGCCAAGGACCAGGCCCGCCAGAACCGCATCCAGCAGCTCTTCAACTACTGGTACTATTACTATCAACTCCGCAGCATCGCCCTCTGGGACTTCGAGCGCAACTGCGAACTCACGGCAGACGTAGAACGTCTCATTGAACATTGATCACTGAACATTAGATATATGAAGAACGACAATCAGACGATGGACAGGGCAATTCCTGTCAGTGAACAACGCCGGCGCAAACTCCGTCGCATCGCCGTGGCCGTTGCCATCGCATTAGCGGTGCTCGGCGCAGGTGCCTGGCTTGGTACACAGATGATTCCGACCCTCGACCGCAAGGCACTCATCATCTCCGAGGTGGACCGCGGCACCATCGACGTCAGCGTCTCGGCCACGGGGCGCATCGTGCCCGCCTTCGAGGAAATCATCGTGTCGCCCATCAGCTCGAAGATTCTTGAGGTCTATGCCCACAGCGGCGACAGCGTGGACGTCGGCACGCCCCTGCTGCGCCTCGACTTGCAATCCGCCGAGACCGACTACTCCAAGGCTCTCGACGAGCGCGAGATACGCCGTCAGCAGACCGCCCAACTGAAGGCCAACGTAGAGACCCAACTCTCCGACCGCCGGATGCAGATTGAGGTGAAGGAAATGGAACTCTCGCAACTCGAAGCCCAGCTGCGCAACGAACTCTACCTCGACAGCCTCGGCTCCGGCACCCGCGACCGTGTGCGTCAGGCCGAGACGACATTAAAAACCGCCCAGATGCAACTCTCGCAACTGCGACAGCAGTACCAGAACGAGCAGCGCGTGCGTCAGGCCGACCTCCGTATGCAGCAACTACAGAACGGTATCTTCGAGAAGGGACTCGACGAGAAGCGCCGCACACTGGACGACGCGAAGATCCGCTCGCCGCGCCGTGCCACGCTCACCTACATCAACAGCGAAGTGGGCAGCACCATCGGCGCTGGCCAGAAGATTGCCGTCGTAAGTGACCTCACCCACTTCAAGGCCGAGTGCGAAATCTCCGACAGTCACAGCGAGCGCGTCCGAGTGGGCGGTGCCGTTATCCTCCGCATTGGCAAGGAACGCCTCGCCGGCACCATCAACACCGTCACGCCACTGAGCCAGAGCGGTGCCATCACCTTCACCGTCGTACCCGACGATATGTCGCATCCGCGCCTCCGCTCCGGCCTGAAGACCGAGGTATTCGTCATCACCAGCATCAAGGACGACGTGCTCCGCATCCGCAACGGCTCGTTCTACAGCGGCCCCGGCGACTACACCTTATTTATATTAAAGGACAACCTGCTCCAGTCCCGCCCCGTCCGCCTCGGCGACTGCAACTACGACTACATCGAGGTCGTCAGCGGTTTAGAGTCAGGCGAACAGGTCGTCGTCAGCGACATGACGAAATACAAGGGAAAGGAGAAGCTGAAGGTAAGGTGAAGAACTAAAAAATGGTAAAGAACCCCAAATGTCAGACAAATGTCAGGAAGATTCTGCTGTATTTTCTCTATAAGTAGTTAACTTTGCAGCCACTTTGCAACATCATAATCATCAATAAAAAAATGAACAAGAAATCTATCATCACCGCATTGTTTGCCCTCATCGCAATGGCGGGGCAAGCAAAGACTTACAAGACCATCAAGAACCCAGTGGCAATGGCCCACAACATTTACAAGGGTGAGTTGAAAGCCCGCGAAGTCATCTTCAGAGATACGGCGACAACCGTACACTTCACGATAGACTATCCCAAGGGACAATGGTTCAGCATCAATGGCACGAGTTTCCTGACCGACGAGGAAGGAAACCGCTACCCGTTGCGCTCGGCAGAGGGGATAACGCTCAACAAATATGGAGAGTCGAAGGGACCAACGGATTTCACGCTACACTTCGAGCCGATGCCCAAGCGGGTGCAGGTGTTCGACTACCGGGAGGCCGATGGCAGCCGCGCATTCTATCTGCTGGGCATCCGTGACAAGAAAACAAAGTTGAAAGTGCCGACGATGGAGGAACTCTCCACTGCGAATCCATGGGCTGTGCCTGCTGACTGGTTTAAGACAGACACCATCACGGTCAAAGGCCGCATTGAAGGCTATGATGCCGAGCAGTTCGGCTTCACGTCGATGGAATGTTACTTCGAGGATGTCTTCGAGAAGGACGATGCGACTCTGGTGCTCGACATTGCCGACGACGGTACGTTCTGCAAGAAGTTCCAGGCCAGCTATCCCGTCTGCCAGACATTCTTTGCGATGGAGTCTAAAGTCGGTTTCAGCGAAATGCCATTCTACGCCCGTCCCGGCGAGACCATCGACATCACCGTACGAAAGAACGAGCAAGGCAGGTACATTTGTCTCTATAACAACGGCAGCAGCCGTGACGTTGAGCGTTGGCTTCACTCTTCCGATGAGATTACCGACGTCCTCCTCCCTTTGGGTCGCTTCGGTGGCACTTTTGACGATGCCAACGTCCTGGCCGACAATGTCTGGCAGAACATGATGTACCGCCTGCAAACCGTGAGTCATCGCGAGCACTATACGTCGATGGAAATGCAGTTGGCTCTGGCCGACGTGCAGACACGTTTTGCAGAGTACTATATGTCATACGCTATGAACCGCGAGTTCGCCCTTATGAAACGAGAGGAACGCGATGGTGCATACCACATGGAAATCCGTGACACTGTGGAGTGGCAGAACCTTTTCGACTGCAAGAACTACTACCAATTGCACCGCATCGACTTCGACAATCCCCTGCTTTTCGCCAGTAGCGACTATCCCCATCTGCTCAACCGCATGCAGTTTGCCAAACCTGTAACCGCTCGTAAATACAAAGAAATGGAGGACGAGAATGGTGAAGTTGTGGCTAATGCCGAAAACGAAAAGAAGGAACTCGCTGGAGGTTATGCTGGATTGAAAGAACTCATGGGCAGTGACCACGACAATCTGATGGCACAACTTTGCGCATACAAGGATATGCTAAGCAGTTTCAACTACTGGCGCAACAGCGAGGATGTCATCCCCCGCATCCTCGCTGACACGACAAAAACGATGGCAGAACGAGAGAAGGACGCGGCAAGCTTGAGGACTCCAGGCAACATGATGCCCCTCTATCTCTCTACTCTCACTCATCCTTACGTCCACCAGAAGGCCGAACAGTTCTATGCCTACAAGATAGCACAGACCGACCTCTCGTCACCCCTGCCCGACACACCTATGGCCGACCTCATCCGCTCGCTCTGTGCAAAATATCCAGGCCGTATACTTGTCATCGACTTCTGGGGCATGGGCTGCGGTCCTTGCCGTTCTGCCATCCAAAGCAGCAAGCAGAAACGTGCCGAGATTGCCAAGCGCGATGATGTGAAACTGGTCTTCATTGCTGGCGAGCGCACCACCGAGGGCAGCGATGCCTACAAGAAGTACGTGGCCGAGTGGCTGGCCGACGAAGAGACCGTCTGCGTCACCAACACCGACTTCACCCGCCTGCAGGAACTTTTCCGTTTCAACGGCATCCCCCACTACGAGACCATCACCCCCGACTGCCGCCGTGTCCGCGACGACCTGCAAATCCAAGGCTTCTACAACTTCGACTATGAACTGAAAAGGCTACAGGAAAGATTGAAATAAAACGAAAGTATATGAACAAGCAAGCTATCATCACATTATTGCTCATACTCACCACTGTCAACGGATGGGCGCAGAAGGTTTGGAACAATCCTGGGTATCGTAACGAACCGCACGGATTCCAGTTTGATGTTAAAGAGGTAGAGTTCCGTCCTGACGAAACTGTGTTGCACATCACGGTCAGGAACCGTCCGAATGCCAGGTTTTCCTTCGGAAAAAGCACCGTACTTAAGACCGAGGATGGTAAGTCGTATCCCATCATCAGCGCAAAGAATACACGCGATGACGAGACAGACCTGGCGCTTGACACCCATATCCCCATTCCCGAATCTGGCAAGACCGACGTGGCGCTGCACTTTCAGCCATTACCTCAAGACGTCAGGCAGTTTGACCTTGTTGAAGGCTACGCTCGCAACTTCTTTAAGATATGGGACATCACCGACCCTGCCTGCAAGAAGCGGGCATCACTCTTCAACAGCAGTTGGCGTAACGTAGAGACTGGCGAATGGGTTATCAGTCTTTTCAATGATCATGCCATCTATGATAATAAGGTATGGCAGTATGACAGGAAGACGGACAAGAAGATGGTACTCTCTTCCGACAATGGCAAGATAACGATTACTATTGGCAAGGAAAAGCAAGGTAAGTGCGTATTTAATATTGGCGGCAACAAACAGGTGCTCTCTGCAATTACCACTGAATCAATGACCGACTACCCCATAGCAGACAACACCTCTTTCAGCACAGCACTGAGAGAGGGTGATGCCATCGTGAGCGGTTGGCTGAGATTCCCCAAAGAGATGCTCCAAAATCGCCTGACAGTCGAGGCTTCGCATGGTAACGTCGTAACGGAAGACTATACTCGTTATTCTGCTCAAGTCGATTCCCTGGGACGATTCGAATTGCCTGTCCCTTTGATCGGTACGCAGGAAGTATCCCTGCTTATACAAGCTGGCCAGAATGAGATTATTGACGGAGTCAGTCTTGTGCTTACACCAGACGAGAAGTATTTCATGCTGAAAGACTACAAGACGTCAAAGACGCTCTTTATGGGGCATGACGCCCGGCTGCAGAACGAGTTGCAAGCAGAGAGTCCAAGCATGAGATATGTAGGTTTTATCGATAACCCCGTGAGTGATGATTCTGTAAGGGTGATGGCACAGAAGTGGATACACAGCTATGAGCAATGCGTGGCAGAGAGCAATGATTTCCTGGCCCGCCACCCCAACCTGAGCAAACGCTTTCGTGACTATATAAGCGAGAGTTATCGCATTGATGTCTGTTCCCAGCTACTGATGATGCACTATGACACCTATAGCCACTTACTGCCTGACGACGTGATGAAGTGGGTCGAAGACCATTCGGCTGTTGACACTTCATTGCCTGTCAACCTCATTAGTGGGATGGCTTCGATGTTAAGATACAAGCGTGAGTGCTATGCCTGGGCCGACCCCCGGATCAATGTGCTGTGGAGAAGAGCTTCCGTCTTGCCTTGGCTCGAGTCGAAGGGTATGCTTCGTCTCAGCGATGAGGACCATGCTGCTATCAGCCAGATAGAGAAGATGAATAAGGAGATCTTCGCTATTTATACTCAGATAAATGACCGTCGTGTGCTCAACGACTCCATCAGCGGTGTTCAGGAAAAATACGCGGAGTATGTCGATGTGGTCAACAAAATCCAGGAAAGTAGTGACTACCAGAAGGCGTTGAACACACTATGTGTTGGCGGAGAGCAAGGCATTGCTAATGCCATCATCGACTCGCTTTGCACCAATCCGCTCGTCAACAGCATATACCATACTCAGATTCTCAACGAGTATATAGACCACGAAAGAAGCGCACTTCCAGAAGAATTGGAGCCTTACATCGTACTCATCAAGGAGCCGTTTTTCAGAAATGTCATCATTAAAAAGAATGAGTTTTTCAAGCAACTGTTGAGGGAAAAGGAGGAAGCCGTGAATGCGGTTATCCATCCGTCATCCGACGTGGAGGGACTCACCGACGGCAAGGCTATTATCGATAAGATTGTTGAGCCTTATCGAGGCAAGATCGTATATCTCGACATCTGGGGCACATGGTGTGCGCCATGTAAGCGCAAGTTGAGCGAGTCGCACAAACTCAAGGCAGAACTCAAGGATTACGACATGGTATATCTCTACCTTGCCAACCGATCGCCTGAGAAGTCGTGGAAGAATGTCATTGCCGAGTATGACCTCACCGCCCCCAATTGCGTCCACTATAACCTGCCTGACGACCAGCAGCACGCTGTTGAGCAGTATGTAGAACTGACAGGCTATCCGACCTATCGCCTTTTCGACAAACAGGGCCGCATCCATCATCTCAATTGGCTTGACGACGAAGATCTGCCCAAGTTCAAAAAGAAACTTAATGCGCTGAACTATTAGAAATACCTGCCCAAATGTTTGGTGGTCTGGAGAATTATTCGTACCTTTGCACGTAATATATGATGTTTTAAATGGAGAAATGAAGATTAATACATAATATATGATGCAGAACAGATATGTATTCGACCCCTATCCGTTACAGGTGACTATGCAGCGCCTGGCAGATAACCTGAAGGCTCGGCGACTAGAAAAGAAGATTTCCACGAAGAGCCTGTCGGAGATGAGCGGCGTGCCCGCCTCCAGCATCCAGCGGTTTGAACTGAAGCACTCCATATCGTTGGAGTCGTATGTCAAGCTGGCAAAGGCTCTGGGCTATTCAGAAGAAATCCTTGCACTCCTCTCCGAACCAAAGTACGACACGATGGAGGAACTATTGGAAATCCACAAGAACAAAACCAGAAAGCGCGGCGTATGATACAGAATATTCAGGCTGTCAACGTGATGTATCACGGAAGGAAAGTTGGTACACTTTCCACTGGCAGTAAGCATGTCTGCCAGTTTGAGTATGACAAGGACTGGCTGACCGATGGCTTTTCTATCTCGCCCCTGAAACTCCCGCTGAAGTCAGGCATCATGACTGCCGACTATTCACCATTCGACGGGAATTTCGGTGTGTTCGAGGACAGTCTGCCTGGAGGTTACGGGGAGTACCTGTTGCGAAAAGTGCTCATTAAGTCGGGCATTAACTATGGTACACTTACGCCCGTTCAGCGCCTGAGTCTCGTAGGAAGTTCAGGCATGGGCGCCCTCTGCTATGTGCCAGAAACCCCAATGCCCCGACATGATTGGCCGGGCTCGTTTGACGATATGCAGCAAATGGCACTCGAAGTGTTGTCGGAAAAGACGGAAAGAAATGCCGATATACTTTTCTACCGAAGCGGCAACTCTGGCGGTGTCCGTCCCAAGTGTATCTTTACGGATGCGGAAGGTCATTGGCTCGTAAAGTTCCGTCATACCTACGACCCCAAGAACATGGGAAAGATTGAGTACCAATATAATAAGGTGGCACGTCAGTGTGGCATCGTCGTGCCAGACTTCAAACTGGTAGAAGGAAAGTACTTTGCAACACGGCGTTTCGACATTGAGGATGGTCAACGCCTTCATGTGGTGACGGCCAGTGGTCTGCTCAACGAACCTATCCGACCACCCAAGATGGACTACCACAGTCTGCTGCAGCTGACGGGGTATTTGACGCAATCGCCAGCCGAGGTAGAACAGCAGTTCCGACGCATGGCCTTCAATGTCTATGCACGCAATCATGACGACCACGCCCGCAACTTCAGTTTCATCTGTCGCGACGGCAAGTGGACGCTGGCACCTGCCTACGACCTCACCAATGATGATACTTTGGGCGAGCATGCTTCTACTGTCAACTTCAAAGGACTTCCTACTGATGAAGATATGATAACCGTTGGTACCAACATCCGCATCACCCGAGCACGCTGTCTGGAAATTATCGAGGAGGTGAGGGAAGGAACGAAAGAACTTAACTATTAACTTTGCACCATGATTCTTGTAGTAGATGACGATAAGACGATACGCCTCTCGCTGAAGCTCATTCTGGAGCGCAACGAGTATGAGGTGGCCCTGGCTGAAGGGCCGAAGGAGGCCATACAGATAGTCCGCAACACGCCCGCCGTAGAGCTGGTGCTGATGGACATGAATTATTCACGTGCCACTGACGGTGAAGAGGGATTGACGCTGCTGAAGCAGGTGAAGGTGTTCCGCCCCGACGTGCCGTGTATCCTGATGACGGCTTGGGGCACCATCGACCTGGCTGTGCAGGGCATGCGTGCTGGTGCCTTCGACTTCATCACCAAGCCGTGGGACAACGGCGTGCTGTTGGAAAGGATTGAAACGGCGAGAAGCCTCTCCCCCCACCCCAAGCCTCACCCCCTAACCCCCTCTCCAAAGGGCGAGGGGGAAGCCTGCGGCAAAGAGTTACTTACAGCCGCTGACTTCCAGAACAGCTATTCTTCCACGCAAAGTCTATCTACTCCCCTCTCTCTTTGGAGGGGGGTAGGGGGTGAGGCTTTATCTGGCATCCTTGCCACTGTGGCCCGCGTTGCTCCTACCAATGCACCTGTATTGATAACCGGAGAGAGCGGAACCGGCAAGGAACTCATTGCCGAAGCCATCCACCGGCAGAGCCTTCGCCGAAACGGGCCGTTTGTGAAGGTGAACCTCGGCGGCATCTCTACGTCGCTGTTCGAGAGCGAGATGTTCGGCCACAAGAAAGGCTCATTCACCGATGCCAAGGCCGACCGCATCGGTCGTTTTGAGATGGCCAAGGGCGGCACCATCTTCCTCGACGAGATTGGCGAACTGTCGTTAGCCAGTCAGGTGAAGCTGTTGCGCGTGCTGCAAGACCAGACCTACGAGGTACTGGGTGATAGTCAGACGCGTCGCACTGATGTCCGCGTGGTATGTGCAACGAATGCCGACCTGCGGACGATGGTAGAGGAAAAGACTTTCCGCGAGGACTTGTTCTACCGCATCAACATCATCAACCTACACTTGCCGCCCCTGCGCGACCGCCGTGAGGACATCCCGCTGCTGGTAGATTATTTCCTTCGCCAGGCTTGTGCCGCCAACCAGCTGCCCCTCGTCAGCGCGTCGGCTGATGCCATCGCCTACCTTCAGACATTGCCGTTCCCCGGCAATATCCGCGAACTGAAGAATCTGGTGGAAAGGGCGCTGCTCTTAAAGCCTCACCCCCTAACCCCCTCTCTAAAGGGCGAGGGGGAAGCCTGCGGCGAAGAGTTACTTACAGCCGCTGACTTCCAGAACAGCTATTCTTCCACGCAAAGTCTATCTACTCCCCTCTCCCCTTGGAGAGGGGTAGGGGGTGAGGCTACCCTCGACACTCTGGAACGCAACGCCATCGCTGCCTGTATCGCCAAGCATAATGGCAATCTCTCGCTTGTGGCCAAGGAACTTGGCATCAGCCGGGGCGCACTCTATCGCAAAATAGAAAAACACCATTTGTGATTTACTATTTAACGATTTACGATTTACGATTAGCAAATGAGACTGAAGCATTACTTTCTCCTGCTCGCCGTGGGCATCGTCCTGATGGCTGGAGTGGCCCTCTTCGGGACATTCAGGAGTCACCCCACGCTGTTCTACGTGACCGAGGGCTTTGTCGTCGTGCTACTGTTTTACCTATGGTGTTTCTACCGCAAGACCATCCGTCCCTACGACACGCTGATTGGCGGCATTGAACTGGTACGCGACCTCGACCTGACCACACGCCTGGCACCGTCAGGCCAGCATGAGACAGACATTATCGTCCGCACCTTCAACGACCTGCTGAACCGCCTGCGCAGCGAACATCTCAAACTTGAAGAGCAATATACTTTCCTCAACCTCCTCATTGAAGCCTCGCCGATGGGGGTCATACAGTGTGATTTGGATGGTAATGTCACCACGATGAACCCCGCTGCCCGTGAAATGCTGTCGCCCAGTGTCCAGGAAGCCATCCGCGCACTTCCTCTTGGCGAGACAACTACCGTTCGTCTGCCTGGCGAGCCACAACTCTTCCGTATTAGCCATCAGTCCTTCCCCGACCGTGGCTACCAACACCCGTTCTTCCTCATCGAATCGCTGACCTCTGAGGTACGACTGGCCGAGAAAGCCGCCTACGAGCGTGTCATCCGCATGATTGCCCACGAAGTGAACAACAGTGTGGCTGGAATCATCAATTTAATGGATAACGGACAATTGATCATTGACAATGAGGCTGGTGCCAGCGAGCGGCTCGCCGCCCTCTCTGCCTTTGTCACCCGCTTTGCAGAAGTAGTAAAAATCCCGCAACCGCAACTACAGCTATGCGACCTCAGTGAAGAGGTGGAAGCCTGCCGCCCCTTCCTCGAAACTCTGTGTACGCAGGCAAATGTCAAAATTGACTTCCGTCTTACTGACGAAGCTATACCTGTTCATCTGGACACCGTCCTTTTCCAGCAGGTACTTATCAACATCGTCAAGAATGCCATAGAAAGTGAAGAATTAAGAATGAAGAATGAAGAATTTGCTAATGCAACCATAACCGTCACGACAACTCCTTTCAAGCTCGTTGTTACCGACAATGGTCATGGCATCCCGTCTTCTGTAGCTACTCACCTTTTCACACCTTTCTTTTCCACGAAGCCCCAGGGCCAAGGTCTCGGACTTCTGCTTATCCGTGACATCCTTACCTCGCACCATTGCACGTTCAGTCTGCTCACAGACCCCGAAGACCATCTCACCCGGTTCACTATACAGTTTCCCAAATAACTTGCATCACAGGAAAAATGCAAAAGGGAATATTCCATGGACTACAATATTATAAAACGGAGAAACTATGCTATGATAGCTATAATTTGGTGTAACATGCTGTGTATTAGTTGGTTAAGCTATGGCATGGTTCTTGAAAACCATGCTATAACTATGCTATAAACCTTGCTATGATTAGGGCTTTTTCTCTTCACGCAACACCAAATAGTAGCCTCTGACACCGGTATTGCCACCACGTGGCCACTTCAGGTTCTTCAGTGCTTTGCCGAGAACAGTGAGGTTTGGCACATCGCAGGCTTTCAGGTGCCTGGAGAGTTCTGCCTGGATATCCTGCGCACGCCAGAGATTCTCGCGCTTATGGGCCTTGGTGGTAACGAAGAGCGACATGAGCACTTCTTCCACTGACGACTGCTGTTGGTATTGCTGGTTGTGCTGCTGAATCTGCTGCTCGTCGTCGCTGGTAAACCAGTAGATGCAGTCACTGCGGTTCAACTCTGTCACCGCCTGGGCGAACATCTGCTTATAGGGTATGCGTCCGCTCATGTCCACTTGTCCCGTCACTTCAACGCAGAGGTAACGGCGGCTTCCGTCGCCCGAAGGCAGCGGCGTGAGGTCGTTGGTGGTGGCGATGAACGAGCAGAGGCGTGGCGTCATGGTATACTGGTCGGAGCGCATCTTGCGAATCTGCACGTCCTTCTCCGTCAGCAGACGTTTGATCTTTGCCTGCTCGCGGTCGGTCTTGGCATTGTACTCATCTATACACACCAGCCACATGCGCCCAAGCACGCGTTCCACCTGTTCGGCATTGTCCATCTTGATGTCATCCATATAGTATTCTCGCATGGATGGTGGCAGGATGTTCTTGCAGAAGTTCGACTTCTTGATGCCCTGTCCGCCGATGAGCATGGGCACCATCGAGTTGCCGTAGTCGCGGTTGATGTTCATGGCCTGAGCCACCATTGCCAGGAACCAGCGATGGAAGTACTTAGGCCACAGATTATAATTAGTGGGCAGACGGCGGGCGAAGTCTTCGATATAGTTCCGCTTGCCGTCCCACTGGCCACAGCCGGCCAGAAATTCGTGCACGGGATTGTAGTCCTTGATGTGTGCCGATTCGATATAGATGCGGATGTCGTTCATCCAACTCTCGCCACCCTCCTTCATCTGTTCCACGACGATTGATTTCAGCTGACGGTCAGTCAATGGTTCCCAGGGTTTAAAGGTGAGGTCGTTGGGGCGGAACTCCGTCACCTGCTTCACCACATTGTAGCGCAGCTGGTAACGGCGACGGAAGAAGTCCTCGATGAAGCGGATGATGCGCTCCTTCTCGTTCATCTGCGACAGCGTCCTGCCGTTATACGGTTTCTTGTAGGTCTCGCGGAACACCTTACGGATGACATCCTGCGAGAGCTGACGGAATCGCAGGTCCCAATGGGTGCGCACGATGCAGGCCTCTTCTTCGAGGCGTGCCTTCTGACAGTAACCCGCCAGCGTCACCAAGCATTGCTCGATGCATTCGGGCTGGTCGCCGAGCGCTTTCGACAGACAGGTGTAGTACTCTATCTGAATGCGTTCGCGCTCGTCGTAGTCGGGATACCAGATGACCTGACCGTCATCGTCGGCCTTCGTACCCTCGTAGGGCTTCAGCACACTGTCTTCACGTCGCACTACGGGCAGCGCTATAGCCTTCGGGTTATAATACAGCTGCGGGTCGTGGCTCATGCGACATCCGTATGTCAGCCGCTGCTCGCCCACCGTCATGTTACACATAGCCAGGTTCACATAGATGCGTGCGGCACACTCGTGCGCCTCTTTCAGGAATGTCAGGTACCTGTCCGAATCCAGCTGGCGACTTCGTCCTGCCGGTTTCCAAGGCTTGACATTATCCTTGTACTGACAACGCACCAGCACCTTCAGCGTCACACCGCTCACGCCGGCAAAGGCCAGCAGCGTGTATGGCAACTGTGCCACGCGGGCCTTCACCTCTGCCACCTGACGTGTGCCGTCCGGACAGGGAATGTCAAGCAGCAGCAACTGGGTGAAACTGGCGGGATGGTCGAAGCCCCGCTTGCTGAATGTCGTCGAGAACACCAGATACGGCAGGTCGTCGGCATCCTCTATCACGTAGCGCGGCGTGCCCTGCGCCATAGCCAGACGGGAGTTTAAGGCGACGGCAGCCACACGGCTGGCAGCATCCTTGGTGTCGTCAGAGCGCATCTGCTCCACAACAGCCTCAAGGTCAGCGTTTTCGTACGACTGAAACTCGCCATACTCGGTCTTGATTTTCGTTATCTTCGTCATGTGTTTCCTTATTCAATTGGTTTTGATGCAAAGATACAAAATTTTTCCCTGATTTGCAAGTCTTTTCTGCCTCTTTTTACCTAAAATCGGTTAAATATTACTCTTCTTTTGAAGTTTTTTGCCAATGAAGGTCTATGCTGGAAGATGCTCTGTGTTTCTACTTCGCATGAACATCTCGCAACATCCCAACTCCTTGTTAGACAACCGCCCCCGCATGCAACTGCTCGATGGGGAAAATCAAGTCCCAGTTCTTGCCCCAGACGATGTTGCCGTTCTCGATGGCAAAGCGGCTAAACTTGCGGGGGTCGAGGTACTTGTTGTACTGCGGGTGGGGATGGCGGCGGATGAACTCGCCGATGTCCACCGTCTGCACGGTGTTGTCGCTGAACGTCAGGCTGACGCTGAGGTTGCCCGCGTTCTCGGCCTTGATGATGTAAAGTCTCTCCATACGTTGTTCCTCCTCTTATAGTTTCTTCTTGATATTCGTGCTGCGGACGCTCTGCTTCATGACGAAGAACTTCACCCACTTGTCGATGATGTTCCGGTGGTACTTGCGTATGAATTCCTCCGCCGTGCGCTTGTCCTTCTCCGTCAACGGCTCGGCTCCATGCTTCTCCCTGACGTGCAGTTCGGCCAGTTCGCCATCCATCATGATGAGGTCGAAGATACTCTCCCTCGCGCCGTGCATCACGTGGACGTGTATCGGCTCGTGCTCGTTGGAGTAGAAGTAGAAGATGAATCCGAAGTATTCAAATATCTTTGGCATAATCTCTTTCGTTTTATTGTTCTAACGGGGCAAAGATACGAAATCTTTTCGTAAATTGTTCCATTTCTCCCTCATTATTTTTCTTTTTTATAATCTCTGCATTCTTAAGACTCGCTTCTCTCATATAAGCGTATCCTCCGTCGCCGAGCGATAGCCGCCCCTTTCAATGGGCTCTAAATATTATATATTAAGGCAAAGCGGGCGGAAGTGCTGTGTTCTGTCACTTATCTGTTACGAATTATTTTCGAGAATATAGTGGCTTGCCCCAAAAAGATACATATCCTTGAACTTCGTATCATCCTGGCTATACTATTGCCCGTCTCGCCGGGGTACACAAGCCTGCGAGGCGGGTACGACACGCCTTTGCGCAGGGAACGAGAAGGTATCTCGCAACCTTGCGGGCATACGCAAAACACCTTACGGGCATACGCAAAATAATATAAGGGCACACGCAAAATAGCGGGCTGATTTTTTGCATCGTGAAATTATAGCATAGTTATAGCATAGTTATAGCATAGTTATAGCACAGTTTTTAAAAACTATGCTATAGGATAACTATATGAATATAAGATACTTACGGCTAATTATAGCTATCATAGCATAGTTTTGTCCTGCTATATCTTTGTATAGATGAATTCCTGGCCTCGGCGGGTCTTCAACAGTTTGGGATTGTCGCCCTCAGTCCATTGGTTCAGTTGCTTGCGGGCAGAGTAGTATGTCAGGCCGGAGCTGCGGGCAAAAGAGCCTACGGTGACGTAGCCGTTGTAGCGTTGCAGACAGTTTTGCAGCACGTCTTCCAAACGTTTTTTATCTGCCAGCAGTTCCTGTGTGTTCGTATTATCTACGCGACGGAATCCGTTGTTCCATCTTTCAAGTGCCTCGTTCCATCGCTTGCCCGGCTGGTAGTCGACACCGTTGAAACGTATATCGCGGGGCTTTACGTCGTCGGGATCGGTAATTTCACGGGTCAGTTCCAGACGCGGGGCAAACGAGCCGATAGGCGTATCAACACGATAGCCCATTGCCATCAGTTCTGCGGCAGCACGAAGAAATATGTCGAAAGCTCTTGACAGTTCGCCATAGCGCAATCCGTAGTTACGGCTGCAGAAATCCTCGACGCCACTCATCGTCAACTTGTCCCGCATAGCAGGTTGGGCATAAACTATGTTCTTTCCATCACGGCCCTTGGCAGGCGTGGGGTGTACCTCGAAGGGCATTCCGTCTTTTTTCCTTGGCATAAATTTTTTGTTGCAAAGGTAATCATTTCTGTTCAGATAACCAAATAAAGCTATAAAAATCCGCCCTGCAACCATCAGAGGTGTTGCAGGGCGGAAAAATATGGAGAAAGATTTTGTGTGTGGTTACTTTTTCTTGAAGGCCCACCATGTAGCCTCACCCCAGCCGCCTGTGCCAGGAGCTGCGTAGATGAGCTTCAGGTGATCACCGTCGAGCTGCATAATCTCGAACGAGGTCGGTTTCTCACCACCGCCGTTAATCTTGAACGGGAAGAGGATTGAACCGGCGTCCGTAGTCAGTGTGCCATAAGCCCAGTTAGCCTGACTGCCGTCGACAGAAGGCTGACTGCGCTCACCGTTGTACCATGCTGAAACGGCAAAGTTACCAGAACGGATTTCGGCACCGTCGGCATTGTAAGACTTCACCTTGCCGGTAGTCCAGTCGAAGGTCATGTAGGCATTGGCGCTCTCCTCACCGGTAGCTACATCCTTGTCAGAGTGCTGCAGCTGACCCGTCAGCTCCTCTGGAGTAGCACCCCACCAGATGCCACTTGTCCAGTCGTCGCCAGCAGCATAGCCCACGTTACCCCAGACAGCTCCGTTTTCACGGAATTCGGTGTCCCAAGTCCAAGACTTGGTAGAGAAGTTGGTCAGTGCACCCTCGTCGTCGGAGTTGCTCTTGAAGGCCCACCATGTAGCCTCGCCCCAGCCACCAGTGCCAGCAGCAGCGTAAGCCAGCTTCAGATGGTTAGCATCGAGCTGCAGGATCTCGAACTTGGTAGGTTTCTCGCCACCGCCATTGATCTTGAACGGGAAGAGGATAGCACCCTCAGAAGTATTCAGTGTACCGTATGCCCAGTTGGCCTGGCTGCCGTCGACTGAAGCCTGGCTCTTTTCGCCGGTCCAGCCTTCTACAGAGTACTTACCCTTACGGATCTGGTTACCACCGGCGTCGTAGCAGATGATGTTACCGTCGTCGAAAATAACCATCTTGGCATTGGCGCTCTCCTCACCGGTAGCTACATCCTTGTCAGAGTGCTGCAGCTGCCCCGTCAGCCCCTCGGGAGTAGTGCCCCACCAGATGCCACTCGTCCAGTCGTCGCCGGCAGCATAACCGAAGTTACCCCATACGGCGCCGTCCTCGCGGAACTCGGTGTCCCACTTCCAGGTCTTGCTGCCGTGGGCATCGCTGGCGAGCCAGCGTACAGCGGGCTCCAGTTCCTGAGGCACATAGACGGTAGCGGTCTTCTCGCCGGTAATGATGTTACCGTTGAAGTCGCGGGTCTCAATATAGTATGTCTGCTCGGTGGGATTGCCACGCTTGGGGACAATCTTGAACTTACCATTGGCAGTACCTGCAGAAAGCACGTTCTCATTCTTATCGTCGTCCAACTGGTAGATTCTTACTACGCGTGAGGGAGAGGTGGTGAACGTGAAGTAGTTACCATCGGCAGCCTGCGTGGTATAATCCTCGTCGGCATACTGCACTACCGAGAAGCCACTTGTCAGCTGCTCTTTAGTCAGACTGGAGTTGCCTGGCATGTCGATGCTGTCCTTCGAAGGGTCGCAGGCGGTCAGCAAACCGAGGGCTGCAACCATGAATAATATTGATTTTTTCATCTTGTCTTCTTTTTTAATGATTCTACACATACGGATTACCAGCCGTTATATTCACTGGTAGCATCCGTCCAACCATCATTCTGCTTCACGGTTCCCAAAGCAACCTGAGTCTCAGGCATCTTCTGGAAACCTGCCGTAGCATTGTAGCGGGCTGCATAGCCGCCGTTGTGGGCAGTATTCGTGTCAGGATTGCCACAATAGTAGATGGGCTGATTCTCCTGCTTGGCGAGCTGAACGGCAGCAATGTGCCAGCGGCGGATGTCGTTCCAGCGGATGCCCTCACAGGCCAGCTCCCAGCGGCGCTCGTTCTGCAGGGCCTGCAGCGAGTAGCCGCTGATGGCGGGCAGACCGGCTCTTGCGCGTACCTTATTAATACCCGAAACATCTTCCTTCAGCTCCGACTGCATGAGCAGCACGTCGGCAAAGCGGATAAGTACGAGGTCGTGGATGTTCGACAGCTGGAAGTTGTTCTCACCAGAGGTTTCCCACTTACCGGGATACATCACGGTCTCGAAGCAGAATACGTATTCAGGAGGCTCATTGCCGTCGGTACCTTTCACGGTACCGTCGTTCTTGGCGCAGATGGGCGACCACTTCTTTGAATAGTAGTCAGACTCCTGTACGAAGTCAACCCAAGAGCCACCGCCATGGACGTAAGCAGGCATTTCCAACGGGTCGTTGACGTCGGCAATGGTAGCCTGCAGACGCATGTCGTTAGGCTCGGCAGCCTTCCAGTCGTTCACGAGGTTCGGAGCCACAGGTCCTGCGCCCCAGCCCTGTCCGAAGGGGAAGGTGTTGCCTACATCCTGACCGCCGCGAACACCGAAGTGCAGGGCAATACCGTTGGCATAACCGATGGTAGTGCTCCACGAAGCCAGCTTGTTGAACTTGATGGCGAACATCGATTCCGGATTGACAGCGTTGTCGTCCTCGACCCACTTCAGACCGGCATCCTTGTAGAGTGCATAGTCACCGATAGTCTTGCTGTTGGCGTATGCCCACAGATTGCGGAAGTCGGGAACCAGCTCGTAACCGGAATTGTTGACACAGTCGTCGATGTAGTTGATGACATCCTGCTTGGTCAGCGTGGTGCCGTCGTTCAGACTGACAGAAGTCAGCGGGTTGTAGGTAGTGCTAACCAAATCGGCTGTTGATGTGCCATTGCCATAGAAACCGGTATAGAACAGCCAGGCGCGGCCCAGCATAGCTTCAGCGGTGTACTTATCGATACGGCCGTCAGAGCGACGTACGGCAGGCAGACTCTCGACAGCATCACGCAAGTCTTGCAGAATCTGCGCCCACAGCACCTTGACATCACCCTGCGAGCTGTTTTCCTGTTCAGGGTCAGTCACCAAGGGCACGTTTCCGTACATAGATGCCAACTCGTAATAGTAGAAGGCACGCAGGAATTTGGTCTCAGCAAGACCGATTTTCTTGATGTCCTCTGACATCGAGGCTTCGGTCAGCACCTTGATAAGGGTGTTGGCACGGGCCACACCGGAGAAACGGTCTGAATAGAACTGGTTGGTCATGTCTGCATTGTAGTTACAGAGCAAGTCCTCAGCCTGCATCAGCTTATCGTTGGTTCCGCCACCGCCCAGCTGGTCGTCAGATGCCAGACAGGCTGCATAGAGGAACGAGCACTGCGGGTTGGCGTGCGTCGTGTTCAGGTTCTGATAGACACCAGCCAAAACTGCCTCGATGTCAGCATCCGTCTTGGGGAACTCACTCGTAGACATTTCGCCGATGTTCTCTACATTGTCGATGTCACAGGAAGCAAGTCCGAATGCGACAACGGCTGTAGCCATTAAAAATATCTTTTTCATATTCTTATGTTTTCTGAGTTTATACGTTTGTAAGTTAATGTGATTACTTCACCTCAGAGATAACTACCGAGCGGCTGAGCTGTGGATCGTTCAGATACATATTGTCCACACCACCCTTAGAGTCGAGTACGAGGCTGTCGCGAGATACACCATACTGGTTGACCAGCAGGTCGTAAACGTTCTGTGCACGGCTTTGAGCCAGCTGAGCGTTCTTCTCGGGAGTACCGGTAGTGTTGTCGGCATAGCCAACGACGTTGAACTTCTTGCCAGAAGCAGCCTTAATCATCTTGGCAATGGTCTCAAGGTTCACCTGTTCGCGGTTCACAACGTCGGTCTTGTTGATGACGAAGTTCACCAGATAGGGGAAGGTGATAACACTTTCTTCCTTGATGACCTTGGTCTCAGGAGCACGGTTGCGGCAAGCGTCGAGCTCAGCACGTAGCTGGTTCAACTCACCATTCAGACGGTTGATCTCTGCATCGTCCTTCACATAGACAGTCTTGGTTTCTGCCTTAGGAGCATCCTTACCCTTGAACTTGATGTTCACACCGACCAGATAGGTGCGGGGCTGAGGATAGTTACCGATGTCGACACCTGTTACCCAAGGCTCGCTGTCGTTGATGGCACGGCCGTTCTCAGGATCCATACCCTTGTACTTGGTGATGGTGAACAGGTTCTGGGCAGCAAAGTAGACGCGGCACTGCTGGAAGAGGGTCTTCTTCAGCAGCGACTTGGCAAAGTCGTAACCGATGGTCACGTTCTGCAGGCGGAAATATCCGGCATCCTCGATATAGAGGTCAGAGATGGCCTGCCAGTTCACACCGCGGTTCATGGCAGCCAGCTGAGGATACTTGTCGGAAGTGCCCTCGCCGTTCCAGTAGTCGAACACCTCGGTGGTGAAGTTCTCATACTCGCCATCGGTGAACTTACGATACGAGCGGGCCACCTGCTGTCCGAGGGCAGCATAGCCGGTGACGTTCAGGTCGAAGCCCTTCCAGTTGGCACCCAGTGTGATACCCATTGTTACATCGGGGTTCGGATCGCCCAGGTAGGTCTTGTCGTCAGCGGTGATGATGCCGTCGCCGTTGGTATCGACAAACTTCAGGTCGCCCACCTTCAGATCGGCACCCTGCAGTGAGTTGGCGGGATCGCCGTCCTTCAGAGTTGCGGTATATGCAGCCAGGTCGGCTGCATTCTGGATGGGACCGGCGGTCTTATAGCCCCAGAAGTAACCGATAGGCTGACCTTCCTCGAAACGGGCCATGTAGCCGGTTCCCTGTGCCAGCAGGTCGTTACCACCATTGTTGTACTTCTGCGAGCTGTTTACCTCGGTTACCTTATTCTTATTATAGGCAATGTTGTAGCCAATGCTGTACTCGAAGTCCTTACCGATGCGGTCGCGCCAGTTCAGGGCAACCTCGATACCGGTATTACGAACGGTACCGGCATTCTTCAGCTGGGTGTCGAAACCGGTAGTAGGAGAAACGGGCACATAAAGCAGCAGGTCCTTCGTGGTCTTACGGTACCAGTCGAAGTTCAAGCTGAGCTTACCACCCAGGAAACGTGCATCGAAACCGAGGTCGAGCTGTTCAGAGGTTTCCCAAGTCAGCTCCTCATTCTTCAGACGAGAGAGCGAAGCACCCTTGGTGGGAACGTCCTTGGTATTGTTGAACGAATACATGCTGTATGCGTCGTAGGCAAAGGCAGCCTCATACTGGAAGGCACCAATGCTCTTGTTACCGTTCTGACCCCAACCGGCACGCAGCTTCAAGAAGCTCAGCCAAGAAGAGTTCTTCAGGAAATTCTCGTTGCTGACTACCCAGCCTGCCGAGAATGAGGGGAAGTAACCCCAGCGGTGACCGGGAGCGAATACTGAGCTGCCGTCAGCACGGATAATGGCAGAGAACATGTACTTCTCAGCATAGTCGTAGTTCAGACGTCCGAAGTATGACATACCGCGAGAGTCGCCATAAGGGCTACCCGATACGGTGGCTTCGGTGTTGTTCTTCATCAGGCTCATATAGGCGTGCTTCAGGTCGGCAACAATAGCATTGGAAGCTGTGGCGTTGAGGCTGAAGCCGAAGTTAGGACGGCTTTCGCTGTATTCTGTACCTGCCAGCAGGTCGAAGTGGTGCTGGCTCAGGTCGAACTTGTAGTTCAGGGTGTGAGTCATGCCCCATCCCCAACCGTGACCGAGCTGATTGGTGGCCTGGTCGGTGGTGCGCATGTCACCCTGGTCGTTCAACTTGTAAGTAGGCAGATAGGCACGCCAGCTCCAAGAACTGTAGTTGTAGTTGACCTGTCCACGATAGGTCAGACCCTTAATCGGCTGGATTTCAACGTAAGCTACAGCGTTCAGATTGTGGCTTTCGCTCTTGTTGTTGGCACCTTGATTGTATGTCAGAGAAGCAATGGGGTTGGTAGCGTATGAGGTATAGCCGAACATACCCATGCTGCTTAGGTCGTTGTAGCCGAAGAAATTGCCATCAGCATTGTAGATGGGAATCAGCGGGTTGGCGCGCAGCATGTTCGAAAGCGTGTTGGCATACTGGTTGCCCTGCTGGATACCCTGATTGTTCTTGTGGCTATAATAGATGTTCTCGCCAATCTTGATGATGTCGAGACCCTTGCTGTTACGCCAGATGACGTGATCTGAGTTCAGACGGGCGGTCAGACGGCGATAGTCAGACTTGGCATAGTCGCCACCGAAGGTACCGTCCTGATACTGATAGCCGACACCCAGAGAGAACTTCGACAGACTGCCACCACCGGCGATGTTCATCGAGTGTGAGGTCGTGATGGCATTCTTGTTGCGGAGCGCCTCTACATAGTCTGTGCCGGCATTGGTGCCGTTCTGGTATGCAGCCAGCAGCGCTTCCTGTCCCTGGAAATAGTTAGCCCAGTTGCGGGGTGACTCACCAGAGTTGTAGCGTGCCAAGTCCATGACCTGCATATACTGCTGAGCGGTCAGCATCTGAGGCAGACGATAGATGTTCTGCCAACCGATATTACCGTCGTAACTGAGTTCAATGCTTCCTTCCTTACCTTGTTTGGTGGTAACGAGTATAACACCGTTGGCAGCAGCAGAACCGTAGATGGCGCAGCTGGCAGCATCCTTCAGTACGTCGATACGCTCGATGTCGGCAGGGTTCAGGTTGTTGATGTCACCTCCTGCTACACCGTCGATGACGTACAAAGGCTTTGTGTCACCATTGGTACCGGCACCGCGGATGGCAATCTTAAAGCCGTCACCGGGCTGACCACCTACTGCCTGGATGGCAACACCGGGGCTCTGGCTCTGCAGGGCACCCAGTACCTGTGTCGTGTTCAGCTTGGCAATGTCTTCACCCTTCACCTCAACGGTAGCACCGGTGACGAGTTTCTTCTTCTGAACACCGTAACCTACGACAACCACCTCGTCGAGCAGGGCGTTGTCTTCCTGCAGCGTGACAGAGATGCTTGCTCTGTCGCCTACGGCAATCTCCTGCGTGGTGTAACCGATGTAGGAGATGACAAGAGTTGCACCGGGCTTCACGTTAATGGCAAAATTACCATCGAAGTCGGTAATCACACCGTTGCTGGTATTGCCCTTCTCAACCACTGAGGCTCCGATGACGGGACCCATGGCGTCAGACACAGTACCAGTAACCTTCTTCGTTGACTGTTGAACAGCCTGTACCGAATTCTCGGCATTGGCTGCTACTGGTGAGTACAGTCCTAAAAGGGAACATGCACCCATCAACAGCGCTGTCTTTCTGATTTTTTGATTCATACTTAGGTATTTTCTTTGATTGATTTGGATAAATACAATTTTGTTAGGTTAAGTAGAGACATGACATCTCCTCCACGCCAAGCCCACCAGGCCCGCAATGGTGTAATAATTAGAACTTTCTTTTTCGCAATTTGATCACTATTTTTTAAATTACTATTTATATGAGTTGTAGCTAGTTGTCGCTAGTTGTTTTAGTATTTGTCATTTGACTTTGCAAAGGTAATACTTTTTTTTTATAAAAGGATTGTATTTTGTTGACAGTTTTTGGTACTTTTTTGCTTTTCGGACGATTTAAGATTTTTTAAGAGTGTTATTTGCGGAAAGTATGCAAGTTTGTCAAAATAGTATTGTGTTATTTCGAAAAATAGTGCTAACTTTGCATCGAGTTTAAGAAACGAACGACTAAAGACCATCAAACATGAAGAAAATCAGTTTCATCATCCTGCTGTTGGCACTTCTGAACGTAATGCCTGCCAACGCCCAGATTCGCGGTAACAGCATCAGTGTTGATGTGGTGCCTGACCATCAGGACTGGCGCTATGAGGTAGGGCAGACAGCAATTTTTAAAATATGTATAACGCGCGAGCATACCTTATTAAATAATGTGACAATCGACTACGAGGCTGGTCCTGAGATGTATTCCGAAGTGAAGAAGCAGGGTGTGGTACTGAAGGATGGAACGCTGACCGTGAAAGGCAGGATGACAAAGCCGGGCTTCTATCGTGTTGAGGTAAAGGCTACGATAGACGGTAAGGAATATAAAGGAGCCTGTGCGGCAGCCTTTTCACCGGAATTGTTGCAGCCGACGACGGTCATGCCGCAGGATTTCAGCGACTATTGGCAGCGTGTAGTCAGTGAGGCTCGCCAGATTCCCCTGAATCCCACGAAGCGTCTGTTGTCTGAACGTTGCACCAGCGACGTGAATGTGTATGAGGTCTCTTTCCAGAACATGCAATGGAACTATCGCACCTACGGCATACTCTGTGTGCCTGTCGAAAAAGACAATGTTGAGGCCGCGACCGCAGGTCGCTATCCTGCTTTGCTGCGTGTGCCGGGTGCCGGTGTCCGTCCCTATGGCGGCGACATTTATACGGCCTCGCAGGGTGCCATTACGCTGGAGATTGGTATTCATGGCATCTCCGTGACAATGGAACAGAAGGTCTACGACGATGTGTTCAACGGGGCCCTGATGAACTATTGGAACTGGGGAATGGACAATCGTGACGACAGCTATTATAAACGCGTCATCATCGGTTGTATCCGTGCCCTTGACTATATTGAGCAGTATACCCCATGGAATGGCCAGCAGTTGGCTGTTTCGGGTTCGAGTCAGGGCGGTTTCCTTTCGCTGGCAACCGCAGGGCTCGATAAACGTATCACGGCCTACGCCCCAGTCCATGCGGCACTCTGCGACCATACGGCGTCGTTGAAGGGCGTTGCTTGTGGTTGGCCGCATTATTTCTACTGGAATAAGGGCAAGGGTCAGGAACGGCAGATAGAGACAAGCCGTTACTATGACGGTGTCAATTTTGCCCGTTTGATTACGGAACAGCAGAAAGGCTGGTTCTCGTTTGGCTATAACGACGACGTGGTGCCTCCCACCACAGCTTGGGCAACGTACAATATCGTGAAGGGTCCGAAGGAGATATCGCCCTATCAGGCCACGTGGCACTACTGGCACCAGGAGCAGTGGGATGAATGGGAAAACTGGCTGTTGCGTGAGTTGGGATGTAAGAAATAAGAGGTAAGAATGTTAAGAAAGTATTGATAATCATAAAGTACAAAGTTCAATGTTCAAAGTTAAAAGGTTATATATATTGATGGGCATAGTCATGATGATGGTAGCCTGTAGTAAAACAGAAGAAAAGCCCAAGACCGTTGCCCAACAGTTGGCAGATCGCCTGCTGACCTTACAGCAAAAAGGCTATATGATGGGGCATCAGGACGATCCGTTCTATGGCGTTACGTGGGAATACCAATCCGATAGTAGCGACGTAAAGAATGTCTGTGGCGACTATCCTGCCGTGATGGGTTTCGACCTCGGCGGCATTGAGGTCGGCGACGCCAAGAATCTGGACAGCGTCCCCTTCACGCGTATTCATGACGAAATCATAGCCCACCACGAACGTGGAGGCATCATCACCATTTCGTGGCATCCTCGCAATCCGTTGACGGGTGGTACGGCTTGGGATGTGGCCGATACGACAGTTGTGGCTAATGTGTTGCCTGGCGGCAGTGAGTTCGAGAAGTTCCAGACATGGATGAAACGTGTGGGCGACTTCCTGGTGACGCTGAAAACCAAGGAAGGCAACCCCGTACCGGTCATTTTCCGCCCATGGCACGAAAACAACGGCTCGTGGTTCTGGTGGGGGCAGAAACTCTGCACGGACAACGAGTTCCATGGCCTTTGGTGCCTGTTACAGGACGAGTTGAACGGTCGCGGACTTACTAATCTGTTGTGGAGCTATTCGCCCAATCTTGACGGCGGGTGGACCGAGGAACGCTTCCTGGCGCGCTATCCCGGCAACGAACGTGTGACGCTAATCGGTGAAGATGCTTACCAGTGGGGCACGGAGGAGGAATTCAAGACCGCCCTCACTGCTGATCTCGCATTCCTGAGCGATTTTGCCCAGAAAAACGGGAAGCTATTGGCTATGACTGAGTGCGGCTTGAAGAATATGCCCGACTCAACGTGGTGGACACGCGTGCTGAAACCCATCATGGACAAGTATCCTATCTGCTATTTCCATCTGTGGCGCAACTACAAGGAAGAGTTTTTTGGTCCGGCGCCTAGCCTGCCCTGTGCGGCTGATTTCAAGAAGCTCTATGAGGCAGAGAATACTTTGTTCCTGAAGGACATTTCGGAATAACGGAATACCATCATAACGTAATAACGAAAATAAAAGAATAAAAAACAATGAGCAATTTTGAAGAAAGAGTAAAGGCGTTGCGTGCTCATCACGAGCAGTTGCTGACGCGCAAGAACGAACCCCTGGAGTGGGGAAATGGTATCTACGATAAGTGGAAATATCCCATCCTTACTGCCGAGCATACCCCTTTGGAGTGGAAGTATGACTTTTGTGAGAAGGACAACCCCTATCTGATGCAGCGCATCATGATGAATGCCACGCTGAACAGCGGTGCTATTAAGTGGCAGGGCAAATATTGCCTTGTGGTACGTGTAGAGGGTGCTGACCGTAAGTCGTTTTTTGCTGTCGCTGAATCGCCTAATGGCGTAGACAACTTCCGCTTCTGGGAAGAGCCCATCACCATGCCCGACGACGTGATTCCCGCAACGAACATCTATGACATGCGCATCACGCAGCACGAGGACGGCTGGATTTATGGTGTGTTCTGTGCTGAGCGTCACGACGACTCGCAGCCCGGCAACCTCAGTGCTGCTACCGCTACGGCAGGTATTGCACGTACCAAAGACTTGAAGACTTGGGAGCGTCTGCCTGATCTGAAAACCCGTTCGCAGCAGCGTAACGTGGTGCTACACCCCGAGTTTGTCGATGGCAAGTATGCCTTTTACACCCGTCCACAGGATGGTTTCATCGATACCGGCTCCGGTGGCGGCATCGGCTGGGCACTGGTTGACGACATCACCCATGCCGAGGTGAAGGACGAGAAGATTATCAACGCCCGCCATTATCACACCATTACCGAGGTGAAGAATGGCGAGGGTCCGCACCCTATCAAGACCCCTAAGGGTTGGCTGCACTTGGCTCATGGCGTCCGTGCCACAGCCGATGGTCTGCGCTATGTACTCTATATGTATATGACTGCACTGGATGACCCCACGAAGGTCATTGCCCAGCCTGGTGGATATTTCCTTGTGCCTGAGGGTGACGAATATCTGGGCGACGTCATGAACGTGGCTTTTGCCAATGGCTGGATAGCCGACGAGGATGGTAAAGTGTTTATATACTACGCCTCTGCTGATACACGTATGCATGTGGCTACGTCGACTATCGACAAGCTGACCGACTATTGCATGAATACCCCCGAGGACGGCTTATATACTGCCGCCAGCGTGGAAACCATTAAGAAATTAATCGCTAAAAACCGTTCATTATGAGTAATTTAAAAGAAAAAATCGCCTATGGCTTTGGTGATATGTCGTCCAGCATGTTCTGGAAGATATTCTCCTACTATCTGCCATTCTTCTACAGTAATATCTTTGGTCTGTCACTCATTGACGCCGGTGTGCTGGTGTTGGTGACCCGTATCTGGGACGCCGTCAGCGACCCCATGATGGGTATCATTGCCGACCGTACCAACACGCGCTGGGGGAAGTATCGTCCCTATCTGCTCTGGGTGGCTCCGTTCTTCTCCATTGCGGGCATCCTGCTGTTCACCACGCCCGACCTGAACTATGGCGGCAAGCTCATCTGGGCCTACGTCACCTACATTATGATGATGACGGTTTATACGGGTATCAACGTGCCTTATGGCGCCATGCTGGGTGTGATGACCGACGATACCAACGAGAAAACTGTATTCTCGTCCTTCCGTATGTTCTTTGCTTACGGTGGTTCATTCATCTCACTGTTCCTCTGGGAGCCGCTGACTAACATGATGGGTGGCTACAATACCCCACAGGGTTGGTTCTGGGCAATGGTGGTCATTGCTGTAGCCTGCTTTGTCATGTTCATCATCTGCTTCTCAATGACCCGCGAACACCTGAAGACGGTCTCTACCGTCTCTGTAGGCAGCGACTTCAAGGCCCTGCTCAGCAACAAGCCCTGGTGGTTGCTCATTGGCGCTGCCCTGTGCTTCAACCTGTTCAACACCGTTCGTGGTGCTACAGTAGCCTATTTCTTCCAGGATATCATCGGAGTCAACGTCAGCCTGGTATTCTTCGGACTCGTCTTCGCCTTCTACGCAGGTCTCTTCCTGGGTGTTGGCGAGGTAAGCAATATGGTTGGTGTGGCTTCGTGCGTACCTATTTCTAATAAGTTGGGCAAAAAGACCACCTTTATTTTGGTCAATGCCTCGCTGGTTGTTCTCAGCATCGTGTTCTATTTCATTCCCTGCACGCCTACAGGCTATTGGCTGATGCTCATCTTCCAGGTGCTTATCTCCATCCTAACGGGTATTATGTCGCCCCTCGTATGGTCCATGTATGCGGACGTCAGCGACTATGCCGAGCTCGAATTCCACACGGCCTCCACAGGTCTTATCTTCTCGTCGTCGTCGATGGCCCAGAAGTTTGGTGGTGCTATCGGTGGTGCTGCCGTCCTGTGGCTGCTCAACTCGTTTGGCTATATCACCGATGCCGAACAGCTGGCTGCCGGGGTCGTACAGCCCGACGAAGCACTCAACTGTCTGCGCTGGCTCATGAGTTTCATTCCTGCTCTGGTGGCACTCGTTTCCATGTGCATTGTATGGTTCTATCCGCTCACCACCGAGCGCATCAGCCACATCAATGCCGAACTGAAGAAAATACGTAATTTCTCATTCGATGAAGAATCAGACGATTAATACCGTTGTGAAGGAAATGCAGGATGTTGTCGAGAACAACATCCTGCGTTTCTGGTTAGACCGTATGCAGGACCTCGAGAATGGCGGTTTCTATGGCCGCATCGATGCCGACGAGGTGCTCCATAAGGATGCCGAGAAAGGAGCCATCCTCAATGCCCGTATCCTCTGGTCGTTCTCGGCAGCCTATCGTGTGCTAGGAAAACCTGAATACCTAGAAGCTTCTAAGAGAGCCTATGACTATTTCATCGAACATTTCATCGACCCTGAGTATGGTGGCGTTTACTGGAGCGTCGACTGTCAGGGTAACCCCCTCGATACCAAGAAACAATTCTATGCCATTGGCTTTGCTATCTATGGATTGTCGGAATATGCCCGTGCTACGGGCAGTCGCGAAGCCCTCGACTATGCCATCAGTCTTTACGAGTGTATCGAGGAGCATGCCTTCGACCGCGAGCACAACGGCTATATAGAGGCATGCACTCGCGAGTGGGGACAGATGGCCGATATGCGCCTGTCTGACCTTGACGCCAACTATCCCAAATCACAGAATACCCATCTACACATCATCGAGCCTTATACCAATCTGTTTCGATGTATCCGCGAGATGCAGGCGGCAACCACCTGCAACTACGTTCCCGTTCTGGGTTCGGTATTACCTGTCGATGTCGTCGTTCCGATGGAGACACTGGCTCGCATTGAGGGATCGCTACGCAATCTCATTCACATCTTCACCGATTTTATCCTGAATCCCGAGACCCACCATCTCGACCTTTTCTTCGAGATGGACTGGACACGTGGTGCAGGCCATCTCGAGAGCTATGGACACGATATCGAGTGCTCGTGGCTCATGCACGAGGCAGCACTTGTTCTGGGTGACCCGAAAGTGCTCCGAAAGGTCGAAGATGTTGTACGCGAAGTGGCGAAAGCCAGCGAGAAGGGCTTGCGTCCTGATGGCTCGATGATTCATGAGGCGAATCTCGACACCGGTCATGTCGATGACGACCTACACTGGTGGGTACAGGCCGAAAATGTGGTGGGATGGCTTAACCTCTATCAGCATTTCGGTGACGAGGATGCCCTTCAGAAAGGCTTGCGCTGTTGGGAGTATATCAAGTCGCAAATCATTGATTATGAACATGGCGAGTGGCATTGGAGCCGCCATCCCGATGGTACGCTGAATACCGTCGACGACAAGGCAGGTTTCTGGAAGTGTCCTTATCATAATAGTCGTATGTGTCTCGAAATCATCGAAAGATTTGGTGGTGTGGAAGAAAATTAGTAACTTTGCACCCCAAAACGAATAAACCCTGTCTTTTTTATATGCAACAGAAGATTATTATCCTCGATTTCGGCTCACAGACCACCCAGCTCATTGGTCGTCGTGTGCGTGAGTTGGACACCTTCTGCGAAATCATGCCCTACAACAAATTCCCGAAGGACGATCCCTCGGTCATTGGTGTTATCTTGAGCGGATCTCCCTACTCGGTCCACGACCCCGAGGCCTTTAAGG
>SUYI01000081.1 GCA_015060485.1 Prevotella sp. | reverse complement strand
AGAGCTTCGCCGCGATCATCAAGAGCATGTTCCGTCGTCATCAGTGGGCTGTCCGTGAAAAATATATCGGCAATCCTTGGGACCATATCAAGAAAAACGAGCTGATCAACCGTATGTTCCAGGGACGCGCCCAGCATCAGGTTCTCATCAACCGTGACAACAACCCTGATTTGCTCATCTCCATACAGTCCGCAGGTGTCCGTAACGGAAAGAAGGATAAATCGGGCGAGAAACTCGCAGAGACGGAGGAAGACCGCCTGGAGGCCCGCACCGATGGCTCTGATGCTTTCGACACCCTCTGCATTGGCGTGGAGCGTTATCCTGTTGCCTGGGGTCGTGGTAGTCAGACGAACGAGTACCCTAACAGTTGAACTGAATTTTTCTTGTCCATGTCCTGAAAGCGTTCTGTGACTCGGATTAAATAATTAAACGTAAATTATCACCGGCAGGTCTGCGTCGTGAGACGATGGCCTGTCTTTTTTATGGTATGGCGCTTTGTGCTGTGGGCATTCCGTGCTTCATCATATATACTGCAAAGCGTGACAATCCATTTGTTCCCTTACCTGACTTCACCGTCGTACCGAGGATAACATCCGTTCCATCACATTGTCTTCGGGTCTACCGTTGCTGCTTCTTCGACCATGCAGGTCAGGTCTGCTGCCCTTGGGCGTGTCTGCTCTTGGCGCTCTGTCTCTCATGCCTCATTTCTCACTCCTTTCGTTATCCGTGCTGGCGTTGATTTCTATTTCCTGATGCTTGCTCATTATTCCATGCTGCCGCACTACGTTGGCGACGTCTGATTGTTGTCATAACATTTTTCTGAGAACTCTCCAGCGTCAGGGCTGCTTTGATTTTTCCTTTGCAAAGGTAGGGGAAGCCCGTGCCCTGCAAGTACCAGTCGCAAACTCCCTATTTCTTCACAAAATTCCGACACGCTTTCCGCATTTTCTTCTTAACGCCAGGTAGTGGCTAAAGAAAATGTGGTTTTTCAGAATTTTGCTTGAAATTCCTTGCATCCTGGCACTACCACTTCCTACCTGTGGAAAGCAACGTAAAAATTACAAAAGCTCCCAGAGCTTCTAAGTTAAATCTCAAAAAAATTAGAATTATGACAACAGTTATTCAGACATCGGCAATCAACTCTCAGTTCGGCTATCGCAGAAACAGAAGAGCAAGCAATATCTACAATGTAGTGATCAACGCTGAGGACGGAAACTATCAGGAGTACGAGATAGAGGCATCATCTGAGGCAGAGGCACATGCCAAGGCTGACAGCATCGCCCAGAGCAGCATGATCGACGTGACCTACATCGAGGTCTACAAAGTAGCTTAACGTTAACCCGATTAAATATATGAGATTATGGAACAGAAGTTATTCATCCTGGTTAAGACCGAGAAGTCCAACAGGTCAGAGAACAATGTATGGGTCGTCAGCACCCGCAGTTACAAAAAGAAGTACTGCAGAAATGCCCTCACGGCACTCAGGTACGCCTTCATCCTTAAGAAGCAGACAGGACGTCGCATCGCTGATGAAGCATTCCAGACACTTATCAGTGCAGTACGTGAAAGAAAGATGTTCAGGGCCCTCAATGACGCTATCAGCGAATGTCCCCAGTCAGAAACCCAGGAGCCGGCGCAAAGCTGCCTCCTTTTTTAATCCGCATCGCCATGCTGAAGTACGCATTGTTCGACTACGTTCCGAACCGGAAGCTGAGTAAGGCTTCCTTCGAGTTGCAGGATCTGCACCGTATGATCCTTGGATTCAAGGACGGTCGCAACCTTTACACCCGATGGGCAGCAAGGCTTTTCGCTCGTGCACTGTCAGCTATGGATTTATCGGATACTGTCATTGTATGCATACCTGCCAGCACTCGATATTCGAATGTCAGACGCTGGAAACGGTTCTCTGACATCCTCTGCAACTTGACGGGAGCCATAGACGGCTTCGACCGCATACAGGTCAGCGGTAGCCGCAAGCGGGCACATGTCACTGGTGACTATGAGCTGGCGACGAATATCAAGCACTATGTGCATATCGATGCAGAATACTTCCGTGGCCGTAAAGTCCTGGTCATCGATGATATCTACACCACAGGGCAGTCGTCGGCTGCATTCATAGCAGCTATGCAAGCAGCTGGTGCTACAGTCACCATGGCCATGTTCCTCGCCAAGACAAAGCGTTACCCCCCTAGGGGGGAATAAAGTTTCCCCCCTGCACCCCCCTGAAAGAGAAATAGGTATTGCGCCTATCGTACCCCGCCCACCCTGGGCCGTGCGCTGTGCTTATGCCCGGTGAACGATAGGCGCAATGGGGCAAAGCCCCCGTTATCTTATGGCCCACCCTCGTTCCCCTGCGCACCTGAACGTTCATAATTCGACACTGTCAGAAGCACTGACAGAGTCATTCACGTTCCCCATACAGGACGCGCACACTGCCACCACGCTCCTGCTACCAGTACCACGCTCCGCTCCGTTGCACATGAGCCGCCAAGAGAGCCTTACCGGCTGAAATGTGGTGGTTCGCATCGAAGAGAGTATGACTGTCATCATACACACATCGATGACGTGCTATAGGCACCACCGCCACGTCTCAGCCAGGCACACTCAGCGGCTGATGCTCCACTATGCTACTCGGGTAGTGGCTGCAGGAGCGGATGACATCGTGCCACCCTGTATGCACGTATTGCTACGTGAAGGTGCTTGCCTTGCTGTGTCCTATAGCTGGCCACGACCGCGGATATGGTTCGGCTGACGTGTTCGGCAGCGACACAAGGCGGCAATTGCCACAAGTAAAAATTCCCTACATATACCGCTCGAACAAAAAGGGCAATTGCCTCGGGAGCGTAGGGCGGTGGGGGCTGCTAAGGCAGGCGCTTCGCTCGTTTTCCGCACTCAAACCTCTAAAGTGGGCTTTTTATCGAGGTTTTCGTGCGGGCGATAGTGGAATTTTTGTAAAAAACGACCCAAATTGCCACTCTCCGAGATGACAATTCGGGGCCCAAAGCGGAAAAACGGGGTCAGTTGCCTGTCGCCCATGGGCGATTGCCTCCCGTTTTGGTTGAAAAATGAAAAAGTCTGCAGACTGTGCCTTTGTATCGGAAAATTTGTTTATCTTTGCAGCCGTATTAATTTGTATGGCTTATGAAAAAGGTATTTATCATTATTTTGATGGCTCTGATGAGCCTTGGCGCTCAGGCGCAGAGTTTGGGATACACAGGTTTCGTGGACGAAAAAGACCTGCTCGGCAAGTGGGTTATTTTTAATGCAGAAGGAGATTGGGAAAGCCTGAAGAAACCCTCTGCTGAATTACCTGATATGAATATAACCTTTTATGAAAATGGAGAGGCTGATTTAGGAGGAATTGATAGAGGATCCAACTATGTATACGATTGGTTTATCTCGAATTCTAATAAATTGCATTTCATTACACTAAACAAAGCCGTTAGGTTCATCATATGGAATTATACAAAAGACGAATTACTAGTTCTGAGGGCTTTCAATAAAAGTATATTCTTACACTTCAAAAAAGATAATTCTAGTAATGTGTCTTCAGTAAGAATTAATAAAACAGATAATCAGAAATACAACATTCAGGGCGTGAAAGTAGAGGATCCTGAAGGAATTTATATCCAAAACGGACAAAAATTCATCGCTAAATAAAGATTTTCCCGAAATTTCTTGGAAGTTTCGGGATTTTTGTCTATCTTTGCCATCGCTAAACATAACATGACGCGAGTCATTGGGCGAAGATGACGCCCGAAATAACATCGGGCATTATTTATGCCTTACTTCCGAGACCTGCAAGAGGTCTCACTACACCAATAGCGGTGGCCACCCAGTAATAGAAATACGTCCCAGTGACTGAAGTCTGTTATGTTTAGCGACAGGGAGGGCTGCCGCTTTCTCTGTCTCATAGGGGAAGGCGCTCCTCGCCGTGAGGCAGGAGACAATCATGCAGGAGTCCGAAAGGATCCACATCCGAAAGCTTGGCCCGCCTTCCTCTTCGGGGGAGAGTGTTCCGGCCGTGAGGCGGAACTGGAAGATGAACCGTAAAGTGTCTTGATAGCGTGGGAGCTCTCCCCTTTTCCGAGGAATCAAACCGCACAGGGCGGATCCCTGTATAGCTAAACATAACAGCAATATGCAACAGTTAACACTTCAATTCGAGGGCTATGCCGACAGTCGGCCGGTCATCGACGTGGGCACGACGAAAAAGTGCAGCAAGGTCTTTACTTCGGTACTGGCTAGAGTCAAAGCTTTGGTACCTTCGGTAATTCTATTCGCCCAGGCATTAGCCTGCGTATCCTTTTGTTTCGCTCTCATGTTCCTGGCAGCTATTCTTCAAGGATGATGAATAAGATGACGCTTACCCCAGAACTGACGGAGGCCCTGTGTGGCTTCTGTGGCGACGTGGCCACGATGGAAAACAACGTGGACCTGATTGACTGCATCGAGGAACATTACATCGATGACGAATCCGAGGAACCTGCCAAGGTTCTCGACACTCTCAAGTCGCTTCGCAACCTGAAGCGTGATATGATGAAGATTTTGAAGGCAATGAAAAGAGCAGAAGGAGTATGAAAGAGATGAGTGATAAGATGAAAGAGCGCGTGAAGAAATGGCTGGAGTCGCTTGATGAGAAAGAAAAGAACCAGGTGGAGGTGCTTGACGCCTACTTCACGTTCCGTACGAACATGCCTGGTGAGGATCCTGGCTTCGGCAAAGCCTCAGAGGAACCGAAGACTACGGAGGAGATCATGGATGACCTCACGCCGATGATGAATATCAGCAAGGATGTGGTGGCCGGATATATGCGTTCGCACGAATACGGCTTTACCACTCTGTCCGACGGATCGGTCAGATGGGCCATCTGGCGATACATGGATGTAACCGTTCTGACGTGAACATACATTAATAATTTTTGGAAACATTTGTGCCGGTGGTGCGTCGTGATGATGCGCCACCGGTTTTTTCGTTGTATTTTTACTTTCAGGGGTGTCTTCGTACCTTTGCCGAAAAGAAAAGATCGCAATGGAACATGTCAACATATCACAGCTTAACGGTCGTAAGTTCTTCACATCGGGTATGCCTGATGTGGTCATCAGCGGTACCGACGGCACACCGCAACAGGTGACTGTCACCTGCGACGGTGTACAGCTGCTGAGCGAGGAACTGTGGCCGGTGTCTGGAAGAATAACTCTCACCGACCTCAGTGAGCTGCTGGAACCGTATGCAAGGCAGACGCTTGTAAGCAGCGTAACGATATCGGCAGATAACACATCAGCCGCGTTCTCCGTGCTCTATGCCATGGTGGACGTGGGCATCACCGCAGAAGAGTTCTACACAGATCACTTCCTCTCCATCCTGATGGGAACGAAGGTGACGGCCAGAGGCAGACGTGAGCTGCTGTGGTATTATGGCAGTGACAACGCAACTGTCAAAGCCAGGTATTCAGACGGCACCACGGCAGCCTTTACGCCTGCGGTCGTTGGTGGTACCACTGCCTATACATGCATTGATGTCAGCCCCGACAACTTCGTGACAGCACAGAAGCAGCTTGTGGCCTACACTGTCTCGGCTGGCAACAGAAGCCAGTACTTCGAGATGGATCTGCAGGAGCCGGACTGTGCACCGATATTGGAGTTCTACAACTCCTTCGGCGTCTGGGAGTACATCTACTGCACAGGCACGCATAGGGTGACACCTGAATACAAACGCTCAGCAGCACGTATCAGTGGCAAGTACCGGAACTATAAAATTGAGGAAACCCGCACCTTCAAGGCTGATACGGGCATTCTGAATACGGCAATGGCCAACTGGGCCGATGAACTGTTCCGTGCCGATGAGGTTTATGTGGTCAATGTGGTCAACGGCGAAGTGGTAAGCCGCGACGGAGGCAAGGAGGTTACAATTACCGAGTCGAAGTCGGACAGAACCAACGAGGATGACCACATGCCACGCTTCACCTTCTCGTACCAGTATGCGCAGCGCATCCAGAACGTGCTGCAGATGGACCGCGTCGGACGTATTTTCGACAACACGTTTGACCATACCTTCAACTAGGATGAAAGAGGCTTTACATATCAACGAGGTACTGCAGCTGCTGGACAAGGCAGGCGAAGAGCGTAGGAAAGTCAACGTCAGGGCATGGAAAAAGGATGGCAACGAGGTTGACTATATCGGATGGCTGCCGCTCACCGGCCACTGGCGGGGTGGCATCCACCGCCTGATGAATCCCCAGAATGGGGAAGTGAGAGCCGTCATTG
>SUYI01000080.1 GCA_015060485.1 Prevotella sp. | reverse complement strand
TCGTAGAGCATGGCGCGCAGGATGTGCTGGTCTTTCTGGGCATAGTCCGTTATCTCGCGGCGCATCTCCTGATAGAGCGTGTGGATGCGTTCAAAGGCAGCATCGTCCGCCATCAGGAACGGACTGCTGCGGTCTGCCTGCAGATACGTGAAACGGTCGAGAAAGTGTGGGTCGCTGAAGAACGAGAGCAGAAACTCCTTCTCAAACACCAGGTTCAGCGCATCCAACTGCGGATTGTCCTCGAAAGACCACACCTCACCCGGAATGGAGCAAATGATTAGTCCCTTCTCCAGCCGACGTGATTTCCCGTTAACAGCGATTACGTCAGAGCTTTCCAGCACCAGTGTGATGCTGTAAAAGGTCTCACTGAACACGAGTGTCCGCCTAATGTCGGGCATCATCTTCTCGTAGCTGATGACATCCACCAACAGCTCGTCGCCATACTTGTGCTTATAGAATTTATATACAGGAATCCGTTTCATGATTACTCATTGCTGTATTTAGTACCAGTTGAAAGCTATCTTCAGGTTTACCTTAACGCCAGTACCACGCTCATAGCAGATCCCAAGGTTGTTCATCGCCTTGGTGTCTCCCTCGTAAGCCTTCTCACGATACGAGTCTGCCTTGTTACGTTCTTTTGGCATGGCTATTCTCCTAAATAATGTTGCAAAATTAGTCATTTCTGATAAATTCTGAGGATTAATGAGTAATTTTGTGGCTGAATTTATGATAGTTTATGAAACTATGACACTCAGGGAACTACTACAGTCAGTTGATGCAGAAGCATACGCCAGCGTCCCACTCTACGAAGAACTGCTGAAGACGAAGCCTGAATACGGTTCTGGCAATCGTATTGAGGTGAAAGTTCTGAATGGAGAGATTGCCGTTTCCAACGTGCATGTCGGTTCGTTGGGCGACATCGTGGCTTGTCCTATCGATGTGGCACCAGACCTTCAGGTTACGAAGATGCAACTGTTGGATGCGATTCTCAAAGAGATGTCGCATGAGGGATTCACAGAGACGGATGCTGAAGACTTCTGGGATGACATGATGGACTTACGAAAGGCAAAGAATATAAGATGATGGAACTGTTTGACGAAGAAAACGCCTATACTGCTCTTGCTGATCAGTGGGAGAATTACGGGACGCTCAACTACATAGAGGACGAGCGGCGTGAAAGCCTTGCCGACTCAGAAGTTGAGCGTAGTGAGTTACTTCGCCAGATATTCACGATGATACGCAAGGCACTTACAGAGCAGGAAACTGACATTCTCTGTGCCTACTATGGTCTGCAGACCAAAAGGCTTTCCGTGAAGAAGATTGCAGAAAAGCATCTGCTATCTGAGAGTCGTGTACTGAAGATTGTGCGCGAGTCTGAACGCAAACTTCAATTCAGCGATGATGCAATTGAAATTTGGAAATACCTATATCGCAGATAACGTATTGACGCAACCTTACATGCATCTTTTTAATAAGTACTTGCCTTGGCATTGGTGAACAGCCAATGGCCGTCACGCTTGGAAAGTTGGAAATAGAGTTGCAACCGCCATGTGTGGCGACCGCCGCCAAAGACGGCGGCATTGACCCGGCTACGACCAGTCAGGGTGGCATGATTGCCATCAACCATGATGTCCATCTGCTCATGCTCGGCTGAATAGTAGTTCAACGTGCCGCCTGCAATAGCCTTGATGTACTCTTGTTTTGACTGGTGCATCCCCGTCATGTGGGTCAGCACGAAATTGTCTGCATGGACACGGTTCAGTGTTGCCGTATCCTTCTCCACCATTGCCTTGTACATCTCCCGGTAGAGGGCTTCAATCATATCTTTGTCCGTCATCTTCTTATTTGATAAAGTTCGTTGCGATACGCTGGGGTTCCTGCTCTGGCAAGCCGCTACGCTCACGCTCAGCATGGATGGAACGGATAAGAAAAGCCATGTTGCGCCCCAGCACACGCATTGTCTGCAATCCTTCTTCATCTTTCATTACTTCTTCGGGTGAATTGCCATGCACGGCATTCCAATAGCGACTTGCGGCCACAGGCATCTCGCCATGCAGAAAATATTTGTTCAGTGTGTCAAGAGTTGCCGTTGTACCCATTCTACGGGCAGAAACAACAGCTGCGCCAACCTTGAAACGCTTCTCGAAAGAGGCTGAGAAAAACAGTCTGTTAAGGAATGAGATGAGCGTCCCATTAGGCCCAGCATAATAGACAGGAGAGCCGATGATCAGACCGTCGGCCTGCTCAAACTTCTTTGCCACCTTATTCACCATGTCCTTATCAAAGATACAGCGTCCCAACTCACGGCACTTATAGCAGCCGATACAGCCTCGGATGTCCTTATGACCGACGTGGATAATCTCCGTCTCTACGCCGTTTCTCTGCAATTCGTCAGCCACCACGCTCAAAGCCGTAAAGGTACAGCCTTGAGCGTGCGGACTTCCGTTAATCAATAGTACTTTCATTTCTTTTCATCAATAGACGTTTCTCCGCCATAACATAAAGCAAGCTTTCTGTCTATGGCTTAATCGAAACGTTCATCCGTAGGTCTCGATTAAATATTTCACGAACTGTGGATCCTGGAAATTGACAGTACCCGTATCGTGCTGGTTCATGGTGGCTATCTGAGCCATGTCTTCGGTTGTCAACTTGAAGTCGAAGATGTCGAGGTTCTGAGCCATCCGCTCCTTGTGACTCGACTTGGGAATGGCCACGATGCCGCGCTGCGTCAGCCAACGGAGAGCCACCTGTGCGGCACTCTTTCCATACTTGCTGCCAATATCGGCGAGCAACTCGCTCTTCACGATGCCGCTGGCGCCCTGACCGCCAAGCGGTCCCCAGGCCATCATCTTCGTATCGGTCTCAGCCAGCAGCGGCTCTATGCCCGTCTGCTGAATCATCGGATTGCACTGCAACTGGTTCACCATCGGCTTCACATCCACATAGTGGGCGAAGTCGAAGAATCTTGCAGCCTGGAAATTAGACACGCCGATAGCACGGACCTTACCTGCCTTGTAAGCCTTCTCCATAGCTCGCCACGAACCAAACACGTCGCCGTAGGCCTGATGGATGAGCAGCAGGTCGATGTAGTCGGTCTGCAGTTTGCGCAGGCTCTCGTCGATGCTTTGTGCAGCCTTCGCCTCTCCTGCATTCGAGATCCACACCTTCGTCACGAGGAAGATGTCCTCGCGCTTCACATTGCTCTTCGCGATGGCAGTACCCACGCCCTCCTCGTTATAGTAGGCCTGCGCCGTATCAATGAGTCGATAGCCCACTTCGAGTGCATCCGTCACACACTGCTCCGCCTCCTGCGGCGGCACCAAAAACACGCCATAGCCCAGCAATGGCATCTCCACTCCGTTTGTAAGTTTGATTGTCTGCATAATTTATTGCTTGATATATTTGTTGCCGTTTCTGATTTGTATTCCTCGCTGACCATTGGAACGCATGCCGTTGAGTGAGTAAGATGCGCTATTGTCTACACTTCTTGTACGTACATTATTGATGGCTGTTGATTGCTTGTCAACACCAAGTTTCTTCAACCAGTTTTCAACGGTCTGCCTGGAAGAAGCATCGCGGATGCTGACTCCTGCAATGCCGAGTGATTCAAGCACGGTGGCATTGTGAAAGTATTCCTTGATAAGTGTTGCATAGCTGCCTACGCCACTTCCACCATGTGTACCAAATGGGATGATAGTCTTGCCGTCCAGTTCTGGATGTTTCTCAAAGAAGGTTCGGAAAAGCATCGGAGGTCGTCCCCACCAGATGGGGCCTCCGATGAAGACGGTTTTGTAGTCGGACAGGTTGCTGATGTCGCTCTTGTACGCCGGACGCAGATTCTGTGGAATCTCGATGTCGTTCACGTAGCTGATACATTCGTTGTAGGCTGCTGGATAGGCTACCTCTGGCACAATCTCGAAGACTTCCACATCGGCCAGTTCTTTGATATAGTCAACCATAATAGCAGTATTGCCACGCTCCACATAACCAACCTGCCAGTTCTCGTCAGCCCGCGAGAAATAGACGACGAGCATCTTTCCTTTGGCTGTTCCCTCGTCGCTACCTGTCTGTTCGGTGGCACCAGTCGTACCGTCCACTTCTGGTTCATTACTGCCACATGCCATTGCCACGACAAATGTACAGAAAGCGAGTGTTATAGTCAATAGCTTCTTCATACCTTGATTTATTAATGTGTAGCCTTCAAATATTGTAAGTCGCCATACCAATAAGAGGCTGTGCAACCACCATCAATCAGGAAGTCGGCACCGCTGATGAAGCGACCACGGCTCGACATCAGGAACTCGGCCAAGTCGCCCACTTCGTCGGGCGTTCCTGCTCGACGGGCGGGCATTCCCTTAATCATGTTCAGATAGCCGTCCTTGCGAGGGCCGTGCAGTTCGTCATTGGCTAAAGGCGTAATGATGATACCTGGAGAGATTGAGTTAATGGTGGCACCACGTCGTCCCCAGCGGGTAGCCTCGAACATCACGCGGAGCACATTGCAGCGTTTGGAGTACTGATAGGCTTTCAGCGTATCGTTGATTTCCTTCAGGAATGGCAGTTCCAGCAGTTCATCTACAGGAGTCGTTGCCAGGGCCTCGTTCTGCTCCTGTGGCAGTGCCGACAGACGATGGCCGCTTTGCGATGAGATAATCACACCTGAACCTCCCTCTGCAATCACCTTGCCGAATTCTTCCAGTAGTACACTCGTTCCGTAGAGGTCAACACGGAGGATTTCTGCTACTGGAGCCTGAGAGGGTGAAACACCTGCGGCATTCACTACATTCGTTACCTCTCCTTTGCTGGTGGCAAATTCCACCAACTTCAGAATGTCTTCTTTTGAGCCGAGGTCGCATTTGATAGTCGAGCACTCGAAGCCGGCGTTTTCCAATGTCTTTGCAGCTTGTTCAGCATGTTCCTCACTATAGTCTGCCAGCACGACGTGCTTCCCAGCCGACACGCGGCGGATAATGGCCTGTCCAATGCTGCCAGCACCAACCAATACTGCTACTTGTTTTTTCATAACTATCAATTTTTTGCTTACAAGCACATTCTATAAATCTTTTCCACATCGGCAGGAGTAAGGTCGGTGAAGCCGTGGAGAACTCCTTCGGAGCCACAGGCTTTCTTGGCCATCAGGGCGAAGTTCTTGTCATCGATGCCGAGGTCTGAGAGGCGAGGCTTCAATCCAAGCGTCTCGAAGAAGAAGGTTTCGAGGGCTTTGATGGCGGCTTTGGCACCCTCCATCATAGTCAGCGACATGTCAACGTTCATCACGTTCATACCAAAGCGGCAGATATAGGGAGCGGTCTCCTCGTTGAGGATGTAAGAAAGCCAGCGTGGGGTAAGGATCGCCAGGCCATGACCGTGGGTAATGTCGTAGAATGCCGACAACTCATGTTCCATCGAGTGGCAGACGGTAGCCTGAAAGAATCCGTCGTAGAGGAAGTTGTTGAGTGCCCACGACGATGCCCACATCAGGTTGGCACGAGCCTCGTAGTCATCGGGCTTATTGACAGCCACGGGTGCATATTTTACAACCGTCTTCAGCACCTCTTCCTGAATGCGCAGCAGCATGTCCATCGACTGATTCTTGCTGAAATAGGCCACGTCGAAGATGTGCGACATGATGTCTGCACTACCGCTTGCCGTCTGGTAGGGACTGACAGTAAAGGTGTTCGCGGGGTCGAGGAACGACACGTCGGGGTTATTGTCGGGAGCATAATAGCCATATTTCTCGTTGGTCTCAACATTGCTGATGACACAGCCGCCGTCCATCTCTGAACCTGTAGCCGAAAGCGTCAGGACGGTAATGATGGGGAGTGTCTCGGTGACAACGGCTTTACGAGTTACCAGATCCCATACATCTTCGCCCTCATACTTCGCAGCGGCAGCAATGCCCTTGGTGGCATCAATGGTAGAACCGCCACCAACAGCCAACAGTACATCGATACCTTCCTGCTTACAGATGGCAGCACCCTTATTAACTGTGGTATGATGGGGATTGGGTTCTACGCCAGGCAGTTCAAACACCGTCATGCCTGCCTGCTGGAGCTCAGCCATCACCTTGTCGTAAAGACCGATGCGCTTGATACTGCCACCGCCATAGACAACGAGCACTTTCTTACCGAAACGTGCCACTTCCTCATGCAGGTGACACAACTGATCCTTGCCAAAATATACCTTGGTCTTGTTCTCGAATACAAAGTTTCTCATATCTTTTGTTCCTTTCCTTATTTCATGATGTTCTGCTTATTTTGCCAACTCTGCTATTTCTCTTGCCTCACTGTCGGCATTGGCTGCCTCGGCTCCGTGAATGGGCGTACCATCCTCGACCGTTGCCCCAGGACAGAGCTTCTTGATGAAACGCACACTGCTGCCCATACCTGAGCCCTCATTGGTGCAGAAGGGAATGATGGTCTTGCCCGTGA
>SUYI01000010.1 GCA_015060485.1 Prevotella sp. | reverse complement strand
CGTCCGTGCGTTAGGCTTCCATTTCCATACGCGGTTCTGTTGGTTTTCACGACCGCTGACCTCGCGGAGGTTGCAGATGCGGTTGTCGGTCTTGTTTCCATTCAAATGGTCGATATTCGTCGGCCAACGTCCATAGTACAACGCCCACGCGGCACGGTGCATAAGTATATATGTTCGGTCATTTCCTGTCCTAATACTTATGCGATGATAACCATGATTGTTAACTAATCCCTTTACCGCGCGGTCGCGTCCTTTATGCCGGATGGCGCCCGTCTCGGGGTCGTACGTATACCGCTCGCGCAGATACGCTAAAATGTCATCTTTATTCATAGTCGTTAATAATATCCGTTTAATCCGTTAAATCCGTTGTCGTCTCCTTTACGTCGAACGATGTCTCCGTCCATCCCTTGCAGTCGTTTGCAAGGCTGCGGATGTCACACACGCGTCGCGGTCGCCCGGGAGCCACTACGTAGCGCACAAAGTATCGTCCCTCTTTCATCAGCTGTCGGCAAATCCGTTCGCACATCTCGATAATCTCCGCAGGCGAGCGGTAGTCCTGACGAAACAGCTCCTCTGTCGTTGCTTTTAAAGACTCTTCGTCCATAAGGTCGTACCATGCATACGCTTCTTTCTTCAAAGTGGCCTCAGCCATTACCTTAATATCTATTTCCATTGTTTCAGTTATTTAAGGTTTCTACCCATTGTTTAGTCTCTTCGTTCCATTTCAACGCACTAGAAATTACCCTAACACGCAAGGCCGAGAACATACGGAAGGCGTGCCGCTCCAAGTCCCAATACATGAAGTTCAGCGTTTCCGTCCTACGGTTGTTTTCCGTAGTCTTATGCACGTAGTTGTCGAACGCGGGGTCGATGCCTTTACATAGCGTGCCAAGAGCACTGCGTAACCCTCCGCCTTTCTCCTTGTACAGGAACATCACAGAGCCCTCGCCCAGCTTCTCTAACAGCCGACGCACCAAGTGCGCCTGCTGGAAAGCCTCGCTCTGCGTCATCGGTACCTCGCTCTCGTTCATCAGCCTGTTTGCCATGTCACACACCCACGCACCCAAAAGGCTGCGCTCTTCCTGTTGTTTTCTCTTTTTCATAACGTCAAAAAATTTAATTAAACAAAAAAATTTCCTGACGCGAAGGTAGGCATAAAAAAAACGTCCCAGATGCTCTGGAACGTTTTGGAACGATATGGAATGAAGTGGTTTTCTTTCCCTTTAATATCAGTCGTTATTTATAATTTTTTCGATAGCATATTCTAATTCACGTGCCACATAGAAACAACTGTCGAAAGACTTCCTTTCCGTATCGTTGGGAGTATAGGTCGGCCACTTGTCGTAGGGTAAGCGTGCGAAACCATAGATAGCCAACTTACGGACATTGCCGTAGTCACACGCTTTATATAATGGTTCCATGTAAGGAAGATCTGCCAAGCGTTTACAGCATGCCTCAAGAACAAACGGGTAGCCATATCTTGCACGAACCAGACAACAAACGCCTAACCACTTCTGCTTATCGTCAAGAGCCTTCCCCTCACCACAGATGCTGCTTATAGCTTCGGCCATCTGCTGGTCGGTAGGACATATTACGGTGGGTGATGGTGGTAGCAGGGCTTTGGCCTTCTCACGGAGCAGAAATTCCTTTAACTCCTTGACATTCTCTTTCCACTGTTCGCAGTCCTTGAAAATGTAGTCTTGTTTTTCAAACAATTCATACGCTGCAGAGGGACTGTCATATCGTGCTTTATCCTTAATAGCGTTTACCACATACTTAAGAGGTGAATCTTTCAGTTTCTTCTCCAGTTTCTCGATTTCCTTTTTTAGTTCACCGACTTTCTGTCTTAACTCGGCTTTATCATCATCATCTTCCGGACTATCCTCACACGCCATCATACCATATCCAAATGTCAAGTTGCCGTCAGCAAGCAACCCAGGATAATTGTCCTCGAAGTATCTAAAGCGTGGATCACGCCGACTTACTTTTCTTTGAGATAAACCCCAAAAGTCGTTTGCCGGTTGTAACCAAAAGTTGCTGGCAATATAGTCCATCGGACTACGATGATGACTGACTGGAGATGTGTATAATGGATATTGGTTTTGTCTCTCGTTCTGTAACTCGTCAACAGTTTGCTGCAACACGCTATTCTCGTGTTCCAGCAGTTTTATTCTGGCAAGCAGTTCCTCAAAAGTTTTCATTTTGTTTATTTTAGATTAACCCCGCGTAAGAACAGAAGCTATGGACACCAGCAGAAAATTACGCGCCTCAGGATTACCACGTCCCTAACGATAATACTGTCAATGCCCACGCTTCTGCATACACGTGAGCTGACAGCTTTCGATCTATCGTTATTCGCGTTAAGTGGTAATTTGAGGCGCAACGAAGCTTACTAGCTGTGTTCTTATCTTTTCGCTAATCTGGGTGCAAAATTAAGGATTTTCTCCCAATGCACCAAAAATTTTCCCGTTTATGTTTCCGTGAGCGTCCAAAAGCTCCAAATCTTATGTTTCTTCATTGTTCAATATTTTTAAGTTTATACTTTCATTAAATCCTGTACTGTCTTCTCAGATGGTACAGGTTTTGACATTGTGGGTAATAACGACATCAGCATAATGTGAATGTCCGCTTACGCGCAAATAGTCCACCAAAACGATATACGAGCCTCAGGGGGAGTACTCCTTTTTTAATATCTTAATCAATTCATGCTGCACTTTCTCGCTACCCAATATGACAACCTTAGTTTTGGCCCTTGAGATCATCACATTCAATCTGTTTGGATTGAAGAGGAAGTCGTGCATTCCATTTATATAACTTTCGTCACTAGAAGCAAAGGTGAGAATAATACAATCCACATCCTGCCCTTGAAGTCTTTCAACTGTATCGATAAGAGGGGTGTCTTCTGGTGAAAGGACCTCTTTAGCTTTAGCTCTTAACAAACGGACTTGCTTACGGAACGGTGTAATTACCGCAATATCTGCAGACTTATGACCTTCGCCAACTAATGCTTTTACCATTTCAATTACAGCATCAGCCTCACCTTCATTTTCTTCTTGGCAATTAGGAGTAGATAAGCTGGCATCTGTAAATACGAATGAGCCTTTATATCCTTTACTATCCAAGAAAGGTGAATGTAAGGAGTTTCCGGCAACACTTTCTGCACTTCGAAGAATAATACCATGTGGCTCGTAGAATGATTTACTGACAACATTGGTAATAGATTCATTCATGCGGTATGTAGTATTAAGAACAGCCACAGGAACACCTTCCACCTTTTGAGAACAATAATCCAAGACAGAAATGGAGTATTCGTTGTTTTCTAACTCGGGACGGAAGATAGGAGGCATTTGCCGACTATCACCAAAGAGACATACAGAAGGCGCAGCCTTTCCAAGAATGGTTGCATATGAGAGAGGCATGAGCGATGCCTCATCTACCAAAGCAATATAAGGCCGGAAATGCGCATGATGGCGGAGTCCCAGATGCGTAATTGCACCCCAAATGGTCATTCCAATGATGTGGCCAGAGCGTTTCTTTCTTCTATTCTTATAGCTATAGTCATAATACTCGCTGAATTTCTCAAATTTCAGTATCGTATCGTCCAACTCTTCCGCCTTGAGTTCTGCTCCTACTTTGATAAGAGTAGCCCCCTTGTCCATAGAGCGGATTTTCTGTAAGGCATTATTTACCGCGTGGTGGGTGTTCGCAATGATAACAACCTCACGATTCATGTGGGCAGTGGCAATAGCTGTTGCTGCAAGTACCGCCGTTTTACCAGTTCCGGGAGGACCTTGTAATACGTGAACAGGAGGATATTCAAGCATCGAACTTACAGCAGACAATTGTTCTTGATTAAGCTTGCTCTTGATGCTGTCGAAGTACGGGACGTCATCAATGTCCAACTTTAAGAAATCAACAAGTTCAAACTTCTCCTCTCCAGAAAGCAAGCGTAAGAAAGCAGCCCCTGGCACTCCTGCATAAATGCCTTCGAGGCAAGAAATAAGGGCTTGCAGAAGTTCGGGCGATTTCTGCTCAATAGAATAAGTGGCATTAGGATCTAGTTCTTTGTCACAGGAAATTGTTATTGTATCAAAAAAGACATCAATGACTGTCGCATCGCATTCAGAAGGAGCGTTCTCGTTTGCTATGATAACTTTGTCACCAGCTCTCAGTTTTGAGTAGTTATCAGGTACATTCAGCTCATAGATGTCATCTTCATGACTCTTTATGGTGACATTTACCAGAAGAAGGTTATCTTCGACCTTCTCCTCTCGGCTCATGTTTTTTTGTTTTTCCGCATCTTCCTCTTCTAACTTCTTTTCAGCGAACAGAAGCTTCAGAAGATTATCGCGAAAATCTTCCATTGTCATCATCTTACCCTTTCATTTCAGCAAGGAGCCGCTTTATGTAATTACGTAGATTCTCATCACAGATATAAAGGAAGCATCCTTTCATTCCTCGAGACATGAGGACACGATATATGTTGCGAACATAATCGTCAAAGGTCATGTTAGCCTCTTTAACGTTCCTCTTCAATACAGGATCTTTACATGCAGATTTATCCGTGATGACCTTAGCGGTAGACTTGTCATATTTCAAGTCATCACCTATAATAACTCCAGCGTAATCAAATTCGAAGCCTTGAGCCGTATAAATACACCCTACCTGCTCTATACCTAGAGGCTTATATGCCCACTCAAACCATTTAGGATATTTCTTTGTCAATAGTTGATATGGTACTTTGTCGCTAGTCTCCCATGGCATAGCAAAATCACCTATAGAGACATCTTTAACCAAATCGCCATCAACTACATTTGTAGACCAAGGCCAGCAGAAACCTGCCATAATTCTTGCAGTCTGATTTGGCACATTATTCTGTAACACAAGTTGGTCGTACATTTCTTTAGGATTATCAAAGAGTCTAAGGTCAAAATCTTCATTTGCGAAATTTGATGTAACAGGTTTATTGTAAAGAACCTGCTCCATCCACTCCATATACTTGTCGGACCCATTGCAACGGAACTGTGCTGTAAGTTCACACTCTTCCACCTTTGCACCCCAGCGCTCAGCTGCTTCCCTAATAAGTTGGGCCGATCCTATCTCTACACCTCGGATAGCTTGCTTGTCATCAATAAAGAATACCGTGATTTTTGAGGATCGAATTATGGTGTCAATCTGGGGCAAATCAGTTCTATTCTCAGGTTTGGTATATTGGTTATTTGCATTCTTTTGAATGCGATGAGCTTCATCAACCAACAGCACGTCTACTGAGTTTTCATCTGCAGAGGCAGGAACATAGCTTGTCACATTTTGGAACAATATGCGAGTATTTGGCCTGACTTGATGTCTGACGCCTTCAAGCAATGGCTTTGATTTTGTGGCATATTGTACATTTAAGCCAGAGCCGTCTTTGGATAGTTTTGCTATTTCGGCTAAAAGATGTAATGCTATCACGGTTTTACCAGTTCCAGGACCACCTTTCACTATTATTACGCTTTTCTGAAACTCCTTGCCTTCCGAAGTCCGTAACAGTTTGCTTATTTTATCGCGTATTATATTTCTTGCAATAATTTGTTCCTCAACCAGTGAAAAAGCAGAGGTGTCGCCATTCTGAACCATTTCCGTAACCTCACTTAGAAGTTTCTTAGAAGGACGGATTGGACTCTGAATAACCTTGTTGAAGATGGAAAGCCCTGCACCTTTCTTTAGGAGCCCTGTCAGTTTTTCTGTTAACTCGTCAAATTGATCTTTTGCATACGTAGGATATTGCGAAAGCAATGCCGCATACTTGTCGTCATATAAGTAAGAAGGATTTGCATTTTTTGCATAGTTATAGCAATATGCCAAGCCAGTCAGAGACACCTCATGGTTTGAGAATACCTCTATAAAATTAGAAAGGTAACCTTGATAGCCTTTTACTTGTTGTGAAGGATGAGCAACGATACGGTTGGCATGACCCGTAAAGGCTTCTACATTGAATATCACATCATCGGTCTGACGATTTGCAATATCATCTGTAGTAAAATTACCATCGCTGTCTGCTATCCCCACAGATTTATTTCCCCATTGCTTAAGCTCGATATGTATAACATTCTCAGAATTATCTTCACCGGTGCCATATATCATGCAGTCAATACGCTTGCGAGAAAAAGGCACAAGAAATTCAAATGTGACATAACTGTCCTTCGCTCCACATTGCGTAAGCAAACGTGCGATATGAGGAGCGTTATTCTCCCATGAAGCTATTTCGTTTTCAGCAGAATGGATACCTGCCTTTTCTGCATTATGCCTCATTTTCTGTGAGACAAAGTTACGTTCTACATCACTAATAAATACCGATTGAGGTTCATCGTAAAGGACTCTGTTAACCATAATATTACGTTTTTAGTTATAGTTCATTATATTTCTTCGCGCTCCCGTAGGCTTTTTCTACAGGATACTTCTCTGCATTTCGTCTAATCTTTTCCAAGACAATCTGTTTGATGTCAAGGTCGTATTTGTCGGCTATCAGAATGGCATAATTAAAGACATCTGACAATTCTTCTTTCACCTTCTCGACATTCACGTCTTTGGAATCTTTCCATAGGAAGGCTTCATTCAGTTCTGCTGCTTCTATCGACAAAGCAAGAGCCAAGTCCTTTCCGTTATGGAACTGATCCCAGTCACGCTCTTGCGTAAACTTGACTATTGCTTGTCTTAGTTCTTCTAAGTCACTCATCACTTACCGTATTTTGTTTTATACAACTGCATAGCCGACTCGTAGGCTTTTGAGAACGGAAGTCCTAAATGCTCAAGTTTCTCAGGGATGGCTCGTGCCCAGCTGACATAATAGTAAGCCAAGAACTCGTAACCGCCAAATTCCTTTTCGGGAATTGATTTAATGCTATACTTTTTCTTGGGATCTATGCCCGTTACACCCACCATTGCAATTTCGATAGCTATACGATGGACATCTCGTGGATTCAGTTTATCAAAGTATTCCATTGCACTCAGCATGTACATCGACATCATCATGGTTTCCGTAGGATTGGCTCCGTCCTGATGATTAAGTGCAAAGTGAGCGTTTGCCGCATCGACATCTTCTTCCGACAATGCACCGCCTCTTAAATCCTTAAGATCACTCTTCATTGAGAGATCCGCTTTCATCCCAGCGGTCACTTGGCTCTCATCAATAATTTCAACGAGGTCTTCCATGTTGAAAGACTGAACAAAGTATTCCAGCATCTCATATTCATCACCGGCTTTATAGGTGTCTAAATATGCCTTAAACTCTTCATAGAGGTCTTTTGCATGATCCAATTCCTGCTTCGTCGGGCGGTATTGGCCTATCAGATTGATGCCATACATATCCTTAAAATGCAAGCTGGTTACTATATTCATGACTTTGTTGGCATAGACAATCTCCTTGGGGAAGAAACCATTGGCGGCTGATTGCCTGACGGCATTGATGTTGTCCTGCTCCATATGGAAAAGGGATAGCATCTGAATGGGGCGGACGATTGGATAGCCTGTATAGATCATGTGCTCTACTAACAAGTCAAGTGGGCAGTTCATCAGTTGGAGTCCCAATCCATCCGCGAGTCCGGCAATTACCTTATCCAATTCTTGAGCAGGAATGTGGCTGTGTTTTTTCTTCATGAAAGCAAGATAACGCTTTCTGAAGGCTACTCTTGTCTGCTCAGAACTGATAACAGCCTTGGCTCTATTGGATTTTGTTGCCTGCTGATTCATCTTCAGGTGCATCATCTCGTGGATGAACAAGTGCTCTACAAAGTCCTTTTCGGGATTGTATCTTATTACATGTTCCTTCGCTGCATGCAAAGGTGCGTATTCCATCTTTGCATGAACATTCAGGGTGGTGTCTTCCACAATCCTGATGTTTACATGATCTACAGCCTCAAGCTCGTCCTTGATGCCTTTCCAAACATTAATGTAGTTGGTCTTATCTGCATATTCCTTAGCTACTGTGATGTAAAGCTTAACCAACTCCTCGCGTACAGCCGGATTCTCAGGACGGTCAGATGATTTCAACGCACCTTTGAAGCATATATCAAAAGCCTCTTCAATTCTTCCGAGTTTATAATAGCATAGGCCAAGACCATAATATGAATTAGCGTATGAATCGTCAATAGCCATTGCTTTTTCCAAATAAACTAATGCGCCTTCATAATCTTTACGCTCCATAAAAGTAGCACCGATATTGTTAATGGCTATGACACTGTCGGGATAATACTCTAAAACCTTCTCGTAATATTGCTTGGCGTGTTCAACGTCGTTCTTCTCTTTCGTAAGAAGATTGCCCATTAACACCAGAGCCCAAATGTTCTTAGGCTCACATCTCAACGCTTCTATCAACTCATCATATGCCTTATCAGGATCATGCATATGGTTCCAATGGATCTGAGCCAAAACACGCCATGCTTCGCTATCTTGGGGATTATCTTTCAGAGCCTCCTCCAATAACGGAAGGGCCTTCTCGAATTCATTCTTGTTACACAGGTCTAAAGCCTGTTGCAATCTATTTGCCATTATATCTAATACTCCTTTTGTTTATTAACTTTTTCTTAAAGGAGGGCGTGGTGAAGAAAGTTGGCACTAAGGCCTAGCACGGCCCACGTCAGACAACAGTCTTCCAGCCCACGCCCTTTTGAACGTGAACACCCATTGCCCTTAACCGAACTGACGTGTCCTTGATGTGCTAGTTCTAGTGACTCAGTTAGTCAAGGATGTTCAAACCTCAACTATTTATATTCTCAAAAAATATCTTCTTTGTTCCATATCTTTTATTATATTGTTCTTTTCTAAACCTCGCGGCATTCGCATGAGGCGAGGGATTCGCAAAAAATATTTTAACTAACATTATTGCGGTGCCCTACACGTAGGGCTTTGCAGTGATAATGAAAAACCTAATTCTAATTCAAATTCCCGTTCTGCCTTTTCTCCAGTTCAGCGTTGAATTCGCTCATATCGATGCTTGTTAGTGAAGCAGTCAGGAAGTTCTGGAAGTCTTCTTCCACCACGACATCGGCATTCCGTTTGTCGTATACCTTCTGCGTCAGATGGATGTATGCTGCCGACAGGCGGGCCAACAGCGAGATGACTACCGAGGGGTGCAACTTATAGCGGCCTATGATGCCGTTCAGAGCCTGGCGCAGATCCTCAAAAGCCGGCTCCGTTCCCTTAACGTGTTGAGTCATGTCTATTATCAACTGCGATATCTTTACATTACTATCCATATCTCTCGTTTTTACTTTTGTCTTTTAAAACCTCGCGATTCTCACGAAGGGCGAGGCAATTACTAAAAAAATTTAATGAAAAAAAATTTTTCAGGCAGCGGTGTCCTACACGTAGGACTTTGCCGTCTTGTGTTAAACCCTTATTTCTACGTTCTTCCCCACAGGCAGCCCGCCACAAAGGCATAGACACAAGAAAACCCTGCCGCAAGAGGCTGAAGCCTGATGCAGCAGGGCGGTCATTGCAGGTATCCCGAGATGTTGTGACGATACTATTGAGTCTACAAAGTGGGGGGGGGCAGTTTTATTAAGCCCCTGATATTTAGTGCGTTATATGTCGTTTTGCTTTCGTTCATCATTTTCGGTGTAGCAAAAATTTCAGTCTTATGGTTGCAAAAGTAAGAAAATTTTTGCAGAAAGCAAAACAATTCACACAATTATTTTCAAAAGAACAACGGATTCCACGGATTCAGTAGCAACTACGCGTACATTATTATATTTAATTAGCAGTCTGATTTTTAATAGTACTGCATCGTGCAGCAATGGAGTGAGCCGTGCTGGCGGATGACAGGACGGCAGTCGATGCCGACGATGTCGCGGTCGGGGAATGCCTGGCCTATGATGCGCATGGCCTCGGCGTCGAGGTCGGGCTGGCCGTAGGTGGGCACCAGGACGGCTCCGTTGATGACGAGATAGTTGGCATAGGTAGCAGGAAGACGATCATTCTGAGCTGTCTCATAGATGGGGCGGGGTAGCGGCAGGCGGAGTAGCCGGTAGGGGCGTCCGTCGATGGTGCGCAGGGTCTGTAGCTCCTTCTCCATTTCAAGGAGATCGGGGTGGTCGTCGTCGCCTGCTATATATAATAAGGTGTCGTCGGGACAGATGCGTACGAGGGTGTCAATGTGTCCGTCGGTGTCGTCGCCGATGAGTGAGCCGTGGTGCAGCCAGACGATGCGTTCGGCACCGAGCCACTGCTTGAGTCGGTCGTCAATCTGCTGTTGTGTCATTGGCTGGTTGCGATGTGGTGCCAGCAGACAGCAGGCGGTGGTGAATATGGTGCCGCGTCCGTCGCTTTCGATGGAGCCGCCTTCGAGCACGAAGTCAAGATGCGACTCGTAGGTGCCTTTCACGATTCCTTGGTCGTAGAGGTGGCGGTTGATCTGGTTGTCGAGGGCTGCCTCGAACTTCTGTCCCCAGCCGTTGAAGCAGAAGTCGAGGAGGACGGTTGAATGTGGAATGTCTTGTTCAACAACGGTGATGAAGCCATGGTCGCGGGCCCATGTGTCGTTAGTGGGACAGTGTACGTTATGGGTTGAAAAAGGCAGGTTGGTTCCTTCGGGGGCGACGATGATGAGGTCTTCGCGCTTGAGGATTTCGCGGGCGATAGTTTCGTAGACGGCGGTGATTTCGGGCAGGATGGGTGCCCAGTCGGTGTCTTTGTGCGGCCACGTGAGCTGAATGCTGCTTTGCCGTTCCCACTCTGCAGGCATGCGTCGGTTTCTTTTTTCCATACGTCTCATTGTAGATTTGCCGACAAAGGTAATGAAAATCCAGTGAAATACAAAGAAAAAAAAGTTATTTCTGAAACAAAAATTCTGAGTTTCTTTTTGTTTTCTTCTAAATTAATTGTATCTTTGCAAAGTGAATATATAAGAGATTGTTAATATGATGAAAATCCGCAATTTTTTTGCTTTTGCTTTGTCGATGGGCATTGTTGCCACAGCAACGGCCCAGCAGCAGGAACAGTTCAGCATCGTCACGCTGAACGTCGACGGGCTGCCACAGAAAATATGGTTTGCCAAAGTGAATGCCGACGGCCCCGGCAGTGCCGGCAGCGTCCGCATCGGACAGTATCTGCAGAAGAAGGACTACGACCTCGTCTTCGTGCAGGAAGACTTCAACTACCACGAAGAGCTGACGATACTCTTGGAGAACGACTACCGTTTTGACACGTGGAGCGGCGACGTAGGCATCGACGGACACTCCATCGACGTGCTGCACCTGCAGAACCACCGTTTCGAATGCGACGGACTGGGTGGCTTCTGGAAGAACGCCATCAGCGTGACCGACACCCAGCGCACGGCGTGGGAGAAGTCGTTCGGCAAGTTCAGCCATGCCGGCGACGAGATGGTGATCAAGGGTTTCCGCCGTTACGATGTGACGCTGCCCAGCGGCACGCAACTCATCGTCTACAACATGCACATGGATGCCAGCAGCTACATTGACGAGCTGGAGGGCAAGGACGGTCCCGACCGCGAAGCCCGCCTGTCGGAGTGGCTGCAGCTGAAGGACGACATCCTGTCGCGGCTCGACAGCCGACCCGTCATCGTCGTGGGCGACCTGAACAGCTACTACAGCCGCGACCAGATCAAGGCGCAGTTCATTGACGCCATCGAGAGCACGGGCAGGGGAACGGTCAGGGACGTGTGGGTTGAGCTGGAGAAAAACGGCGAGTACCCTGCACCCACCGACGAGATTGTTTGCACGGACGACCCCGCCAACATCCTGGACGGTGAGACACTCGACAAAATCATCTACATCAATCCGGCCAACGGTACGAAAATCCAGGCGGTGAGCTTCAGCCTCGATCAGGAGGGCTACAAGCACGACGGCAAGATGCTGGGCGACCATTACCCACTGGCAGCCACCTTTACGGTAGGCGACAGCAAGGGCACGGCCATTGAAGCAGTTCAAAGCTTGAAGGACAATGCCCCAAATTACTACAACCTGAACGGCCAGCGTCTCGGACAGCCTGCCAAGGGTGTGTACATCGAGGTCAACGGAAAGGACACGCGTAAACGTATCATCAAATAATCGGCTACCGTCATGAAAAAGAATATACTTATATTGCTGGCTCTCGTTGCAGCCATCGTGACGGCCAGCGCACAGGATATCACCTACAAGATTACCTACGATAACGATACGACCATCAAGACCAAGGTGGGCGGAGTGGTGCTGTCGTCACGCGAGGTGCGGCGCATCATCTATGAATATCCGTCGAAGGATGTCGACGGCAAGGAGGTCACCATCAGTGCGGTGATGATGATTCCCAGGAACATCATCGACGGCACGCCCTGTGACGGCATCATGCTCTTCAACCGTGCCACATTAGGCTCGCCGGACGATTGTCCCACATCGGGTAACCAGGAACTGATCAACGGACTGATTGCCAACCCGCTGAAACCTAACTACATCCTGGTCATGAGCGACTTTATCGGCTATGGTGCATCCATCGACCATCCCTCGTTCTACCACAGCGGCGACGTGAATGCACGCAACTCGCTCGACGGTCTGTTGGCGGCACGCCAGATACTTACCGACCAGCATCTGCCGCAGGGCAAGTATCTTTTTAACCTGGGATTCTCGCAGGGTGGATCGGAGAGTCTCTATGTGGCCAAACTTCGCGACATGGAGTACAAGGACCGTGGCGTGACGTTCACCAAGACCTTCGCCGGTGGCGGACCCACCGACTATGTCGTCGCCTACAAGGAGTATGTGAAGAAAGACTGGTGCGAGGACTGCAAGGACGTCGTCATGATGATGATTTCGTGTGTCGAGAACTGCCACCTGAACATCGATTACAAGGATCTGTTCAAGGAACCGCTGGCCTCGGGAGCCAAAGAGTATGTGAAGACTAAGAAGAAGTCGACACTCAGCGACTATGGCGTCAACATGGAGGACTCGCTGCACAACCTCATACAGCCTGCCTACATGGATTTGGAAAGCAATGAGGCCAAGGCCTTTATGGATGCTTTGGAGAAGATTAACCTGATGAACGGCTGGGAGCCCGACTCGACGCAGAACTACTTCATCGCCCACAGCCGCCACGACGACTTCGTACCCGTGCAGTGCGTGCGTGCCATCATTCCCTGGATGAAGAAAAACGGGTTCAAACAAAGCCTCGTGCCGGGCAAGACCCATCTGCAGACCAATATGCTGATGTTCAAGCTCGACCATACCAAGGCTGCCATAGTGTGGCTCATACAAACTGTTGCCGCCATACAGTTCTGGCCCGTCGTATACTACGAAGGCGAGCAGAACCGTTACTACCACAATGTGGTGCACGACCTGAACCTGATGAAGGTCATCAAATATTTGGAAAGCTGGGGTATCGACTTGCGCAAGATTATTCAGCAGTCGTCCAATGCTCCTGCGATTGAAACCGCCGTCACCGAATCCATCGCCGACGGTACGCTGGATCCCGAGGGCAGCGTCCGCCAGCTGCAGAATTTCAGGAGAGCCAGTTTCTTCGACGTCCTCAGCCAAATCAGCGATATACTGGCCAAGGTCGACCTGACGATAGAGGATGTGTTCCAAATGCTCGACGACTCAGGCATCACCGTTGCTGACATCGCTCAGGTTTACGCCTATCTGACCACAAATCCTGATGCTGAAACGGAGGGTGCTGCACCGCTACAGATTCCCTTCACCGAACAAATCGAGGCTCCTATCTATCTGCTACGTTACTTCGAGCAGACGCTGGCCAACTGGTTACTGCTGGGCGGCATGGATGTGGAATATGAAAAGTGGGGTTGGTCATGAACATTGAACTGCGTAACGTAACGATAGGCCAGCAGATACGCGGATTGTCGGTGACGGTCGGCGACGGAAACGTGCTGAACATCACGGGTTCACAGGGCGTTGGTAAGACTACGCTGCTGCGTGCCTTGCTGGGTTTCGTGGCTGTGGACGAGGGATACATCAGCATCGACGGCGAGCTGTTGACGATGAGTTCAGCACCTTGGTTTCGCAAGCAGATGGCCTACGTGCCCCAGCTGTTGGAGGTGCCCGAGGGTTACGACGCAGTGCCTACGGACTATATGTCGCTGTTGGAGCGTGCCGTGCAGTCGGACAAGAAGATACTGATTATCGACGCCCCCCGCGAGGCACTGAGCTACGACGACAACGAACGGCGTGAGCGCCTGATCAGTGAGGCTGCCGGGCGCGGAGCCACTGTGGTGGTCGTGAACACAAGTATCACCCCGAAACAGATACAGCTATGAAGACGCTATACCTTATTATATTATTAGGGTTGGTGGCGTGGAAAGGATACCAAGCGTTCCTGCGCGGACGGAATGCCTATCGGAAAGACGTGGAGCAGTACTGGTCGTTGCGCGAATATTTGTTGGGCAATGGTGCGACGGAGGCCGAAGCCCGTCAGCCGTTCCTTCCCAGAGCGCTGCGCCGAGCCTACCAGCCGCTGATGAAACAGTGGCGTTTGTGGGCCATCGTAGCCGCCGTGGGACTGCTGGTGTTCCTCTTATAAAAATAGTAAATAGTCAAATAGTAAATAACTAAAGATGATTCAAACAGTAGTAAAACGAGACGGACGCATCGTTGGTTTCAACGAGCAGAAGATCATGGCAGCCATCCGTAAGGCCATGATGCACACGGATAAGGGCGAGGACGAGCGTCTGCTGAACCAGATTACCGACCACATCGCCCAACGCGGCGACACACAGATGACGGTGGAGCAGATTCAGGACTTGGTGGAGATAGAGCTGATGAAGTCGAGCCGCAAGGACGTGGCACAGAAGTACATCGCCTACCGCAACCAGCGCTCGATAGCCCGTAAGGCCAAGACGCGCGAGGTGTTTCTGGATATTGTGAACATCAAGTCGAACGACGTGACGCGCGAGAATGCTAATATGAATGCCGACACGCCCGCAGGCATGATGATGAAGTTTGCATCGGAAAGCACAAAACCCTTCGTGGACGACTATTTGCTGTCGCCCGAGAGTCGTGATGCCGTGGAGCATAACTATCTGCACATTCACGACAAGGATTATTACCCGACGAAGTCTCTGACCTGCGTGCAGCATCCGCTGGACAACATCCTGAACTGCGGCTTCGTGGCCGGACATGGTGCGTCGCGCCCTGCAAAGCGCATCGAGACGGCATCGGTGCTGGCATGTATCTCGATGGAGTGCTGCCAGAACGAGATGCACGGCGGACAGGCTATTCCTGCGTTCGACTTCTATCTGGCTCCCTACGTGCGACTGACATATATCGAGGAGCTGAAAGCGCTGGAAGACCTGTATGGCGAGGACTTTTCGGAGTTGTATGAGGAGCCGCTGATAGACTATATCAAGAAGCCGCTGGACGGGCTGATGGGTCGCGAGCGTGCCCAGCAGCATGCCGTGAACAAGACGGTGGGTCGCGTGCACCAGGCCATGGAGGCTTTCATACACAACATGAACACCATCCATTCGCGTGGTGGAAACCAGGTGGTGTTCTCCTCTATTAATTATGGTACGGACACGAGTGCCGAGGGACGTTGCGTCATGCGCGAGATACTGCTGTCGACCTACGAGGGTGTGGGCGACGGCGAGACGGCCATCTTCCCCATACAGATATGGAAGAAGAAGCGTGGCGTGAACTACTTGCCCGAGGATCGTAACTTCGACCTGTATCAGTTGGCATGCAAGGTGACGGCGCGCAGGTTCTTCCCCAACTTCCTGAATCTGGACGCTACGTACAACCAGGATCCCGACTGGCGTGCCGACGACCCGAAACGATACCTGCACGAGGTGGCCACGATGGGTTGCCGTACGCGTGTGTTCGAGAACCGATTCGGTCCGCGCACGTCGATAGGCCGCGGTAACCTGTCGTTCTCGACCATCAACATCGTGAAACTGGCTATAGAGTGCATGGACGAGAAAGACCAGCAGCTGCGCATCGACAAGTTCTTTGCCAAGTTGGATAACATGCTGGAGGTAACCGCCAAGCAGTTAGACGATCGCTATCAGTTCCAGAAGACAGCATACGCCAAGCAGTTCCCGCTGCTGATGAAGAGCCTGTGGATCGGTGCCGACAAGCTGGGTCCCACGGATACCATCGAGAGCGTCATCAACCAAGGTACGCTGGGCATTGGATTCATCGGACTGGCCGAGGCGCTGGTGGCCTTGACGGGCAAGCACCACGGCGAGAGCGAGGAGAGCCAGAAGCTGGGACTGAAGATAGTGGGATATATGCGTGAGCGGGTGAACGAGTTCTGCGACCGCTACCATCACAACTACTCGGTGCTGGCCACTCCTGCCGAGGGTCTGAGTGGTAAGTTCACCAAGCGAGACCGTAAGGAGTTTGGCGTGATTCCCGGTGTGACAGATCGCGACTACTATACGAATTCCAATCATGTCCCCGTATATTATAAATGCAGCGCGCGCCACAAGGCCGAGGTGGAAGCACCGTACCACGAGATGACGCGTGGCGGCCACATATTCTACGTCGAGATTGACGGCGACGCCACACACAATCCACAGGTCATTATGAGCGTGGTGGACATGATGGACCAGCTGAACATGGGTTACGGCTCGGTGAACCACAACCGTAACCGCTGCATGGACTGCGGCTATGAGAATGCTGCCGATCAGCTGGAGAAGTGCCCGAAGTGCGGATCGATGAATATTGACCGCTTGCAGCGCATCACCGGCTATCTGGTGGGAACGACCGACCGTTGGAACAGCGGTAAGCTGGCCGAGCTGAACGACCGCGTGACGCACATCGACCACGGAGCAAAGGATCTGTTTGAATGATCAGAGTGCTCGACGTCATAGAAGATACGATGGTGGATGGGCCGGGGTTCCGGACATCCATCTATTGTGCAGGATGCCGGCACCAGTGCAAGGGATGCCATAATCCCCAGTCGTGGGACTTCAACGGGGGCAGGGAGATGACGACGCAGGAACTGATGAAGATTATCCTGGCCGACCCCTACGCCAACGTGACCTTCACGGGAGGCGATCCGATGTACCAATGTGACGGCTTTGCAGAACTGGCACGGGCTATCCATACACAGACGAACAAAGACATCTGGTGCTTCACGGGATTCACTTATGAGATGCTGATAACCCGTGCCCAGCGCGAACTGCTCTCCGAACTCGACGTGCTGGTGGACGGTCCGTATATCGAGCGTCTGCGCGACCCGGACCTGCTGTTCCGAGGTTCGAGCAACCAGCGCATCATTGATGTGCAACAGACACTCTATGCGGGCGAGATAAAACTTTGGCAACCTGATATTAAAATATGAAACAAGCAATGATATTGGCAGCGGGACTTGGAACCCGACTGAAACCCCTGACGGACACCATACCCAAGGCGTTAGTGCCTGTGGGTGGAAAGCCGCTGATAGACCTGAACATCCGCAAACTGCAGGCGCAGGGCTACGACCGCTTCGTGGTGAACATCCACCATTTCGCCCAGCAGATAGTGGACTATGTGGCAGAGCAGGACTATGCGCCGCTGGTGCGTTTCAGCGATGAGACGGAGGCACTGCTCGAAACGGGTGGTGGACTGAAGAAGGCTGCACCGCTGTTTGCCGACGACGAGCCAGTGCTGATTCACAACGTCGACATACTAGACAATGTGGACTACGGCTGGTTCTCGCGCCAGCACCAGGCGGACGAAGACGCTGTGCTGTTGGTAAGCCGACGGACGACGAAGCGTTATTTGCTGTTCGACAATGCCATGCGACTGATGGGGTGGAAGAATATCGAAACGGGTGAAATCAAGTCACCGTATGAGTATATCCGCCGAACAGGACTCTCGCAGCATGGCGAGCCGCTGAACATGTTTGCCTTCTCGGGCATCCATTCGTTCTCGCCCAGGCTGTTTCCACTGATGGACCGATTCCCCGACCGGTTCAGCATCATCGACTTCTACCTGTCGGTGTGCCACCGTTCGCACATTGTGGGACTGGTGAAGGACGATCTGCAGGTGCTGGACGTTGGCAAGCTGGACTCGCTGCACGCCGCAGAGCAGTTTTTAACGACAACAGATTTAACGGATTAAACGGATTGGAGATATGAAGAAAGTATGGTTTTTATTTGCATTGTTTATGTGCTCGGCGGTTGGTTTGTCGGCACAACCGGCATTCAACGAACGCCCGAAGCTGGTCGTCGGTATTGTCGTTGACCAGATGCGCTGGGACTACCTGTCGCGCTATTACGACAAATTCAGCAATGACGGCTTCCGTCGAATGCTGGATCAGGGCTATTCGTTCAACAACTGTCTGATTAACTACCTGCCAACGGTAACGGCCATCGGGCATACCTCAGCTTATACGGGCACTACGCCTGCCTTTCATGGCATCTGTGGCAACAACTTCGCCATCGACGGACGTAAGGTGTACTGCTGTACGGATACGACGGTAATGCCTGTAGGATCAGACAACAGGAAGGACGGCCAGATGTCACCCGTCAACCTGCTGTCGACAACCATTGGCGACCAGTTGCGCCTGCATACCGATTTCCGTTCGAAGGTTGTCGGTATCAGCTACAAGGACCGTGCTGCCATTCTGCCTGCCGGACGCTCGGCCAATGCTGCCTATTGGCTTGACAGGAAGAACCGCCTGTTCATCACCAGTACCTATTACATGCAGGAGCTACCTCAATGGGCCAAGGAGTATAACAAGGTGCTGGTGAAGAATGAGGTGTTCAAGAAGATGGGCGAGGATATCGGCCTGTCAGCTGAGACGGGACACATCACGGTAGACATGGCAATTGCCGCCCTTAACGGTGAAAAGCTGGGTCAGGGTAGTGAGACCGATATGCTGTGTGTGAGTTTCTCGCAGACGGATGTCATTGGACACAAATGGAGCACACGTGGTGAGCATACCGACGAAGCCTATCTGGAACTGGATAAGGACTTGGCACGACTGTTCCGTGCGTTGGACGAGAAAGTAGGCAAAGGCAACTATCTGGTGTTCCTGACAGCCGATCATGGTGCGGCGCACAACAACCAATTCATGCAGGACCACAAAATGAATGGCGGAAAATGGTTGTCGAAAGATCTTAAGGAAGGACTGGAGCAATATGTCGCCCAGAAACTGGGTAACACGAAGCATGTTGTTGAAGCTATTCGCGACTACCGTTTCTTCCTCGACCATGAAGCCATTGCCGCACAAGGTCTCGACCTGCAGCGTGTGAAGGACGTGGTCATCGAGTATCTGCGTCAGAGTCCGAACCTGTCGTTTGTCGTCGACTACGAAAAAGCGGCCTCTGCTGCTGTTCCTGCTTTCCTGCGCGAGCGAATCCTGCTGGGATATAATTTCCACCGCTCGGGCGACATCATCGTCTGTGTGGATCCTGGCTATTATGAATTCGGCAAGTGGTCATCGCCTGTGGGTACTACACACGGCGAGTGGAATCCATACGATTCACATATCCCCTTGTTGTTCTACGGATGGAAGGTTCCGCATGGCGAGAATTCTGCCGAAGTTTACATCACAGATATCGCCCCAACCGTGTGTTCGTTGCTGCATATTCAGCAGCCGAATGCCTGTATTGGCAAGAGTTTAACATTTAATAAAGGTATTTTGAAAAGAATTCCACAATAATTAGCTGATATATTGAATTTTATTTCATACCTTTGCAGCCGATAGAGTAATATTTAGAAACTAAATCGAGGCTTAAAGTATGAATATTGGTAAACACATTCATGAGATTTTAAAGAAGCAGGGCAAGTCTGCAGCATGGTTGGCAAAGGAAATTCCCTGCGAGCGTACGAACGTATATAACATTTTCAAGCGTAAAAGTTTGGACGTACGCTTGCTGATGCGAATTAGTATCATTCTTGGTCACGACTTCTTTAAGGAATTATCTGAGGAAGCGTTTCCAAAGAAGAAATAAATTTAAGCCGCTGTCTTTAAAGATGGCGGCTTTTATTTTTTTGCCTTCATTTGATTGCTGTTTTTTTTTCCCTTTTTTGCACTTTTTCCATAAATATGCTGTTTCTTTGCAAAAAAATGATTAACTTTGCACTCAAATTGAATTCAATATAATATTATTAAACACTTTTATGAACTTTGCTTTGTTAATTACCGTCTTGTTGACGGCTATTACATTGGTGGTGGCGGCTTACGTTGTAGCCAAGCTGATAGGCCCTAGGTCCTACGCGAAGGTGAAAGGTGAACCGTATGAGAGTGGTATCCCCACGCGAGGCAGCTCGTGGCTGCCGATGTCGGTGGGATTCTATCTCTTCGCCATCTTGTTCCTCATGTTCGATATAGAAACGGTGTTTCTGTATCCATGGGCAGTGGTAGTGAAGGAGTTCGGTGCGATGGCGCTGCTGAGCATCGGGTTCTTTCTGGTAGTTCTGGTATTAGGCTTGGCATATGCTTGGCGGAAAGGAGACTTGGAATGGAAGTAAAAGAAGCCGCTTCGACTTTTAAGTCGAAGAATGGGGTCTCCAGACCTCACATCAAGTCGATTCCATACGAAGAGTGGAATGATAACTCATCGTTGGAGAAGATTGTTGACGAGCTCCATGAGGGCGGCGTCAATGTGGTTACGGGCTCGCTCGACCAGTTAATCAACTGGGGACGCAGCAACTCTCTCTGGTCTTTGACTTTCGCTACCTCGTGTTGTGGTATCGAATTCATGGCCTGTGGTTGTGCCCGCTATGACTTCGCCCGTTTCGGTTTCGAGGTGACTCGTAACTCTCCCCGTCAAGCAGACCTGATTATGTGTGCCGGTACCATCACTCATAAGATGGCTCCCGCTCTGAAGCGTCTGTACGACGAGATGGCCGAGCCTAAGTATGTGATTGCCGTAGGTGGCTGTGCCATCAGCGGCGGACCATTCAAGTCGAGCTACCATGTAGTGAAGGGTATCGAGGAAATCGTGCCCGTAGATGTGTTTATTCCCGGTTGTCCCCCGCGTCCGGAGGCTATCATGTATGGCATGATGCAGCTACAGCGTAAGGTGAAAATAGAAAAGTTCTTCGGAGGTGCCAACCACAAGCAGACTGCTGAGGAGAAGGCTTTGGGAGTATCGAACGAGGAGCTGACATTCCGCTCGAAGCATGGTGATCATCGTCGTGAGCCGATTGTGGTGACGGATGTTCCCAAAGAGTTTACAGAAGAGCTAAAGGCTAATAGCCAAGAGCCAACAGCTAAAATAGAGGAGGAGAAGGCATGAAGTTAGAATTCCTTTCATTTGAATTTGACAAGTTTGCACAGGAGATGCAGAACTTGAAGGACAAGAAGGGCTTTGACTATCTTGTCACTATCGTAGGTGAGGACTTTAGCCTCACCCCCGACCCCTCTCCAACGGTCGAGGGGAGTAGTAACCTCGGTTGTATCTACATTCTCGAGAACAGCAATACCCATGAGCGCTGTAGCGTGAAGATGATGGCCAAGAGCCAGGTTTGTGGTGATGGCATGTCGTCGAACGGCACCAGCGATCTGGAAGGTCGGACGGTAGCTTATCTGCCCACCGTTTCTAACATCTGGCGTGTGGCTGATTTGCTGGAGCGTGAGGTGTATGACTTCTATGGCATCGTGTTCCTCGGGCATCCAGATATGCGCCGTCTGTTCCTTCGTTCAGATTTCAAGGGCTATCCTTTCCGCAAGGACTGGGAGTTCAATGACAAGTATACGCTGGAAGATGACGTAGAACCCGACTACGGTCTGGAGTTCTATCTCGACAAGGATGGTAATCTGCAGTCGAAGCAGAACAAGCTGTTTGGCTCTGACGACTACGTCATCAACATTGGTCCGCAACACCCGGCTACACATGGTGTGCTCCGTCTGCAGACAGTGCTCGACGGCGAGACTGTTAAACGTATCTATCCGCATCTGGGTTACATCCATCGCGCCATAGAGAAGATGTGGGAGGGTATGACCTATCCTCAGACACTGGCCTTGACCGATCGTCTGAACTACTTAGGAGCCATGCAGCATCGCCACGCTCTGGTGGGTGTGATTGAGGAGGCTCTGGAGGTTGAACTTACAGACCGCATCAAGTACATCCGTACCATCATGGATGAGTTGCAGCGTCTCGACTCTCACCTGCTGTACACCTCTTGTGTGGCTCAGGACCTTGGTGCTCTCACAGGTATGCTTTATGGTATGCGCGATCGTGAACACGTGCTAAACGTGATGGAGGAGACCACAGGTGGACGTCTGATTCAGAACTACTATCGCATCGGTGGTCTGCAGGATGACATCGATCCTAACTTTGTTAAGAACTGTAAGGATTTGGTGAAATATCTGCGTCCTACGATTCAGGAGTATATGGACATCTTCGGAGATAACATCATCACCCACAACCGTTTGGAGAACTGTGGCCCGATGAGTCTCGAGGATTGTATCAGCTACGCTGTGACCGGACCTGCCGGACGTGCTTCGGGTTGGAAGAACGATGTTCGTAAGAACCACCCGTACGACATGTACGACAAGGTAGAGTGGGAGCAGTGCACATTGACTGGCTGTGATTCTATGGACCGTTATCTGGTTCACATCAACGAGATGTACCAGAGCCTGAACATCATCGAACAGCTCATTGATAATATCCCCGAGGGTGACTTCTATGTGAAACAGAAGCCAATCATCAAGTGCCCAGAGGGACAGTGGTACTATTCTGTTGAGGGAGTGGCTGGTGAGTTTGGCGTATATCTCGACTCTCGTGGCGACAAGAGCCCATACCGTATGAAGATGCGTCCAATGGGTCTCTCGCTGGTAGGTGCCTTCGACCCGATGCTTCGAGGTCAGAAGATTGCCGACTTGATTGCTACCTGTGCTGCTATTGACGTTGTAATTCCTGATATCGACCGTTAGTCGAAAGGTAAAAAGGTAAAAAAGTAAAAAGATAAAAATATGTTCGACTTTTCTATCATAACACAATGGTTCGACCAGTTGCTCAGGATTACAATAGGATGTCCTGACTGGTTGGCGATATTGATTGAGTGCGTGCTGGTGGGTATTGCTATCCTCGTGGGATACGCCCTCATCGCCATCGTACTGATTTTCATGGAGCGTAAGGTGTGTGCTTACTTCCAGTGCCGTCTGGGCCCGATGCGAGTAGGTTACTGGGGATTGCTGCAGGTGTTTGCCGACGTGCTGAAAATGCTCATCAAGGAGATATTCATCGTTGACCGTGCCGACAAGCTGCTCTATCTCGTGGCTCCTCTCTTGGTGATTATCGGTTCTGTAGGTGCCTTCTCGTTCCTGCCTTGGAACAACGGCGCTACGGTGCTCGACTTCAACGTAGGTGTGTTCCTGCTCACTGCCGTTTCTTCAATAGGTGTGGTAGGTATCTTCCTTGCAGGTTGGGGTTCTAACAATAAGTATTCTGTGGTATCGGCCATGCGTGGTGCCGTGCAGATGATCTCTTACGAGATGTCGCTCTGCCTCTGTCTGATTACTGCTGTGATTCTGACAGGTACGATGCAGATGAGTGGTATCGTAGAGGCTCAGACAGGGCCTTGGAAATGGCTCATTTTCCAGGGACATATTCCTGCCATCATCGCCTTCTTCGTATTCCTCATCGCAGGTAATGCAGAGGCAAACCGTGGACCGTTTGATATGGCTGAGGCTGAGAGTGAGTTGACGGCTGGTCACCATACTGAGTATTCTGGTATGGGCTTCGGCTTCTTCTACCTCGCTGAGTTCCTCAACCTCTTTATCATCGCAGGCATCGCCGCTACGGTGTTCCTCGGTGGTTGGGCGCCTGTAAACATCGGCATCGAGGCCTTTGATGCCATCATGAACTACATCCCTGGCATCGTATGGTTTATGGGTAAGGCCTTCTTCCTGGTATGGATTCTGATGTGGATCAAGTGGACGTTCCCACGTCTGCGTATCGACCAGATCCTGAAGCTGGAGTGGAAGTACCTCATGCCGCTGGCACTGCTCAACCTCGTCATCATGACGGTTGTTGTAGCTTTAGGCTTATATATTAAATAAGGTATAGCAATGGAAGATAACAAAACATATTTCGGAGAAATCGGGCACGGCTTGAAGACGCTGGCTACAGGTATGAAAACCTCCTGGAAGGAATACTTCAAGGACTTCTTTACCAACAAGTCAACGGAGCAGTATCCCGAGAACCGCAAGACTACACTCCACGTAGCCAAGCGTCACCGTGGTCGCCTGACATTCAAGCGCAACGAGGATGGCAGCTACAAGTGTACCGCTTGCACATTGTGCGAAAAGGCCTGTCCTAACGGAACCATCAAGATTACAGCCCACACGGCTGAAGATCCTGAGACAGGTAAGAAAAAGAAGGTGCTCGACGATTATCAGTACGATTTGGGCGACTGCATGTTCTGCCAGCTTTGTACCAACGCCTGCAACTTCGACGCCATCGAGTTTACGAATGATTTCGAGAACGCCGTATTTGACCGCTCTAAGCTTGTGCTTCACCTCAATGAGGAGGTTTACAAGGGTGGTTCGCTGCCTAACCTTCTTGAAGGCGGGGCTGAGTGGGAAGTCGGTAAGTTTAACACTAAAACGAAGTAACGCAATATGGCAAATACAGTAATGTTTATCATTCTCGCGGTGTTCATCATCGGCTCAGCGCTGATGTGTGTCACCACGACGAAGATTATGCGAGCCGCAACATTTATGTTGTTCGTGCTCTTCGGTGTGGCAGGTATCTATTTCCTGCTCGATTACACCTTCCTGGGAGCCGCTCAGATCTCAGTATATGCCGGAGGCGTTACGATGATCTATGTGTTCGCCATCCAACTGGTGAGCAAGCGTACCCTTCAGGGTCTGGAGGAGCGTGTGAAGTCTAGCAAGATGATTGGTGGCGCTCTGGCAGCCTTTGCCGGACTGGTCGTCGTCAGTCTGATTCTGCTGAAGACGGGCTTCTATACAATAGCTCCGGCTAACGTGGAGGTTCCTATGAAAGAAATTGGTACGGCCCTCGTTGGTGCTGGCAAGTATCAGTATGTGCTCGCTTTCGAGTTCATCTCACTGTTCCTGCTGGCTTGTATCATCGGTGGTCTGGTTGTTGCACGTAAAGAAAAGAAGGAGGAATAAGCTATGGTACCTATAGAATGTTATTTCGCACTGAGTGCGCTGTTGTTCTTTATTGGCGTCTATGGCTTTGTGACACGTCGCAACCTCATCGCCATGCTCATCTCTGTCGAGCTGGTGCTGAACGCCGTCGATATTAACTTTGCTGCCATCAACCGCCTGCTCTATCCGAACGGAATGGAGGGCATGTTTATGACACTCTTTGTGATTGGTGTTGCAGCTGCTGAGTCGGCTGTGGCTATTGCTATTATCATCAATGTCTACCGCAATTTCCACAGCGATAGCGTTGACAGTATCAAGAACATGAAATGGTAAATCGTTATGGAAACAGTTTATAGTTGTTCATTTCTGATCCTTCTGCTGCCTGCGCTGTCATTTGTGATTCTTGCGCTCGCAGGCATGAAGATGTCGCATAAGACCGCCGGTCTTATCGGCACCACGTCATTGGGACTGGTTACCGTGCTCTCTTACTGGACGGCTTTCGCCTATTTCGGCGCCGATCGTCTGGCTGACGGCACTTATGCCACTATTGTTCCATACAACTTCACGTGGCTACCCCTGGGCAATCTGCATTTCGACATGGGTATCCTGTTGGATCCTATCTCGGTGATGATGCTGATTGTCATTTCTACCGTCTCGTTGATGGTGCATATCTACTCGTTCGGCTACATGCACGGCGAGAAGGGCTTCCAGCGCTACTATGCGTTCCTGAGCCTCTTCACCATGTCAATGCTCGGTCTGGTTGTTGCCACCAACATTTTCCAGATGTACACCTTCTGGGAACTCGTGGGTGTCAGTTCTTACCTGCTCATCGGATTCTACTATCCGTTGAAGCCCGCCATTGCTGCCTCTAAGAAGGCGTTCATCGTGACGCGTTTCGCTGATATGTTCTTCCTCATCGGTATCCTGCTCTTCGGTTACTATACAGATTCATTCAGTTTCTCGTTTGCAGGCAACATCGTAATGGGAGAAGGTACTACTCCGTTCATTCAGGGTACGGCTGCCAAAGCATTGGCTGCTGGTGGTTTCATCCTGCCAACGGCTTTGGTGCTGATGTTCATCGGTGGTGCCGGTAAGAGTGCCATGTTCCCCTTGCATATCTGGCTGCCCGATGCCATGGAAGGTCCGACGCCTGTATCAGCTCTGATTCATGCTGCTACTATGGTTGTAGCCGGTGTGTTCCAGATTGCACGTATGTTCCCCCTTTGGGTTGAGTATGCCCAGCCCCAGATGTCTATCGTGGTATGGGTGGGCGTCTTCACCGCTTTCTATGCTGCTGCTGTGGCATGTGCCCAGAGCGACATCAAGCGTGTGCTGGCCTTCTCGACTATCTCACAGATCGCCTTCATGATGGTGGCTCTTGGCGTGTCGCTGCCAGGCCATCATGGTGTTCTCGACAATCATCAGCAGCTGGGATTCATGGCTGGTATGTTCCACCTCTTTACGCATGCTATGTTTAAGGCTTGTCTGTTCCTGGGTGCCGGTTGTATCATCCACGCCGTCCACTCGAACGAGATGGCCATGATGGGTGGTTTGCGCAAGTATATGCCGATTACGAATATCACGTTCCTGATTTCGTGCTTCGCTATTGCCGGTATTCCGTTCTTCTCGGGCTTCAGCTCGAAAGATGAGATTATCACCGCCTGCTTTGCCTATAGTCCGGTGGTAGGATGGATCATGACAGGAATTGCTGCTATGACCGCCTTCTACATGTTCCGTCTGTACTATGGTATTTTCTGGGGAACAGAGAATGTGGAAGCTCACGAGCATCACACTCCTCACGAGGCTCCTGCTACGATGACAATTCCTCTCATTGTGCTTTGTGTGATTACGATGGGTGTAGGTATCTACTCTACCATCGCAGGCTTTGCAGGGTGGGGTGGCAGCTTCGGACAGTTTGTCAATGCCGAGGGTACCAACTATACCATCCACTTTGACACGCAGATTGCTGCTACCTCTACGATTATTGCCATCCTGAGTATCTGTCTCGCCACCTATATTTATAAAGGTGAGAGTCAGCCCATTGCCGACCGTCTGTATAAGCAGTTCCCGCGTCTGCATCAGGCTGCCTACAAGCGTTTCTATCAGGACGAAATCTGGCAGTATGTCACGCATCGCATCATCTTCCGCTGCATCTCCAAGCCTGTTGCCTGGTTCGACCGCCACGTTGTTGACGGCACGTTCAACTTCCTGGCATGGGGTGCCAACGAGGCTGGAGAGTCCTTGCGTCCCTGGCAGAGTGGCGATGTACGCCAGTATGCCGTCTGGTTCCTCACGGGTTCTGTTGCTTTAACGCTCATCCTATTGTGCATTTAAATCGTAAATAGTAAATCGTCAAATAGTAAATTACAAGATGAGTATATTAACATTATTCGTAGTAATCCCCGCCTTGATGCTCGTCGGCCTTTGGCTGGCTAAGAGCTTGAATCAGGTGCGTGGTGTGATGGTGGCTGGCGCCTCGTGTCTGCTGGCCCTGTCCGTATGGCTGACCATCTACTTCGTTCAGCAGCGTGCAGCAGGTAATACCGATGTGATGCTGTTGACCTATAGTACCCCTTGGTTCAAGCCGCTTAATATAGCCTATTCAGTCGGTGTCGATGGTATTTCTGTGGTCATGTTGCTTCTGTCGAGCATCATCGTTTTCACGGGAACTTTTGCCTCGTGGCAGCTGAAGCCGTTGACCAAGGAGTATTTCCTTTGGTTCACCCTGTTGTCGACGGGTGTGTATGGCTTCTTTATCTGCACCGATATGTTCACCATGTTCATGTTCTACGAGGTGGCGCTGATTCCCATGTACCTGTTGATTGGTGTCTGGGGCTCGGGTAACAAGGAGTATGCTGCCATGAAGCTGACGCTGATGCTGATGGGAGGCTCGGCCCTCTTGATTATCGGTATCTTGGGCATCTACTACTTCAGTGGTGCTACAACCATGAACGTCAACGAGATTGCCGCAATGCACAATATTCCCATAGACATTCAGAAGGTTTTCTTCCCCTTCATCTTCATTGGATTTGGTGTACTGGGCGCCCTGTTCCCCTTCCACACATGGTCACCTGATGGTCATGCTTCGGCTCCTACCGCTGTGTCTATGTTGCACGCTGGTGTGCTGATGAAGCTGGGAGGCTACGGCTGCTTCCGCGTAGCGATGTATCTGCTGCCCGATGCAGCTAACGAACTGGCTTGGATCTTCCTGATTCTCACCACCATCTCGGTTGTCTATGGTGCCTTCTCGGCTTGTGTACAGACCGACCTGAAGTACATCAACGCTTACTCGTCGGTGTCGCACTGTGGTCTCGTACTATTCGCTCTGCTGATGATGACCAAGACCTCTTGCACGGGTGCCATCCTGCAGATGCTGTCGCATGGCTTGATGACGGCTCTTTTCTTCGCATTGATTGGTATGATCTATGGTCGTACGCACACCCGCGACATCCGCTATTTGGATGGTCTGATGAAGATTATGCCGTTCCTCGCTGTGGGTTATGTGATTGCCGGTTTGGCCAACCTCGGTCTGCCTGGTTTCTCAGGATTCATTGCCGAGATGAGTATCTTCGTGGGCTCGTTCGAGAATCCTGATACGTTCCACCGTGTGGCAACAATCATCGCTTGCACTTCTATCGTTGTTACGGCTGTCTACATCCTGCGCGTGGTGGGCAAAATCCTGTATGGCGAGGTGAAGAATCCTCACTATCTGGAGCTTACCGATGCTACTTGGGACGAGCGCGTTGCCGTCATCTGCCTTATCGCTTGTGTGGCTGGCCTTGGCCTGTTCCCACTCTGGGCAAGCAATGTCATTAGCGATGCCGTTGGACCCATTCTCGCTAACATCATCTAGACAAATGAGAAATGAAAGAAATGAGAAATGTAAATGAAGAAATGAAGCAATGAACTATTCTCAATTTTTAAATATGGTGCCCGAGTTTTATCTCGTTTGCATTCTGTTAGTTGTTTTCTTCGTGGACTTCTTCTTCACTCGACGCAGTGATAAGGATCATGAGGTCTTTGCTGGAGTTACTATCGGTATGATGCTTGTATTGCCTGTCCGCATCGCTTTGCTGTCGGAACCAACGGAAGCCTTTGGAGGCATGTATGTCGCCACGCAGGCCGCCAATGTCATGAAGGTTATACTGAGCATCGGTACGGTTATCGTACTGATTATGGCTGAGCCTTGGCTGAAGAATGAGGCGCAGAAGTATCGCGGCGAGTTCTACATGCTCGTCATCTCGACCCTGCTGGGTATGTTCATCATGGTCAGCAGCGGATCGTTCCTGCTGTTCTTCCTTGGACTGGAGACCGCCTCAGTGCCCATGGCATGTCTGGTGGCTTTCGACAAATGGAAGAGGAAGTCTGCCGAGGCTGCTGCCAAGTACGTGTTGGTAGCAACGTTCTCGAGCGGTGTCATGCTCTATGGCATTTCGTTCGTCTATGCTGCTACTGGTACACTCTATTTCGACGATGTAGCTGCTGTTCTTGGCAAGAGTTATCTGGCATCTCCGCTCAGCATCATGGGACTTGTGTTCTTCTTTAGCGGACTGGCTTTCAAGTTGTCATTGGTACCGTTCCACTTCTGGACGGCCGACACCTACGAGGGTGCACCTACGCCCATCACCGGTTACCTGAGTGTTTGCTCGAAGGGTGCTGCTGCCTTTGCCGCATTGGTCATTCTGGCTAAGGCCTTTGGTCCGATGATGGAGTATTGGGAGTATATGCTCTACATCGTTATTGTGCTGAGCATCACCATCGCTAACCTCTTTGCCATCCGTCAGAACGAACTCAAGCGATTCATGGCCTTCAGCTCTATCTCACAGGCTGGTTATATTATGTTGGCTGTCATTGGTGGTTCGCAGATGGGTATGACTTCTTTGATGTACTATGTGCTGGTATATATCGTGGCTAACATGGCAGTCTTTACCGTTATCTCTACCGTTGAGCAGAATAATGGTGGTGTGACGAAGATGAGCGCATACGACGGACTATACCAGACCAACCCCAAGCTGTCGTTCATCATGACGCTGGCTTTGTTCTCGCTGGCTGGTATTCCTCCATTCGCCGGTATGTTCTCGAAGTTCTTCGTGTTCATGGCTGCCGCTGAGCAGGGCTCCTTCTGGGCTTATTTCGTAGTATTTGTTGCTTTGGTAAATACTGTTGTGAGCTTGTACTACTATCTGCTCATCGTCAAGGCTATGTATATCAAGTCTTCTGACAACCCGCTGCCGACGTTTAAGAGCGAAGAAAGTACAAAGATTGCTTTGGGCATCTGCACCGCAGGCATTGCACTGTTCGGTATATGCTCGTGCATCTACGATTGGCTCTTTGCTGCTTCGGCATTCTAAGCATTAAAGGCTAAAACCAAATAGCCCGCCTTTATTCTTCAATAAGGGCGGGCTATTTTTTTGTGGTGTCGGAGTATTATTAAATACTTTCGGAGTAATTCATAATACTTACGGAGTATTCAGTTTTTTTATAATGTTCCCTTCGTCGATGGCAGCTCGTAGTGGTAGACGTCGCGACGAACAGCCATCTTAAGCGAACGGGCCAAAGCCTTGAAGATTCCTTCAATTTTGTGGTGTTCGTTCTGACCTTCAGCACGAATGTTCAGGTTCATCTTAGCTGCATCAGAGAGACTCTTGAAGAAGTGCAGGAACATCTCGGTAGGCATTTCGCCGATGTGTTCACGATGGAACTCAGCGTTCCAGACGAGCCAGGGACGCCCGCCGAAATCAAGTGCGACGGAGCAGAGGCAGTCGTCCATCGGCAGACAATATCCGTAGCGCTCTATGCCACGTTTGTCGCCCAATGCTTTCAGTATGCATTCGCCCAAAGCCAATGCGGTGTCCTCAATAGTATGATGTTCATCGACGTGCAAATCGCCACGAACATGAATGTCGAGGTCGATGCCACCATGCTTGCCGATTTGTTCAAGCATGTGGTCAAAGAATCCCAAACCGGTATCGATGTTGCAATGCCCATTTCCGTCGAGATCGAGGCTTACACTGATGTCAGTCTCCTTCGTGGTACGACGAACCTCCGCAGTGCGCTCACCGCCATAGGCGATAGCTGTGGCACGCTCCCACGACGTGGGGTCGTCAGGGGTTATCTGTAGGAACCCGCAGCCTATGTTCTTTGCAAACTGGCGGTCGCTGTCGCGATCACCAATCACGTAACTTCCAGCAATGTCGTACTCCGGATCGTTCATGTATTTCTCCACCAGTCCCGTCTGTGGCTTGCGTGTAGGCGCATTGTCAGCAGGGAAGTGCGGGTCGATGAGTATGTCGTCGAACGTTACACCCTCACCACGCAGGGTCTCGAGGATGAAGTTCTGCACAGGCCAGAAAGTGTCTTCGGGGAATGCAGGGGTACCTAATCCGTCTTGGTTGGACACCATGACGAAACGATAGTCAGTATGTTGGCGCAGGAAAGCCAGACTGCTGATGGCGCGTGGTACGAATTGCAGCTTCTCGAAAGCGTCAATCTGTTCATCTTCGGGTTCGCGTATAATCGTTCCGTCGCGGTCGATAAAAAGTATCTTCTTCATGTTTAACTTTCAATATTCATCTTTTCGTTATTCATCTTTTCTTCTTCGCGGGCCTCGATGGAGCCATAGACGTAGTAGTTGTGTGCAAGCATCACCTGACTGACGTAGAACTGGATGTAGCTGCACAGTGTCGTGGTGGCGAATGTCAGCGGCACGATGTATGACGGCATGCCCAGTGCATCGCCCATGAGCAGTCCACTGTAAGCCTGCTGGTTGGCGAAGTTAAGAATCTGCGACGGAAGTGTTACGACCATAGTAACGAACAGGACGAACATTCCGCTGATGAAAAACACCAGAAACAGCATTCCCCAGTGGCGCAATCCCGTAGCATAGTGCCGACTCAGCGTTCGCCAGTATCCACAAGGCGCCTCCATCACGTATTTCATCAGCACGTGGTAAAGCGGCAGGTAGAACAGCAGACAGAAGATGATCCACACCGACATGGTTACGATTGCCGTCACCAGGTGGCGCATGATGACGCCTTGGCTCATCATCTCCGCCAACACCATGAATGCCGCAAATATTGCAATGGGAATGAGCATGACCAGTACGGTCAGGAAGATGCCTTTCAGCGAACGCCCCATCAGGTGTGGCGATGCTGTCAGCCAGTGGGGCGGGGTAGTGATGGTGCCCGTTTCCTTGTGTTCCTTCAGCTTACTCAGAATGGGTGCTGAGGCCAGCGAAAGTGTGGCAATTGACAGTACTGCGAGAGCCAGGATGCCAAGCAGTGTAAACATATATTCACGCAATGTTTCCAGAAGGACCCCCTGAAGGGCTACTAATTGCTGTTGTAACGCCATTGCCAGCTCGGGAATCTTGATGGCAGTGAGCGTTCCCAGAGCCCCGCAAGTCAGGGCGTAGAGCAGTGCCATTTGCCACGAAGCCTTGAAAAAACGGCGGAAATGGCTAGTATAGAGCCGGAAGCCTGCCGACAGCACACGGCGGTAGCTGCGAGGTTTCAGGAGGGTTAAATCGTCTTGTTTTTCCATTTTTGTTTCTATTTTCGCGTGCAAAGTTAATGAAAAAAGTGAAAAGAATAGCTTGCTGAAGCAAATTTTTCACTTTTCGCTCTTCACTTTTACCTTAATTTATTAACTTTGCACACGAATTATGAAAATAATCAAATGGGGCTTCATCGGATGTGGTGAGGTGACAGAGAAAAAGAGCGGTCCTGCTTTCTCGGGAGTCGAGGGTTCGTGTGTCGTTGCGGTGATGAGCCGTAGCGAGCGTCGTGCACGCAGTTATGCCGAGCGTCACGGTATTCCGCGTTGGTATACCGATGCCCAGGAACTGATTGACGATGCGGAGGTGAATGCTGTTTACGTTGCCACGCCGCCGTCCAGTCATGCCACCTTTGCCATCATGGCTATGAAAGCCGGTAAACCCGTTTATGTGGAGAAACCGCTGGCAGCCAGTTATGAGGACTGTGCCCGCATCAATCGTATCTCGGCAGAAACCGGCCAGCCATGCTTCGTTGCTTACTACCGCCGCTATCTGCCTTATTTCGAGAAGGTTCGCGAGATTGTCGAGCGTGGTGTCATTGGTAAGGTCGTTAACGTGCAGGTGCGCTTTGCCGTTCCCCCGCGTGAGCTGGACTATACCAAGCCCGACGAGTTGCCTTGGCGCCTGCAGCCCGATATTGCCGGTGGCGGCTATTTCTACGACTTGGCTCCCCACCAGCTGGACTTGTTGCAACACCTGTTTGGAGTCATCATCGAGGCTCGTGGCATTCATGCCAATCGTGGTGGATTGTATCAGGCCGAAGATTCTGTCTGTGCCTGCTTCGAGTTCGAGAACGGACTGCCCGGCTCTGGCTCGTGGTGCTTTGTGGCTCACGAATCGGCCCGTGAGGATCGTATCGACTTAGTGGGCGACCGCGGCTCAGTATCGTTCTCTGTCTTCGACTACCAGCCTATCCGCCTGCACACGCTGTACGGTGAAGAGAGTATTGCGGTGCCCAATCCCCCGTATGTTCAGTTTCCGATTATCAAGAACGTGATAGAACATCTTCAGGGCATTGGCGTCTGCGAGTGTACCAGTGTTTCGGCTACCCCAGTCAACTGGGCGCTGGACCGCATCCTGGGTAAATTCTAACGTTGTGCGACGATGAGGAAGTTGCTGACGATACTGTTGCTGATGATAAGTCTGAGCCTATGGGCTGTCGACTCTCAACCGTCAGACACGCTGACCTCGCACGAACTTCCTAATAAAGAAGGCTGGCTAAAGCGTACGTTACGTAAATTTACGGAAATCGACACCAACTATGTTGAACCCCAGCATTATAACTGGGCCTTGATGGTACAGGGAACCTATAACTACGATATTTACCGGCTCAGTTCTTCTACCGACAACAAACAGACGGTGACGTTTGCGCCTGCTCCCTCGTTTAAGTTCGGACCATATTTCGGATGGCGATGGATTTTTCTCGGCTATACCATTGACCTGAAAAGTCTGAAATTCAGCGATGGCAAACGGGAATTCGACTTCAGTTTCTATGCTGCACAATTAGGCGTCGACTTGTTCTACCGTCGTACGGGCAGTGACTATAGGATTCGCAACGTGGATTTAGGCCAGAACATCAACTCCGATCAGCTCGAAGATGTCAAATTCGACGGACTCAGCGTGGGCATTACTGGTTTCAACGCCTACTACATCTTCAACCACAAGCGTTTCTCCTATCCGGCAGCCTTTAACCAGAGCACCATGCAGAAAATCAGTTGCGGTTCGTGGATGGCAGGATTGGGATGGATGCGCAACTCGTTAGAGTTCGACTATAACAAGATGCAGAATTTGGTGTCCAGTCGTCTGGGACGACCTGTATCCTTGGACAGCGGATTGATGTTCAACAGTGTGAAATACTATAATCTGAACGCATCAGTTGGTTATGCCTATAACTGGGTGTTCGCTCGCCACTGTTTGTTCTGTTCCAGCCTGTCGGTGGCTTTGGCCTACAAGAATACGCGAGGCGAGACAGTCGATGACGACAAGACGGGCTTCGACTTCAACAATTTCAATGTCGACGGCATCGGACGTTTTGGCGTCGTCTGGAACAATAATAAATGGTATGCAGGTGCTTCGGCCATCATCCGGCTCTACAACTATCACACGTCGCGCTTTGCTGCCAACAACATCTTTGGTAACTTAAACGTCTACGTCGGATTCAATTTCGGCCCTCGGAAGAGATACAAATGATAAAAAGTAAAAACGATGAGCTTGTTTAAATATCATAAGATGACGATGTGGTTGAAAGGTCTTCTGCCTTTCTCCCTTTTGATCTTTTTACCTCTGACGGCGATGGCTCAGACGACCTATCAGAGCGTCGACAGCATAAAGATATGCAAGTTGTTGCGTCAGTCCGACCGTAAGACCACGATGCTGTGGATAGCCCGACAGTTTATGGGCGTGCCCTATGTGGCTCACACCTTGGAAATTAATAACGAGGAGCAGCTGGTGGTCAACACTCGCCAACTCGACTGTACCACTTTGGTCGAAACGGTGACGGCACTGAAACTCTGTATCGATCAAGACAAACGTACGTGGAACGACTATCTGATGGCGCTCCGCAGCCTGCGCTATAGGCAGGGCGTGCTCGACGGCTATCCCTCACGTCTGCACTATTTCACCGATTGGATCATCGACAAGCAACTCATGGGCTTTGTCACTGAGGTGCAGCAGCCTAATCCGCCATTCTCGGCAGTTCAGAAGATAGCAGTCAGCTATATGAGCGAACACCCGCAGGCTTATCAGGCTTTGAAGTCACACCCAGAGTTTGTTCCCGTCATCCGTCAGCAGGAAAAAGCGCTGACGGGAAAAACCTATCGCTACATCCCCAAGTCGGCCGTCAGAAACACAAAACTGCTGCGGCAAACCGTCAAGGATGGCGACATTATTGCCATCACCTGCAATAAGCGGGGCCTCGACATTGCCCATCTGGGATTTGCCGTGTGGCGCAACGACGGCCTCCACCTGCTGAATGCCTCGCAGCTCCACAAAAAGGTGGTCGAGGAACCCATGACACTCTATCGTTATCTGCAGAAACATCCTACATTCACTGGAATAAGAATCATAAGAATTAAATAGACTTTAGTATGGAATTACCCGATTTTATGAATTATGGCAACAAGTTCTCGAAGCGAGACTTTGTTGAAAAGATTGCCCGCATCGCCAAGAGTGCTGGTGCCAAGTTGGTCTATGCCGCTCTCATCCTTTATTATACGTTGCAGAGCGATAAGGTGAGCGCCACGAATAAGGCCATGATTATCGGAGCCCTCGGCTACCTCATCAGTCCCCTCGACGTGGTGCCCGATGCCATTCCTATTGCAGGCTTGGCCGACGACCTCGGCGTGCTTGTTTTTGTTCTGAAGAAGGTGTGGACCGATGTCGACCCCGATATTCAGGTTAAAGCCCGTCAACGTCTGGCCAAATGGTTCGATGAGGACGAGATTGAGGAAATCAACGAATTGTTCAAGAACGAATGATACAAGAGTATCAGGTGCGGGTGCAGCCCCATGTGGCGGCCAATGAGCAGACACTGAGTAGCTGGCTTGCCGACGAGTACGGATTCGACGTCCGCACACTGACCGCTGTGCGTATCCTGCGTCGCAGCATCGATGCCCGCCAGCGCACCATCTTTGTCAACCTGAAGGTGCGCTGCTATATCAACGAACAGCCCCAGCAGGACGAATTCGTCGTCACCCATTATCCTGATGTCTCCTCGGCTCCTCAGGCCATTGTCGTGGGTGCCGGCCCCGGTGGATTGTTTGCCGCCCTCCGTCTCATCGAGCTCGGCATACGTCCCATTGTGTTGGAACGCGGCAAAGACGTACACGAACGTAAGCGCGACTTGGCGCAGATCGGCAAGACGCAGCAGGTCGACAGCGAGAGTAACTACTGCTTTGGCGAGGGTGGGGCAGGAGCCTATTCCGATGGCAAGCTCTATACCCGCTCCAAGAAACGCGGCTCCATCGAAAAAATACTGAATGTGTTCTGTCAGCATGGTGCCTCGACGAATATCCTGGCCGATGCCCATCCGCATATCGGAACCGACAAACTACCACGCGTTATCGAGGCCATGCGTAACACCATTCTTCAGCGTGGCGGCGAGGTGCATTTCCAAACCAAGGTCACGCGACTCATCTTTGATGGCAGTCGTGTGGTCGGTGTCGAAGCCACAAAAATGTTCAATGGTCAAAGTTCAATGGCCAATGAATTTTTGGGTCCAGTCATTCTTGCCACAGGTCACTCAGCCAGAGACGTTTACCGTTATTTGGCTGAAGAAAAGATTGAAATCGAGGCAAAGGGTATTGCCATTGGTGTGCGCTTGGAACATCCCTCGGAACTCATCGACCAGATACAGTATCACAACCGTCAAGGACGCGGCAAATATCTGCCTGCTGCCGAGTACTCGTTTGTCACGCAGGTCGACGGTCGGGGCGTCTATTCGTTCTGTATGTGTCCGGGTGGATTCGTCATTCCTGCAGCTACCGACAAGGAGCAGATTGTGGTCAATGGCATGAGTCCCTCGAATCGTGGCGGACAGTGGTCGAACTCGGGTATGGTGGTCGAAATACGTCCTGAAGATGTCAATCCGACAGGCTATCCTCTCACCTCTCACGACGCTCCACTCACCACTCCCGCACTGAAAGTGCTGGCTCTGCAAGAACAGATCGAGCGCGACTGCTGGCAACAGGGAAACCGCCGTCAGACGGCTCCAGCCCAGCGTATGGCGGACTTTGTGAACGGACGGCTTAGCTATGACCTTCCGCGTTCCAGCTATGCCCCAGGGCTCATCTCGTCGCCCTTGCATTTCTGGATGCCCAAGTCCATCACTCATCGTCTGCAGGAGGGATTCAAACAGTTTGGCCGCATGAGTCATGGCTTCCTCACCAACGAGGCAGTGATGATAGGTGTCGAGACGCGCACCAGTGCTCCCGTCCGCATTCTGCGCGATGCCGAGACCCTGATGCACGTCCGCATTCAAGGACTGTTCCCTTGTGGCGAAGGTGCAGGCTATGCAGGAGGCATCGTCTCTGCCGGAGTCGACGGCGAACGCTGTGCAGAGGCGTTAGCACATTACATGAACGGGAATGTTTAAGAGTGCGAGCCTTCAAAGATTAAGCAGCGCCACTCTTCTTTCTTCTTGCTTTGAAGAAGCCTGAGTCCAAAACTTTGTGCTTTCTCAATGAGTAAAGCACAGTCTTCCTCATAGAATCCGCTCAGTATGAGTATGCCCTGTGGTGTCATCATGCTGACGATACGCTTCATATCCTGAAGCAGAATGTTGCGGTTGATATTGGCCACCACCACATCGAAGCTGTCGTTCATCGTGTCGAGTAGCGAGCTGTCGCCATGCAAAACGGTCAACCAATCGTCCACCTGATTGATGACAGCATTATGGCGGGTGTTGTCCACACTCCACTCGTCGATGTCGTAAGCCAGACATCTTTCAGCGCCCAACTTCAGGGCGCAGATGCCCAGGATGCCTGTGCCGCAACCGCAGTCCAGCACCCGTTTCCCCTTTAGATTCATATCGAGCAGCGCCTCACAGATCATCTGTGTCGTCTCGTGCGTACCAGTGCCGAAGGCCAGGTGAGCGTCAATTTCAATTGACAGTTGACAGTTGACAGTTGACAGGTCGTTAGGCAGGTGGCGTCCGTCGTGAATCACCAGTGTAATGTCTCTTACCTCTTCCTTCTCACCTCTTACCTCTTTCCTCTCACCTCTAATCACTATCGGTTCAAATCCCTCCTGTTCCCATTGCTCGTTCCAGTCGCGGTCTTCTGCTTCGCGTACCTTATAGGTAATACTGATGTTCTCCAAGGGGAAACCGTCTATCGTCTGCTTCAATGCTGCCTCGTCCAGCAGCGACTGCTGAACGTAGCCCAACAGACCCGTAGCCGTCTCTTCAAAGGTCTCGAAACCTGCTTCTCCAGCCAAAGCCGATAGAAGGTCCTGAGCCACCTGCGAACAGGGCGTAAGGGTGAATTCTACTTCAAAATATTTCATAGTAATGTTAAATTAGGACTACAAAATTACAAAAAATAGGGAAAAACCTATCATTTCTTAGGGTTTTTCCTTACTTTTGCAGTGAAATTAATATTAATTTTGCATCGTGAACAATTAAACATAGGAGAAATGAAGATGAAAAAGTTGATTATGTCACTGCTCTTTTTCGGAGTGTTGCCTATCGCCGCTGTGGCACAGGACGACGATATGTACTTTGTCCCCTCTAAGGAAATCAAGGCCAAGGAGGTCTACAATTACGGCATGCCTTCGAATACATACTATTCGGGCAGTTCGCGCACGACAGATGAATATAATCGCAGAATGATTGGTGCCCCTGTCGATTCATTGGGTAACGACATCATCGATTTCTCTGCCGTACGTGGTGTCTATCCCGATTCCATCGCACAGACGGAACAGGGTGAAGACTATCAGCTGACGCGTCGCATGTCGCGTTTCGACGACTACACACCCAGTCAGGCCTACTGGGACGGGTATCGTGACGGACGCTGGTCGTCACCGTGGTATTACAACCGGTGGTACAGCTGGTACGACTACGACTATTGGTACTGGAACGATCCGTGGTACTATGGCTCTTACGGCTATTACGGAGGCTGGTATTCTCCATATTATTATGGTTACTATCGTCCCTGGCACTATTATGGCTACGGCTATTACGGTCCACGCTGGTATGCTTCTACGGTGCGCACCACGCCGCATCAGGGTCGTCGGACCACGTATCGGAACGACAACCGTTCGTTCGGACGTACCACCAACAGTGGCCGCACCACCTACGACGGTAACCGTTCGTTTGGCAGCAATCGCAGCTCAAGCAACAGCTCGTTCGGCTCGTCGCGCTCCAGCAGTGGCGGCTTCGGCGGAGGCGGTGGCTTCAGCGGTGGCGGCGGTGCCCGTACCTCTTCTGGCGGACGTTCGTTTGGCGGACGCAAATGAAAAATAGTAGCAAGTTGAAAAGTAGTAAGTATTTAGTATTTAAGAATTTACAGTTATGAAGAAGATATTTGTTTTCGCTGCATTGACTTTCCTGGCAGTGCAGTCAAAGGCTCAGGATGCCGTCAATCTCGATACCTACATCGGTGCACAGCTGGCCACCGAGGATCTCAACGGAACGGCCCGTTATGTGGGAATGGGCGGTGCGATGGACGCACTGGGCGCCGACATCTCGACCATTGGCAGCAACCCTGCTGGCATGGGTCTGTTCCGCCACAGCCAGGTCTCTGGCTCCTTCGGACTCGTCTCGCAGTCTGAAGGGAAGTCGTTCGCCGACGGCTCGAAGACCACACCGTCGTTCGACCAGATTGGTTTCGTCGTTTCCACACGTTCGGGTGTCCACAGCTTCATCAATTTCGGCTTCAATTACCACAAGAGCCGCAACTTCAATCACGTGCTCTCTGCTGCAGCCCGTTCCGTCAACGGCTCGTCGCAGAACCGCCAGACCTACATCAAAGGCGTCAATGGCGACTTGGAACAGCGCTATGGCCTCAGCATGGTCGACGAGCTGTGTCTGAAGATGATGGAGTCGGGTGTCGACGAAAAGGGCCAGCCGCTCTATAAGTATATCAATTCCGATGGATACATCTTCAATCGCGCCCAGACGGGTTACATTGGCGAGTACGACTTCAACCTCAGCGGCAACATCAACAACCGCGTCTATCTGGGACTCACCGTGGGTGTTAAGGGCGTCCACTACAAAAGCTATACCGAGTACGAGGAAGACCTGGTGTCTATTACCGACCCCGACATCAAGTACGGCAAGATGATCGACAATCATAAGATTACCGGTACGGGCTTCGACATCAAGGCAGGCATCATCGTACGTCCCGTCGAGGAGTCACCCTTCCGCCTGGGTGTCAGCGTAGCCTCTCCCACGTTCTACAAGCTCACCACCGAGAATGTCAGCTCGCTGTCCGACCAGTATGGCATGCTATTGGAAAAGACCGACAAGGCCGACTTCCGCTTCAACACCCCATGGAAGTTTGGCATCTCAGCCGGACATACCATCAACAACGAGTTGGCAGTCGGCGTGAGCTACGAATATGCCGACTATTCCACCAACGACATGCGTTCCATCACCAGTGCCGGCTACGACTGGTATGGCGAATACCACGACAACAGCGATAGCGACCCCGTCATGAAAGCTCACACCCAGCGCACGCTGAAGGGAGTGTCCACCCTGAAGGCCGGTGCCGAGTATAAGGTCGACAAGAACATCGCCGTACGTGTCGGTTACAACTACGTGTCGCCCATGTACAAGACAGATGGCGTCCGCGACCTGACACTCAACTCTCCTGGCTGTTATATGGCGTCTACCACCGACTACACCAATTGGAAGTCCACCAACCGCCTCACCGCTGGCGTAGGATTCTATTTCGACCAGTTCCGCGTCGACCTGGCTTACCAGTACCAGATGCGCTCGGGCGACTTCTATCCCTACATGAACGGCCTCTCGGGCAACGATACCGTCGAGACCATCACCAATCAGGCCAGCGCCGTCTCCGTCAAGGACAACCGCCATCAGCTGCTCTGCACGCTGACATACAGCTTCTAATCAGCAGTCTCAATCCCCATACACCAAGAATCCGAGCAATTCACCATTGCCCGGATTCTTTCTTTTTCTCACACAGATCTCGCAGAGTTTTTTTTCTCACACAGATCTCACAGATTTATTATATTTCGGATTGACTTGAGCCATTTATCACCGACTATTTTTATCCGTTTAATCCGTTCAATCCGTTGTTCCATTACCACTGCCGCTGTTCTGCGACCCGCTGTTCCCAGAATCCGTGGAATCCGTTGTTCCGTTACCCACGCCCGTTGTAGAGGGGTATCCGTTTCCAGCCTTGGCCTCGGCAATCATGGCCTGAGCCTGGTCGGTCCATGCTAGACGGCCGTCCTTGTTCAGCTCCTCGCGGGTATAGTCGCCTGTGGCCTGAGCCAGCAGCTTCAGCGACTGCACGGCAGGACCGGTCTTGTCGGTCTTCTTCGGATGTTCATCGTCTGCTTGTAACGAACTCGGGGGTAGAACTTACCGTAGCTCGCACTCTTGTCGTTGTTGTTTTTTGTAATGGAAAGTTCAATCATAATTGTTTAAATTTTTAATGGTTAAAGTTTTGTTTTTTTTACTTCGTTTAATTGGTTTAATCCGTTGTCGTCTCCGTTCCTTTCCAGCCTGCGCACTGCCTTTCATTCCCCTTGACACTGCGAAGTTACGAAAAATATTTTCGGCCTTGCAAGTTATTGCAAGTTCCTGCTAATTATTGCAACAAAATGTTTGGAAATTTCATAATTATTTCCTACCTTTGTACTCGCAATCCGGAATTAACTAAAAATACTACCATATGTACAAATCACAAACTTCAAAATCAAAGCCCTTCGGTCGCAGTGAACTGGCACAGCAGTACTTCCCTGAGCTGACGGCGATGTCCGCCTGGCGCAAGTTCAAGGAGTGGCTCGAGTTCAATCCGCGCCTCCGACCGCTGTCGTCGCTCACACGTCGCACGTTCACCCCTGCCGAGGTAGACCTCATCTACACAGAGCTGGGCGAGCCGTAGCGGCGCGGGGTGCAGAATTTTCAGCAGGAGCCTTCCGCTGACTCACCGGAGCCTTCGACCATTGCGCCGGAGGCTCTTATTTGTGACGCTATTATAATAGGTGGAGTGTTGGTGATGGTAAGCTGACCTTCAATGGTCAACAAGTCAACAAGTCAACAAAAGGATTTTCTTAAAGAGCATTTATCGCCAATTTTGTCTTATTTAAATTATAGAATAATTATGTTTACTCTTCTCCCACTCGATTCCATAAAAAGAGTAAAATGAAATAGTTTTGTTGACTTGTTGACTTGTTGACTCAATTGTTTTTCGGGCTATGCAAGATGAACAAACATGGATAAGCGAATATTGACGAAAAAATTTTGAAATATGATAAAGATTCACTATCTTTGCAACATCTTTTGATAATAGCTAAAAACAATATAGCGGTTGGAGTATGAAGAATAATGATGACGAGGGTGTCCCATGGCATCGTTCGAGTCTTGCTCAGATAGCAAGGAATCAGGGCTGGAGTTATGAAAAAAGAAAGACGTGAGGTACTTTCACGCTCGAAAATGAAAATAAATTGAGATTTATTTTGCATTCTGCTCGCTTATTCGTACCTTTGCAAAGATTTTGAGATATCATCCGATGAAACGCTATTTTATAGTACCATTCTGTCTCCTGCTGCTCGTGAGTTGTGGCGGGCAGAAGACAACCACGACCGAGGAGGAAGTCCCTGCAGATTCTGCTGTCGGAACGGTCGACACGACGGCTGTGGACACTGTGGATGCATTGGCTAATCTGCCGATGCCGAAGGCTGCCGACGAGTTGTTCGACGACTTTATCTTTAACTTCGCGGCGAACAAGAAGCTGCAAGCGGAACGTATCCTGTATCCGCTGAAGAAGGTGAACGGCGAGAAGGTGGAGACCATTGAGCGGGGCCAGTGGAAGACGGAGCGTTACTTCATGCGACAGCAATACTACACGCTGCTGTTTGACAGTGAGAAACAGATGGAGGTGGTGAAGGACACGTCGGTGAACCACGCCGTCGTGGAGATGATATACTTTAACACGGGAGCCATTATCCAGCACGTGTTCGACCGTCTGCGGGGCGTGTGGATGCTGACGAAGATAGAAACGGTGCCCATCAGCGGATCGTATAATGCGTCGTTCCTGGAATTCTTCCATCGTTTCGCTACGGAGCCGGAGTTCCAGATGGAGAGCCTGAACGAGAGCATCGAGTTTGAGGGGCCTGACCCCGACGACGATTTTTCGCGTATGGACGGGCTGATCAGTGCCGACACGTGGGAGGCCTTTGCTCCGGAGTTGCCTCAGAAGATGATCTATAACATCGTATATGGTCAGCCGCAAAAGAGTGCTACAAAGAAACTCTTCGTCATGCGGGGCATTGCCAACGGTTATGAGATGGAAATGACTTTCCAGCGCAAGGAAGGCAAGTGGAAACTGACGAAGCTCACGACGTGAGAGGTAGAAAGTGAGAGGTGAGTGGAAAGAGGTGAGAAGTAAGAAGTAAGAGGTAAGAGGTAAGAATGAGAGATATTCGAGACTACAGCCTGCTGGGGCATAACACGTTTGGCATTGAGGCCAAGTGCAGCCGCTTTCTGGAATATGCCGACGAGGCGGAGGCCAGAGTGGTGGCCGCGATACTGCGCGAGACGGGACTGCCGTTTCTGATTGTCGGCGGGGGCAGCAATCTGCTGCTGACGCGCGACTTCGAGGGCATCGTAGTGCACTCGGCCATGAAGGGCTGCGAGGTGAAAGGCACTGAGATGACCTGTGGCAGCGGCATGACGTGGGACGACGTGGTGGCGCTGAGTCTGGATGCGAAACTATACGGCATGGAGAACTTGTCGCTGATTCCCGGCGACGTGGGGGCTTCGGCCGTTCAGAATATCGGAGCGTATGGCGTGGAGGCGAAGGACCTGATAGTGCGTGTGGAGGCTGTGGAGATTGCTACGGGCGAGACGCGGACGTTCGAAAATGCCGACTGCGAGTATGGCTACCGCGACAGTCGTTTCAAACATGACTGGAAGGACCGCTACCTGATGCTGCGCGTGACGTACCGGCTGGCTACGGAGTTTCGTCCGACGCTGGACTACGGCAATATCCGTGCTGAGCTGGAGCGTAAGGGCATCGACGAGCCCACCGCCTGGCAGTTGCGCGAAACCATCATCGACATCCGCCGCCAGAAGCTGCCCGATCCGGAGGTGACGGGCAATGCGGGGAGTTTCTTTATGAACCCCGTGGTGAGCCGCGAGAAGTACGAGGAGCTGGCCCGGCAGTATGAGGACATGCCGCACTACACCATCGACGCGGCGCACGAAAAGATTCCCGCAGGCTGGATGATAGACCAGTGTGGCTGGAAGGGACGTGCATTGGGACGTGCCGGTGTGCACAGCAAGCAGGCGCTGGTGCTGGTGAATCTGGGGGGTGCGACGGGCGAGGAGATTGTGGCGCTGTGTGAGCAGATTCGCCACGATGTGCGCGAACGGTTCGGAATAGACATTCACCCGGAGGTAAACATTATTTAGAGGTGAGAGGTAAGAGGTGAGAGGTAAGAGGTAAGTGAAATGATGAAGCTGACTTTTCTGGGAACGGGAACATCGTGTGGCGTGCCGACTATAGGTTGTCAGTGCTACACATGCAGCAGTACGGACGCCAAGGACAAGCGTCTGCGCTGTTCGGCACTCCTCGAGACCGAGACGACGCGCGTGCTGATAGACTGCGGACCCGATTTCCGTCAGCAAATCATGAATCAGCCGTTCCGCCGGATTGACGGCATCCTGATTACCCACGCCCACTACGACCACATGGGCGGTATGGACGACATCCGGCCGTACTGCCAGTTTGGCGAAATCAACGTGTACGCCGATCCGCTGGCCAGAAAGGGCATGCTGGAGATGCTGCCGTACTGTTTTGCCGAGCACCGCTATCCCGGCGTTCCTGCCATCCAGCTGCACGAGATTCATCCTCACGAGCCGCTGCGTATTGGCGACGTGGACATCGTGCCGTTCCAGGTGATGCACCACGACCTGCCCATTCTGGGTTTCCGCATCCGTCAGGTAGGCGCCGGTGAACATGAGACGCTGGTTTACATCACCGACATGAAGACCATCGACGACACGGAGCTGGACTATGCCCGTGGCGCTGACGTGCTCATCGTGAATGCCCTGCGCCAGAAGCCGCACCACTCGCATCAGACGGTGGACGAGGCTGTCGACTTTGCACGGCTCGTCGAGGCCCGCCAGACGTGGCTCATCCATTCGAGTCATGACATCGGGCGCCATGCAGAGGTGAATGCCCAGCTGCCGCCGGACATACAAATGGCCTACGACGGGCAAGAGATAGAAATAAAATAGTTTATCGTTTATTGTTTATTGTTAATTGTTTATTGTAATATGAAGCGTTTTTTCCTGATAGCAAGTGTGTTGATGGCCGGGGTGTATGCGCTGGCTTGTACGAACTTCATCGTGGGCAAGAAGGCCTCGGCGGACGGCAGCGTCATCTGTTCGTATAATGCCGACTCGTATGGTGCCTTCATGTGGTTGTATCATTATCCTGCCGCCAAGCACGCGAAGGGTGAGATGCGCAAGATCTACGAGTGGGACACGAACAAATATCTGGGTGAGATTCCCGAGGCCGAGGAGACCTACAACGTCGTTGGCAACATCAACGAGTGGCAAGTGACCATTGGCGAGACAACCTACGGAGGGCGCGAAGAAATGGTGGACTCGACGGGCGTAATCGACTATGGTTCATTGATATATATCGGTTTGCAGCGTTCGAAGACCGCTCGCGAGGCCATTACGGTGATGACGTCGCTGGTCGAGCAGTACGGCTACTGTTCCGAGGGCGAGACCTTTACGATTTGCGACCCCAACGAGGCGTGGATTCTTGAGATGCAAGGCTGCGGTCCCGACCGCAAGGTGTCGAAGGAGCGTGTGGTGTGGGTAGCCCGCAGAATTCCCGACGAGGCCATCTGCGGACATGCCAACCAGAGTCGCATCGGACGATTCCCGCTGAAGGACAAGGAGAACGTGCTGTATTCGAAGAACGTCATCAAGTTTGCCCGTGTGAAGGGTTGGTTCGACGGCAAGGACGAGGACTTTTCTTTCAAGAATGCCTATGCTTTCCCCGATTTCTCGGGACGCAGAATCTGTGATGCCCGCGTGTGGAGCTTCTTCAACCACCATGTCAGCGGCATGGACCGCTATCTGCCGTGGGCACTGGGTAAGGACAAGGATGCCGAGGACATGCCCCTGTGGGTCGTTCCTGAAAAGAAGGTGAGCGTGCAGGACATCATGAACGATATGCGCGACCACTACGAAGGTACGCCGCTGGCTATCGACTCGACGGACATCGGCGGTGGTATCTGGCAGATGCCGTACCGTCCGACACCGCTTTATTATAAGGTAGACGGCAAGAAATACTTCAACGAGCGTCCCACATCGACGCAGCAGACGGCATGGACCTTCGTCAGCCAGATGCGTTCGCGGCTGCCCCGCGAGGTCGGTGGTTGCTTCTGGTTTGGCAACGACGACCCGAACATGGTGGCGTATACGCCCATCTACTGTTCGATGACCCGTCAGCCCGAGTGTTACAACACGCCTGGTGCCGACGAGGTGAACTTCTCGATGAAGAATGCCTACTGGGTGGAAAACTGGGTGGCCAACATGGTATATCCGCGATACTCGATGCTGTTCCCATCGCTGAAACAAGTGCGCGACTCGCTGCAGCAGGCTTATTTTGCCCAGCAGCCCGCCATCGAGGACAAGGCCAAGGCCATGGAGCCCGCGCAGATGCAGCAGTTCTTGAACGACTATAGCGTGGAGCAGGCCCAGCAGATGCTGGCACGCTGGCAGCAGCTGGCATTCTATCTCGTGGTGAAATACAACGACATGGCGGTGAAGCCCGAGGAGAACGGACAGTTCAAGCGCTCGAAATACGGATTGGGTGCTACCGTGAAACGTCCTGGATTCCCCACGTCCTTTGCCCGCGAACTGATTCGCCAGACAGGCGAACGATACGTCGTACCAGAGTGATGGTTAATGGTTAATGGTTAAAGGTTAACGGTTATGACACTGATTATTGTAACGATGCTCATCCTGGCCTATGTGCTGATAGCCACAGGCCATCTTACTGGTGTTAACAAGGCTGCCATTGCCATGTTCCTCGGAACGGTGGGCTGGGTGGTCTATGTGTCGTGGGGAGCTGACTTCGTGGCCGATCAGCACCCCGAGGAATATCGCGAGTGGCTGAATGGAGCACTGCCCACCAGTGAGGCGGTGAAGCTTTTTATATACAATAAGGTGTTCCTGAACTACGTGGGCCGTGCAGCAGCTATCGTCATGTTCCTGCTGGCCACGATGTCGATTGTAGAAATACTGAACAACAACGGTTGTTTCGACTTCATCTCGGAGTGGATCCGTACGCGTAACTCGAAGCGGCTGTTGTGGAGCATAACGCTGGCGACATTTATCCTGTCGGCCAATCTGGATAACCTCACGACGGCTACCATGATGCTGGTTATCATGCATAACATCCTGCAGAACTCGCGACAACGTATGCTGGTGGGGTCGGCCATTGTGCTGGCTGCCAACAGCGGAGGAAGCTTTACGGTGATTGGCGACCCCACGGGACTGATTCTGTGGGGTGACGGAGCCGTGACGGCAAGCCGATTCTCGGCCTATCTGCTGATTCCGGCGCTGCTGGCATGGGTGATTCCCACCATACTGATTAACCGTCAGCTGCCCGACAGGCTTGACACCGCCTGGAACCCGTCGCCGTATCGCGGTGACGACACCCGGCTGAACCGTTGGCAGCGTGTGGTGATGCTGGTGGTAGGTATTGGCGGACTGTGGTTTATCCCCACCTTCCATAACATCACCAAGCTGGCTCCCTTCCTAGGTGCCCTGTGTGTGTTGTCGGTGCTGTGGGTAGTGAACGAGGCATTCAACCGTAAGCTGATGAATGCCGATCAGATGGCCCAGCGCCGCATACCCCGTGCCCTGCAGTATGGGGCCATCCAGCAAATGCTCTTCGTGATGGGCATCATGCTTGGTATGGGTGTCGTCACCGAAACAGGCGTATGGAGCGATGTGGCAGTGTGGTTCGACACCTATATTCACGACATCTGGCTGATGGGTATTGGTGCCGGACTGTTGAGTGCCATCGTCGACTCGTTTACCATCGCCATCTCCAACATCTCGCTGTACACGTTGGGTGGGGGAGAGCTGGCCACGAATGGTGCCTACTGGAGTGTCATTGCCTATACGACGGCCATCGGCGGTTGTCTGCTGTCGATAGGTAGCATCAGCGGACTGGCTCTGATGAAGATGGAGCACGTCAAGCTGGGGTGGTACGTGAAGCACATGACCCCCAAGATTCTGCTGGGCTGGATCATTGGCTATATCGTGCTGTGGCTGGAAATGAATATGTTCTATGTCATATAGCAAGTGATAATTAAAATAAAAAGAAAAACTTGTTTTCCTTTTGTATTTTGCTCACTTATTCGTACCTTTGCACACGATTTTTCGAAAATACAAATTATTGCGCAATGAATATATCTTATAAATGGTTAAAAGAGTACGTTGATTTTGACCTGACACCGCAGCAGGTGTGTGACGCTTTGACGTCGACGGGACTGGAGGTTGACGCACTCGAGGAAGTACAAAGTATTAAAGGCGGTCTGAAGGGCCTTTATGTCGGTAAAGTGCTGACGTGTGAGATGCACCCCGACTCTGACCACCTGCATGTAACGACGGTAGACCTTGGTAAAGGCGAGCCCCAGCAGATTGTGTGTGGTGCGCCGAACGTGGCTGCAGGTCAGAAGGTCATTGTTGCCGATTTGGGCTGTGTGCTCTACGATGGCGACAAGGAGTTTGTCATCAAGAAGTCGAAGCTGCGTGGCGTGGAGTCGCTGGGCATGATTTGTGCGGAGGACGAGATAGGTATCGGAACCTCGCACGACGGTATTATCGTATTGCCCGAGAATGCTGTGGTGGGTACTCCCGCTGCAGAATACTACCACTTGGAGAGCGATTGGCTCATCGAGGTGGACATCACCGCAAACCGTGCCGATGCCCTGAGTCATTGGGGTGTGGCCCGCGACCTGTATGCCTGGCTGAAGCAGAACGGCTACAAGACAGCCACTCATCGTCCTGTGGCCAACGATTTTGTCGTTGACAACCACGACCTGCCCATCGATGTGGTTATTGAGAACCAGGAGGCCTGCAAGCGCTATGCCTGCGTCAGCGTGACAGACTGTGAGGTGAAGGAGTCGCCCGAGTGGTTGAAGAATAAGCTTACCACTATTGGGTTGCGTCCTATCAATAATATTGTGGACATCACCAACTACGTGATGATGGCCTTGGGTCAGCCCCTGCACACTTTCGATGCCGATATGGTGAAGGGGCATAAGATTGTGGTGAAGACCATGCCTGAGGGCACGCCTTTCGTAACGCTCGACGGCGAGGAGCACAAGCTGAGCGACCGCGACCTAGCCATCTGCAACGCCGAGGACCCCATGTGTATTGCCGGTGTGTTTGGTGGAAAGGGTAGTGGTACGTACGAGACCACGAAGAACGTCGTGCTGGAGTCGGCCTACTTCCATCCCACATGGATTCGTAAGTCAGCTCGTCGTCACGGACTGTCAACAGATGCTTCGTTCCGTTTCGAGCGTGGCATTGACCCAAATGGTGTCATCGACGCACTAAAGTATGCCGCACAATTGTGTAAGGAGCTGGCTGGCGGTAAGGTGTCGATGGAGATTAAGGACGTTTATCCTGAGAAGATGGAGAATGCCGTTGTCGACCTTGAATACAGTTATGTGCACTCGCTGGTGGGTAAGGATATTCCCGTGGAGACCATCAAGAGCATCTGCGACTCACTGGAGATGAAGGTCCTCAGCGAGAGTGCTTCAAGTTTAAGACTTGAAGTTCCTGCCTACCGTGTGGACGTACAGCGTCCGTGCGACGTGGTGGAGGACATCCTTCGTATCTACGGATATAATAATGTGGAGATTCCCACACAGCTGAAGTCGAGTCTTGTCATCAAAGGCGATGAAGACCAGAAGCACAAGCTGGCTAACCTCGTTTCAGAGCAGTTGGTGGGTGCAGGATTCAACGAAATCCTGAACAATTCGTTAAGTAAGTCGGCATACTATGCCGACACACAGAACCTGGTGAAGATTATGAATCCGCTGTCGAGCGATCTGAACGTGATGCGTGGCACGCTGCTGTATGGTGGACTGGAGAGCATTGCATATAATGCCAATCGCAAGAGCCCCAATTGTCGTTTCTTTGAGTTTGGCAATGTGTACAATAAACGTGAAACAATAAACAATAACCATGATGCAGCGGCTGAGGACGAAGCTATTAAAAAGGGTAATTGGTTATCGTTTAATGGTTATTGTGAAGAGTACCACATGGCTTTGTGGCTGACTGGTAAGCGCGTCGAGGGTTCGTGGGCTCACCAGAACGAGGACATGTCGTTTGCAGAATTGGATGCGCATGTCGATAATATCCTGGCACGCATTGGTGTACAGCCGGGCATGCTGGTTCGCAAGAAGTCGGAGAATCCAATTTTCGCTGCTGGTCTGACCATCGAGAATCGTGGCGGCAAGCAGCTCATCGAACTAGGTGTACTGGCGAAGAAGCTGCAGAAGCAGTTCGACATCAATACGCCCGTGTATTATGCTGAACTGAATTGGACCGCCTTGATGAAGGTCATCCGAAAGCAGAAGGTGGAGTTTACGGAGATTCCAAAGTTCCCGTCTGTCAGCCGCGACTTGGCTCTGCTCATCGACAAGAGTGTGGAGTTCCAGCAGATTGAGGACATTGCCCGTCAGACGGAGAAGAAGTTCCTGAAGAAGGTTGAGCTGTTCGACGTCTACGAGGGTGACAAGTTGCCCGCAGGCAAGAAGTCGTATGCCGTCAACTTTATCCTACAGGATGCTGAGAAGACAATGGGCGACAAGCAAATTGAAGCCATCATGGCTAAACTTATTCAGAACTTGAAAAAGCAGCTCAACGCAGAGTTGAGATAATAACGTAATAACGATATAACGAAAAATATAAAAACAATGGGAAGAGCATTTGAATATCGCAAAGCTGCGAAACTGAAGAGATGGGGCCACATGGCCAAGACGTTTACCAAGATTGGCAAGCAGATTGCCATTGCCGTGAAGGCTGGCGGTCCGGAGCCGGACATGAACCCTGCATTGCGTGCTATCATCGCCAATGCCAAGCGCGAGAACATGCCGAAGGACAACATCGAGCGTGCCATCAAGAACGCCATGGGTAAGGATCAGAGCGACTATAAGGAAGTGACTTATGAGGGATATGGTCCTCACGGAGTAGCCATTTTCGTCGACACCCTGACCGACAACACCACCCGTACCGTGGGTGACGTCCGTTCGGTGTTCAACAAGTTTAATGGTAATCTGGGTACTCAGGGAAGCCTGTCGTTCCTGTTCGACCACAAGTGCGTGTTCACCTTCAAGAAGACCGATGGTCTGGATATGGACGAGATGATTCTCGACCTGATTGACTACGGCGTCGAGGATGAGTACGACGAGGACGAGGAAGAGAACTCAATCACCATCTATGGCGATCCTTCTTCGTTCGGTGCCATTCAGAAGCACCTTGAGGAAAACGGCTACGAGGTGACGGGAGCAGAATTTACCCGTATCCCCAACGACCTGAAGGACGTAACCCCCGAGGAGCGTGAAACCATCGACAAGATGATTGAGAAACTCGAGGATTTCGATGACGTACAGACCGTGTACACCAACATGAAGCCCGAGGGTATCGAGGATTAAGAATTATTTCTGATAATCATTTTTATGGAACGTGGCTTCGATGAGCTGCGTTCCTTTTTGTTTGCCTGAGAAATAGACATAGCGGAAACTAAATCCGGCATCTTTGTAGAGCTTGTCGCCAGTGGAATTCTTCAGTTCCTTGAGCAGCATGCCACGGATGTCGTGCTGGCGAAGGGCCTCGGCGTCGTCGAGCAGACCTTCTACCGTATAGTAATAGCTGAGCATGCGCTCTTCAGGGGTGAACGTCAGACTGTCCAGATAAATGTCCTTGGCAACGAGAACAGGACATTTTTTTTTGGTATATTCCTTGCACTCGCGAGCACATCGTTCTTCCAGCGATTCCTGGCAAGCGGTAAATAGCAGCATGCCAGCAGGAACAACGAGTATAAAGCGTTTTGCAATAGCAACAAATTTCTTCATAGGATATGTATCATTTTGATGTCAGAAAGTAATCGTTGTATATAAGGCCGTGGCCAGTCGCGCAGATGGAAGCGCTCCGAGTCGTAGAGCATTAGATCAAGGTCGAGTGTGACACATTGCTTGGTACGACAGGTTTCCGCTTCTATTTCTTTCAGCCACTGAGAGATTTCATCGGCAGAGAGCGGTGTGTAGCCTGCCGCTAAACGGTTCATATACCATTGTCCGGTAGCATGAATGTCCTGTGTCCAAAGCTTTCGTGACAGACGAATGTCGCAGAGTAGGGTAGACAAACGCTGGGAAGCCCATTGGATGTGGGCATGCTGGTGATAGTTGGAACCTAAGGCAATGAGTACCTGGTGCATGATGAAAATGGAATTATTTACGTTCCTTCAGGATGCCATGACGATAGGCATAAAGCAACTGACGCAGATCTTCTATCTGAGCACGCAGCTCCTCGCCCTTGTCAGTATCGGCCACGAGCATACGGTGGGCAGAGAGTTCAACTAGCTGAGTGGTGGACTTGATGTCGAGTCCTCGCTGGATAGCATCTTGCGCATTCATAAACGGCTCGTGCTGAACAAGCTGGAAACCTCGACTATGGTAAACCAGTGTGTATCCGGCAATACCGGTCTCAGAGTGATATGCCTCAGAGAAGCCGCCATCGATGACCATCAGTTTACCGTTGGCCTTGATGGGATTCTCGCCCTTCGAGGCATGTACAGGGACGTGGCCGTTGATGATATGGCGGTTCTGCCCCTTGACACCGAAAGCGTCAAGGATTCGGTCGCATATTTCTTCGTTGTCGCGAAGCAGGAAATAGTTACCCTTATCTTCTTTATATGTCGTCTTGTCCGTCAGGAAGTAGCGTTCGAAAGTGGCCATCTTCGACTTGTCGAACAAGGGGGAGTCCTTGCCACACCAAAGGTAGAGGAAATAGTCGCGGGCATAGAGTCGCAGTTGCTGTTCAGTGTCGCTCTGGAAGGCAGCACGCACCATCATGCCAATGTTGTGCATCAGTTCCTGACCACTATACTTCTCGCCATTGAAGAGCATCACCTCCTTCAGACTGCCATCATCGTTGAGTGGGCAGGAGGCATGGAACAACAAGTTCTGGTTGCAGATGGTGTACATACAGCCATGCGAGAGCAGCATCTTCATGTGTTTGCAAAGTTTTTCAGAAACACGGAATGAGTGGTGCAGCTTCTCCATCAACTGATATTCCTCGGGGGTCAGTTCGTTAGGATTTTTGGGATCGATGGTGGGGAAATGGCATGATTTCATGTCATATTCTTGTCCGTCGATGACGCAGATGCCACGCTCGTAGTCAATGTGTTCAAGCAGACAACGGTCTTCCATCTGCCATTCGGGACGGCGATGGAAAATCTGGGCTTCCTTCTTGAACTGAATGACGGTGATAGCCTTATGCATCTGAGCAGTGAGTCGCTGGAATTTTTCGTCCATCGTGTTGCCTTTCAACAACTTGGGATAGAATTCAGTGCAGGGGTCATCCTGATAGACCTCCATAGCGAATGTGGCCAATGGAACGAGATTAATGCCATAAGCCTCCTCAATGGTTGTCAGGTTAGCATAGCGCAGACAAAGTCGCAACACGTTACAGATACAGGCATTATTACCGGCACAGGCTCCCATCCACAGAATGTCGTGATTGCCCCATTGGATGTCCCAAGAATGGTACTGACTCATGGTGTCGAGAATGATGTGGGCGCCGGAACCTCGATCGTATATATCACCGAGAATATGAAGCTGATCGATGGCCAGTCGCTGTATGACATTACAGATAGCTACAATAAAGTCATCGGCACGGCCTGTAGATATGATGGTGTCGACAATGACACTGACATAGGCGGCCTTGTCGATGTCGTCAGTACGTTCGTGGAGTAGTTCCTCGATGATGTAGCAGAATTCTTCGGGTAGCGACTTGCGCACCTTGGAACGTGTATATTTGGATGAGACGTCGCGGCAGACAGCTACTAGTCGATGAATGGTGATGTGATACCAGTCGTCAAGGTCTTCCTCGTTGGCCTTGATGAGTTCCAGCTTCTGCTCGGGGTAGTAGATGAGCGTACATAATTCACGGCGTTCTGCCTCGCGGATGTCGCCTTTAAAGAGTTCGCTGACCTTGCGTCGGATATTACCGGATGCGTTTTTCAGCACATGTTGGAAAGCAGCACTCTCACCATGCAGATCGGCCAGGAAGTGCTCTGTTCCCTTGGGCAGGTTCAATATGGCTTCCAAGTTGATGATCTCGGTCGCTGCTGCTGCAATATTCGGAAATGAATTGGAGAGTAGTTGCAGGTAATGCATGTCGCGGCTGTTAGTATTCATAGTCTTATAATTTGAGGTGGTTATCTATTTGTTTTCTGTACATTCGTGTCTTGTAGTCGTTAAGCGGTTCGACGGGCATAAAACCCTCTGTAAGTCCTGTCCGATCGGCCATGAGTTGCATGGTTCTACGGGCCAGTTTCCAGAGTTGGCGCTCTTTCAGCGTATCGCACAATTCCTCTTCTTCACAAGGATGTTGGCGCAATTCGCGGTCCAGTTCTATCAAATGTTTGATGCTGAACTGTCCGCTGGACATCAGTTTACGGATGATGCGGAATGAAGCCAGCAATCGTTCATTCTCGGAGGCAAACAGATTGCCAATGGTGGTGCCAATGAGCTGAGCCTCTCGATAACCTTCTGGCCAGAAGTGGTCGATGTGTTCAACATCAATATCAGGGATTTCGATATTCAAGATGCGTAATCCGCGCAGAATGGTATCCGTAATCTGTTCGTGATGAGCATAGAGCAGCACTTCGCGCCATGGGATAGACTGTGCAGAAGGTAAGGCGCTGACGGCAGAAGAGGGTATCCAGCGGATGTCGCCGGTAATGCCTGCCATGATGATGGTTTTCAGATGTTGATGCATCTCAGGGAGAAGCAGTTCCCGTGTGTTAGTATCCATCACCTTTTGATATAACTTAAAGGTTTGACGAGCCATCTCAGTTTTAGAAATGGAACTTGTAATTACGCAGTTACGGATGGTAACCAGCCGATTGTTCCATTTCAGACGTTCCATGCATTCCTGTTCCATGCTTCCCTGAATGATGACGGCATACGCCTGACGAATGATGTGCTGTTGATAGAGAACCCGCTTAGGGAGTTTCTCCTGCCAGTAGTTTTCTTCCTGCACCCACGGCTCCAACTGTCCGTGAGGGGTAACAACCAGTCTGCATCCCTTTCGTAATGCTATATTGACAATGCTTCGTGATGCGTTGCGCCAACAGCCATGCAGGTGAATAATGTCGTAGTGGCTTCCCAGTAGCAGTGTCCGCGCATCGTCCACATTGGCTGCAAGATGATTCTCTGCCTCAAGTCCCATTCCTTCTTGGAGCATGGTAACGTGTTGGCTAATTATCTGTTCATCAGCAGGATAGAAATGCAGAATTCTCATGGCGTAACATGTTTAGAAACCCAACCAAACACGCAGACGCAGACCCAATAGACGGAATCCGCGAATGCGTTGATCATAAAGCCGGATTGCATCAAAGACATGCTCCCTGCGCACACCTATGGCATCGTATAGTCCACGCTGTTTTCTGAACCATGTGCCCCAGTGGTCCCTGAAGGAATGTCGTTCGGCTTTGAGAATGATACGACTTAGGTCATTCAGCTCTGTGGCTACTATATGCGTTACCTTGTCGCGTTTTCTGTTGCAATACACCAACGACGCCTCACCGTCGGCCAATCCTGCCAGCCAATCTGTGTTGACAGGTGTGCGGCGGATATCAGCCAGCACAATATATTCGTGGTGGGCAGCCTTTGCACCCACACTGAGTGCCAGTCTTTTCCGGCTGGGATTAACAATGACTGAAGAAGGCAAGAAAGTAGAATACAGCTTAGGGGATTCAGCCTTCATACGTTTCAGTACGTGCGGAGTATCGTCCGTAGACATATTGTCCACCACGATGACTTCATACTGTCCTTCGTAGGGCAACGTCAGGAAAGCGGGCAGATTCTGCTCTAGCGCTTCTGCCTGATCGTGAACAGCTATCACGATAGAGATGGACGGCAATGTCTGATGTTCTATAGTCATTCTTGTTGTTACCTTGTTAGATTTCGTCGCTCATGTAGCCTTGCGGCAACTGGCGACAATTGTACTGGGAGGCCATAATCTCGCCATAAGCACCTGCTGATCGAATGGCGATAAGGTCGCCACGATGACAGCCGTTTATGTCAATTTGTTTGGCAAAAACATCTGTAGATTCACAAATGGGTCCCACCACATCGTAAGCCTCAACAGGTTCATCGCTTGTGATATTCTCTATCTTATGATAAGCTTGATAAAGTGCCGGACGGATGAGGTCGGTAAACCCTGCATCAACAATGCAGAACTGTTTCACACTGCCTTTCTTAATATATAATGTACGTGTGATGAGACTACCGCACTGTGCCACCACCGCACGTCCCAGCTCGAAATGCAGAGTCTGTCCTGGGCGCAGTTTCAACTTCTTAGCATAGGTGTTGAAATAGTCCTTGAAATCAGGAATACAGACCCGGTTCGGATGTTGATAGTCGACACCCAGTCCGCCGCCTACGTTGATATGCTCAAGGGTGATGCGATGACGCTCCAATTCATTCTGTAGTTCGTTGACGCGGTTGCAGAGAGCTTCAAAATCGCCCATGTCCAGAATCTGACTGCCAATGTGGAAATGTAGGCCTACACACTTTACATGTTCCATTTGCGAGGCTTCCTCGATGACTTTCAGCATGTCGCGCATATCGATGCCAAACTTATTTTCTGCCAGTCCTGTGGTGATATTGGCATGGGTATGTGCACCGACGTTTGGATTCAGTCGGAAAGCCACCCGTGCCACCTTGCCTTTGGCTGCAGCCAGTTCATTGATAACCTCCAGCTCGGGAATGCTTTCTACATTAAAGCAGAAGATGTCCTGATCCAATCCGAGATTTATTTCCCAGTCGCTCTTGCCGACTCCAGCATATACGATTTTCGACGAGGGATAGCCTGCACGTACGCAAGCCTCAATCTCCCCGCCACTCACACAATCTGCGCCCAGTCCTGCTTCGCGGATGATGCGAAGTATTCTTGGGTTGGCATTGGCTTTTACGGCATAGTGCACACAGAAACCCTCATGCTTCCGTGCTTCCTGGTTAATGGCACGGAGTGTTTCACGTAACAGCTCCGTGTCGTAATAGTAGAACGGCGTTCGTAAACTTTGGAACTTCGCCGTTGGAAATTGTCCTTTTGCCATTGTGTCAGCTGAGGTTATTTAAACAGCGTATCACTCAGACTTTGCAGAGCACGTTTTTTATCTTCTTCGCGGATGAGGAACGAGATGTTATAGTTCGAGCCGCCATATGAAATCATACGAACGGGGATGTTTTTCATCGCGTCGAGCACTTTGGTTTCGAAACCGATGTTCGACCAGTCGAGATCACCAACCACGCAAATGATGCACATGCCGGTGTCGACAGTTACGGTGCCGTACTTCTTCAGCTCGTCGAGGATTTCTCCCAGATGGGCGCTGTTGTCGATAGACATGGATACACCAACCTCCGACGTACACACCATGTCGATAGGTGTCTGGTAGGACTCGAAAATCTCGAAGACCTTACGCAGGAATCCCGTGGCCAGCAACATGCGGCTCGACTTAATCTTAATGGCGATAATACTGTCCTTGGCGGCAACGGCCTTGATCTTGCCATATTCCGTAGCATTGCTTATGGTGGTACCCTCGGCGTCAGGCTCCATCGTGTTCAGCAGACGTACGGGAATGCCGGCATACTTGGCGGGTTGTACGCATGTAGGATGCAGAATCTTGGCTCCGAAATATGCCAGTTCGGCAGCCTCCTCGAAGTGCAGCTGATGAACGGGCTGAGTGTTGTCGACAATGCGTGGATCGTTGTTATGCATGCCATCGATGTCGGTCCATATCTGAATCTCCTCGGCTCCAAGCGCTGCTCCCACAAGTGATGCGGTATAGTCGGAACCGCCACGCTGCAGGTTGTCAATTTCTCCATAGGCATTTCGGCAGATAAATCCCTGTGTGATATACACCTGCTGCCCCTCGTTCTTTTCCATTATGGCCTGCAGTTTTTCCTTGATATAGTTGGGATCAGGCTCTGAATTCTTGTCGGTGCGCATGAAGTCGAGGGCGTTCAGCAGCACAGCATTAATGCCCTGTTCTTTCATGTAGTTCACCACCATGTTTGTTGATAGAATCTCGCCCTGAGCTACGATGCTCTTCTCTTCAAAACTGGTAAACAGCTCCTTGGTAAACGAACGCAGGTAGTTTACTTCTGAAGTCAGGAACTCACGTGTCTGCTGTTTCACCTCGTCACTTTGGTAGAGCTCGTCAATATGCTTCAGATAAGCACGCTCCAACTGGTTGATAATCTCGCTGGCACCTTCGGGATTCTTCTTGTAGAGATAGTTCGAGATCTCTACCAACGAATTGGTTGTGCCTGACATGGCAGACAATACTACGAAGACAGGTTCGCCTGACTTTGTCACTAATTTTGTTACTTCTTTCATGCGGGCCGGTGTTCCTACCGACGTTCCGCCAAATTTCATTACTTTCATCGTATCTTGTTTTTTAATTTCTTACTTCTCAACTTTTTAATCGTTTCATAAACGTTTTGTACCTTTAGGTCAAAGAACTCTAAACTCTTAACTATATCGACAGGTCCTCTCGGTCGGAGTAATAGCTCTTTTTCTCCTCAGCCTCATTCTCGTCAGCACCCTCTTCTTCGTATAGTGCTATGTGGTTGAAGTCATTGGTGATGTCCTCCAGCCGCTGGTTAATGCAACGATAGACAATGCCTGGATATTCTTGTAACAGCGATGTATTGTGCGTCGTCATCACCACGGCCGTTCCCGACTCGGTGATTCTGCGCAGCAACATAATAATCTGTCGTGCCGTTTCAATGTCGAGGTTACCCGTCGGCTCGTCTGCAATGATAACTTTCGGATTGTTCAGGATGCTTCGTGCGATGGCGATACGCTGTTGTTCACCACCCGACAATTCATGGGGGAATCGGTCGGCACACTCCGTCATCTCTACGTCGCGAAGCACATCGTCAATGCGTTCGTCTATCTCGTCCTTATCTTTCCATCCGGTGGCTTTCAGTACAAAACGCAGGTTATTGCGCACTGTACGGTCAGCCAGCAACTGGAAGTCTTGGAAAATGATACCCATCTGTCGGCGCAGGGCTGGAATGTGTTTGCGCTTCATGTTTCTCAGGTCGTGATTCAACACGATGGCTTCTTCTGCCTCGTCGACGTCCAGCTCGAAATAGAGCGTCTTCAGCAAGGTGCTCTTTCCGGCACCCACACGTCCGATAATATAAATGAATTCACCCTCGTTGACATGAAAGTCTACTTCTTTCAACACGAGGATACCATCCTTCTGATAGATGTTCGCTTTCTGATAGTTAATTAGCATTGCTCGTTATTTCGTTATCATGTTGTTTCGTTATTCCTTATTATGATAGCATGCCGTCACTTCATTGTCCCGGCAGCCTTGGCTTCTCGACGTTTCTTGTCCCAATCGGGGTCGTGGCGCTTCTGCAATTCCAAGGCTATATCCTCGATACGAAGTCCCTTCTCGGTCAGCATTACCAGCAAATGGTACAACAAGTCTGAGGCTTCGTATACCAAGTGTTCTGATGTACCATTGGTGGCTTCGATGACGGTCTCAAGGGCTTCTTCGCCCACCTTCTGGGCTATCTTGTTGATACCCTTGTTGAACAGACTAGTGGTATACGAACCTTCGGGCATCTCCTCTTTACGTTTGTAAATAAACGACTGTAACTCTGAAAGGAACTGCAAGGAAGGATCTTGTTGCACATTATCTTCGCCCCAACAGGTATCAGTGCCCGTATGGCACGTCGGACCGATGGGGTTTACACGCACCAGCAGGGTGTCGTTATCGCAGTCAATCTTCATGTCTACCAAATTCAGAAAGTGTCCCGATGTCTCACCCTTGGTCCACAATGTCTGTCGCGTACGACTCCAAAAAGTGACGTGTTTTGTTTCCAACGTCTTCTGGTAGGCCTCTTCGTTCATGAAGCCCAGCATCAGCACATTTCTGGTTTCAGCGTCTTGTATGATGGCAGGCACCAGCCCACCCATCTTCTCAAAATTTATCTTCATAATCTTACGTTAATTCCTTCTTCTCTTAAGTATTGTTTCAGTTTGGGAATAGGAATTTCCCCAAAGTGGAAGACACTGGCAGCCAATGCTGCGTCACTGTGACCTTCCACGAAAGTGTCGCGGAAATGTTCCTTGCACCCGGCACCGCCACTGGCAATGATGGGTATCGATAGCGTATCGCTTAATTCACGTAAGGCTTCATTGGCATAGCCGTTCTTGGTGCCATCGTGATTCATACTTGTAAACAGTATCTCACCGGCACCGCGCTCTTGAGCTTCACGGGCCCATTCAAAGAGTCCTCGTTCTGTACGTTCGCGACCGCCCTTCAGATAGCAGTGCCACCCGTCGTCGTCTAATCGGGCATCGATAGCCACCACACACACCTGACTGCCAAACTTCGTGGTGATTTCGTCAATCAATTCCGGTCTGCGTATGGCAGCACTGTTCACGCTTACCTTGTCGGCTCCGGCATACAATAGCCGTTCCACGTCCTTCAGTTCGTTGATGCCTCCACCTACGGTGAAAGGTATATTGATGGTCTCTGCCACGCGGGTCACCATCTCCGTAAAGGTTTTGCGACCCTCAAAGGATGCGGTGATATCAAGAAAGCACAATTCGTCAGCTCCCTGCTCCGAATAGGCCTTTCCCAGTTCCACTGGGTCGCCCGCCGAGCGAAGGTTGACGAAGTTGATGCCTTTTACGGTCTCACCGTCCTTCACGTCCAAACAGGGTATGATGCGTTTTGCCAGTCCCATACTCATTTACTATTTGACAATTTATGATTTACTATTTAATAACTCTCGGAGGTTGATGTGCCCTTCGTAAATGGCCTTTCCGAACACGACGGCAGGAATTCCTGCCTCGTCGAGTGCTTCGATGTCGGCTTTCGACGATACCCCGCCACTGGCTATCAGGTGCAAGTTGGGGTAGGCTTCCATCACCCGTTTATAGAGGTCGATGGCTGGACCCGTCAACGTGCCGTCCTTTGATATTTCCGTGCACAGCACATTCTGCACACCGGTGTCGATGTATTTTCTGAGGAATGGCAGCAAGTCCTCCTCGGAGTCTTCCTTCCATCCGTTGATGCTGATTTTTCCGTTGCGCACGTCGGCGCCCAGTATCATCCGCTCTGCACCGTATTTCCGAAGCCAGCCCATAAACCGTTCGGGCTCTGTGACGGCTATGGAACCAACGGTTACCATAGCGGCCCCTGAGGCAAAGGCTTTTTCCAGATCTTCGTCGGTCTTGATGCCTCCGCCAAAGTCTACCACAAGACGGGTCTCGGTGGTGATGGCCTTCAGCACGGCGTCGTTCACGATATGCTTCGACTTTGCACCGTCTAAGTCCACCACGTGCAGACGCTGAAAACCAAGGCGTTCAAACTCCAGAGCCATCTCCAGCGGATTGCCGTAAACAGTCTTTTGGTCGTAGTCGCCCTTCGTCAGACGTACGCATTGTCCGTTGATGATATCGATAGCGGGAATCAGTTCTATATTCATTGTCTTCCTATTTCGATATGTCGTTATAACGAATTTATATCCAGGAAATTCCCCAGGATTCTTTCGCCCACCTTACCACTCTTTTCCGGGTGAAACTGGCAGGTATAGAAGTTGTCCTTGTGCATTGAGGCAGAGTAGGGCAGGATATAGTCAGCCACTGCAATTGTCTCCTTGCACACCGGCACGTAGTACGAATGTACGAAATACACATACGGCTCGTCGCCCAGACCTTTCATCAGAGAATTCTCGGCTTCAAACTTTAAACTTTCATCTTTAAACTTTAAAGCGTTCCATCCCATGCACGGCACCTTGTCCTCGTGGCGTTCAGGCAGGAAACGCTTCACCTCTGCGTCGAAGATGCCAATGCAGTCTACGTCGCCTTCCTCCGAATGTTTGCAGAGCAGCTGTTGGCCCACGCATATACCGAATACAGGTTGCTTCAAGTCGCGAATCACTTCATCCAACCGGTGAGCCTTCAGGTATTCCATCGTCTCGGCGGCATGTCCCTGTCCAGGGAATAGCACGCGGTCGGCTTTACGGAGCTGTTCAGCATCGTCCGTCAACAACGGCTCCACACCCATTCTTCTCAGGGCGTTCACCACCGAATAGATATTTCCTGCGTTATATTTTACAATCGCTACGGTCATGAGAAGATAATTGTTTTGTTTTTATAAGTGAGGATTTTGCGCTGGATGTGCTTCGATACTGCGTGACTCAGCACTATCTTTTCCAGGTCCTTACCCTTCAGCACCAGACTCTCGGGTGTATCCTTGTGTGTGATGCGTGTCACATCCTGCTCGATGATTGGTCCGGCATCCAACTCAGCGGTCACATAGTGACTGGTGGCACCGATGATCTTCACACCGCGTTCCCAAGCCTGATGATAGGGCTTCGCGCCGATGAAGGCTGGCAGGAACGAGTGGTGGATGTTGATGATATGGTGTGGATAGGCGGCAATCATTTCGTCCGAGATGATTTGCATATAGCGTGCCAGCACGATAAATGAGATGTCCTCCTTCTTCAGCAGTTCCATCTCAGCCTGTTCCACCTCTTGTTTGTTCGAGTGGTCCTTCTTGATGCTCCACACATAATAGGGAATGCCAAACTGCTCGGCCACATAGCGCAAGTCCTCGTGGTTCGACACGATGCATGGTATGTCGCAATTAAACTCGCCAGCCTTCCATCGAGCCAGCAGGTCGTACAGACAATGACTCATCTTCGAAACAAAGATGGCCATGCGAGGACGTTTGTCGCTATAATAGAGCGAGAACTTCATCTGATAGCGCTGAGCATAAAGCGTGGTGATGTAGTCGTACAACTTGTCACGGGGAATCAGAAATCCGTCCAGTTCCCATTCAATGCGCATAAAAAACATCCCATCTTGTTTGTCAACATATTGGTCGAGGTAGACGATGTTCCCTTTATTATCCGTAATAAATTTAGTAACTTCCGATATGATGCCCTGTTGGTCTGGGCAGTGTAGAAGCAGAATTGCTGTTGGTTTCATTTCTTTTTCCAATTATTAATTTATTAATAATGCCTGCAAAGGTAGTGCTTTTTATGCAGAATACCAAAGGAAAACTCGTTTTTCTTTGCATTTTCGGGTTAAAGTAGTATTTTTATACAGAATGTCAAAAAAACAAGATTTTTCTTGGCTGTTTTAATCAAAAATCTTACCTTTGCAGCCGAAAAAGAATAAAGAAGTTGTATCTAACACGGAAAGATTATGTGTGGAATAGTAGGTTATATCGGTAAGCAGGAAGCCTATCCTATTTTAATTAAAGGACTTCGTCGTCTTGAGTATCGTGGTTACGACTCAGCAGGTGTGGCACTCGTCAACGCCGAAAATCAGCTGAATGTTTTTAAGACAAAAGGCAAGGTCGACAACCTGACGGAATATTGCTCCGACAAGGACGTCAGCGGTTGCATTGGCATTGCTCATACACGTTGGGCAACTCACGGAGAACCCTCAGCTCGCAATGCTCATCCGCACTATTCTCAGTCGCATAATCTGGCCATTATCCACAACGGAATTATTGAGAATTATGCTGACATTAAGCAGAAGCTTCAGGACAAGGGTGTCGAGTTCAAGAGCGACACCGATACCGAGGTACTCGTACAACTTGTCGAGTATATCATGGTAAAGAAAAACCTTTCCTTGCTTGAAGCCGTACAAGTAGCTCTTTTTCAGGTTATTGGCGCTTACGCTATTGCTATTATCGACAAGCGTGATCCATCCCAAATCATTGCTGCCCGCAAGCAGAGTCCACTTGTTGTTGGTATTGGCGAAGGCGAATTTTTCCTCGGTTCCGACGCCAGTCCTATTATCGAATATACTGACAAAGTTGTTTACTTGGAAGATGGTAATATTGCTGTCATTCGTTTGGGTGAAGAACTCAAGGTGGTGAGCATTCTTGGTGAGGAACAGGAGTTGGCAGTAAAGACTGTCGACATAGACCTCGGTCAGATCGAGAAGGGTGGCTACGACCACTTTATGCTCAAGGAAATTTTCGAACAACCCGAGTGCCTTACCAACTGCATGCGCGGACGTATTAATGTCGAGGGCGACCACGTCACACTCTCGGCACTTATCGACTATCGCCGTGAGATGTTGAAAGCCAAACGTGTCATCATTGTGGCGTGTGGCACATCGTGGCACGCCGGACTCATCGGCAAGCAGCTCATCGAGACCTTCTGCCGCATACCGTGCGAGGTGGAGTATGCCTCCGAGTTCCGCTACCGCAACCCTGTTGTGGGCAAGGGCGATACCGTCATAGCCATCTCCCAGTCTGGTGAGACGGCCGACACACTGGCTGCCGTACAGCTCGCCAAAAATCGCGGTGCATTCATCTACGGTGTCTGCAACGCCATTGGCAGTAGCATTCCCCGTGCCACCGATACAGGTACATATATTCACGTGGGGCCCGAGATTGGTGTGGCTTCTACGAAGGCCTTCACGGGTCAGGTCACGGTGCTCACCATGATAGCATTGGCTATGGGCGAGGCTATGGGTACCATCGACCGTCAGGAATACCTGCAGGTGGTGAAGGGCCTGAGTGAGATTCCCGACAAGATTCGTGAGGTACTGAAGACCAACGATAAGGTGGCCGATCTCGCGCGTACTTTTACCTATGCCCACAATTTCCTCTATCTGGGTCGCGGATTCTCTTATCCCGTAGCCTTGGAAGGTGCACTGAAACTGAAGGAAATCTCCTATATCCATGCCGAGGGCTATCCTGCTGCCGAGATGAAGCACGGCCCCATTGCCCTCATCGACTCCGACATGCCCGTCGTCGTCATTGCCACGCATAATGCCATGTACGAGAAGGTGCTGTCGAACATTCAGGAAATCAAGGCCCGTCAGGGGCGCGTCATTGCCCTTGTCTCAAAGGGCGATGACACCATCGCAAAGATTGCAGACGAAGTCATCGAACTGCCCGACGTATTGGAGTGCCTCGAACCGCTGGTAGCTACAATACCCTTGCAGTTGCTCGCTTATCACGTCGCAGTCTGCAAGGGTAAGAATGTTGACCAACCTCGCAACTTGGCGAAATCGGTTACTGTGGAGTAATCAATAGAATATCATGGACAACACGTAGGCCACAATGGTCGACGTGATGACGCAGATAAGTCCCGGCATCATGAACGAGTGGTTCAGCAGGTACTTACCGATGACTGTTGTGCCAGATCGGTCGAAGTTCACCGTTGCAATATCCGAAGGATAGTTGGGGATGAAGAAGTAACCATAGACGGAAGGCAACACGCCTAACAGCACGGGGCCGGCAATGCCCAGTGAGTAGGCTAATGGCAACATGGCTACGACGACAGCACCTTGCGAATTGATGAGTACGGAGACGAGGAAGAATACCAGCGCGATACTCCAAGGATACTCCTTGACGATGTCGGTCAGCATCTCCTGCATTTGTCCCATATAGTTCGAGAAATAGGTGTCTGCGAGCCAAGCGATACCATAGATGGCAACAACAGCCACCATACCCGATTGCCACACGGGACCTGCCACAGCTTTCTTGGGCGATGCCTTGCAGAAGATGATCATCAGCGCAGCAGCACTGATCATCACAATCTGGATGACGAGGTTCATCTTCAAGTCAACCATGCCTTTCTCCGTAAAGCCCTCGGCCACAACACCGGCTTTGGCCAATGCCGAAGCAGAGATGGTAACGCCGCTGGCCAATGTCAGATCGCCGGCACCCTTAACAGCCTTCACTGTTGAGTATGAAGGCAGCAACTCGGGCAAAGCGGCAAACAGCACGATAACAGCCAGGGCGCCGAGGAAAATGAATACAGCTTTCTTGGCCGACTGCGGAATTTCCTTGTCCAGCGTTGTGGCGTTCGAACCATAGATGTAGTCGCGCTGTGCGGGGTCAGCAATCTTCTTTTGGAACTCAGGATCTTTGTCGAGGTCCAGTCCGCGATGATACGATGCAGCAGCGGCTGCCATCAATCCACACAGACAAGCGGGGATGCTGATCATCAGCACACGGGGGATGGTGATGTCGAAATGATTGGCATTCGAGATGGTGACGAAAGCTACTACGGCAGCAGCGATAGGCGAACAAGTGATACCCACCTGCGAAGCAATACTGGCCACACCGCAGGGACGTTCCGGACGGATGCCCTTCTTCAGCGCAATGTCGCAGATGATGGGCATCAACGTGTACACCACGTGACCCGTACCTACCAGCACCGTCAGGAAGAACGTACACAGCGGAGCCAGGAACGTGATGCGGTCAGGATGCTTGCGCAACATCTTCTCGGCAATCTGAATCAGCCAGTCCATACCGCCCGAGGCTTGCATGATGCCTGCACAGGTCACGGCGGCGATGATGATGTAGATTACATCAGTTGGAGGAGAACCTGGTTTTAATCCAAAACCGAAAACCAGCAGTGCGAGACCGATGCCCGAGATGGCACCCAGCGCCAAACTGCCATAACGCGAACCAACCCACAGTGCCAACAGGACAATCAGGAGTTGCAGAATCATCATTAATGTCATAAGCAAATATACTTTTAGTTATTGATTTGTTTTTTCGTATTTTTACGCTTTTGCTTGCAAAGATACGAAATTGAATGTAAAGTACAAAATAAAAGACGATTTATTTTGCATTTTACTTGTTTTGTTTGTATCTTTGCATGCAAAATAAAGAATATAATATGCCACGCAAGACTGACGGAATACTCTTTGAACTGCAACCGCGCCCCACGAAAGGTGACGACGGCAAACCTCTGCTCTATGCCCAGCCCGTCATAGAGTGCAAGTACGACCTTGACGCCATTGACGATTTCTGTGCCAAATATCGCCACACGAGCAAGGGCGAGATCAAACTTCTTTTCAACTTGTTCAGCGAAGTGGCTACAATGTGGCTTCGGAAAGGATACCGTGTGGAAACGCCTTTCGGATCGTTGGCTCCTAAGTTGAAATTGCTGGGCGAACATACTGACCCGGAAAAGGTTACGGGGCGCGACGTGATGTATGGCGGCATTGAGTTTATCCCCTCCAAGCAGTTCGTCAAGGATGCTGACTGTAGTCGCGACGGATTCCGTCGTCAGCAGGGTAGTGTTGGCAACAGCCAGATGTACGACTCCAAGGCGATGGAAGAGGCTTTGCGTCGGAGCACCCACAATGGATACATCACCATCAGCACCTTTATGATATTTAGCGGTCTGAAATATAATTCGGCAAAGAACTACCTCGACAATCTCTGTAAAGGTGACAATCCCCGTCTGTATCGCTATAGCGAAGGCCGCGTTTGGCACTATACCGTTATTAATAATTCATCCTCAGAGAAAAAGTAGGTTTCTGCGAACGCTGCGATTATTTTTGCCGTGCGCTATGATTATTCACGGCGCTCGCTATGAATTATTTTTGCGGTCGCCAAGAACGGCAAAGGTACCACCTTTCTCCCTCTTAGGTACGTCCAAATTCCCCGTTAGCTACGTCCTTTCTCCTTTTCAGCGCCGCCATCACAACAATAGAGACAAGTTATGGATCATGAAAAAAGATAAGCGTCTGGTGAGGACGCTTATCTTTTATGTTATGCTGTGATCAGCCTGATTATCTGACGACTTGAGTAAATTCGGGGGCCTGGCCGTTGAGGACAGTGACATAGACCTTCATCGTACCTGCTGGAGGCATCTGCTGACCACCTTCACGGGGTTGGTCCTTGGCAGTGAACAGGTATTCAGTGCCTCCGGGGATGGTGCGCTGGGCCACCGTCTCGGCCTTGGCATGAATCATGGGATAGTCGCCGACGGCCTTGTCGAAGATGGCAGACTCCTCAGCACTTACGACATGCTGTTCGGGGAACGCTGCCAGCTTGGTGTACTCGCCATTGATGAAACCGCCAGCCTTCAGGAATTGGTCGACCTCCTGGGGAACAGCCTTTAGACGGGCTGCACGGACACCATAGCCGGGCAGAATCTGAGCCTTGGGCTGACAGGCAATGAGATCCTTGACGCTGGAGTCTAGACCACCGCTACCGAAGGTGCAGAAGGGTACCAGCTTCTTACCGCTGAAGTCGACCTGACTGAGAAAAGTCTCTACGGGAGGAGCATAAGTGCCAAACCAAATTGGATAGCCGAGGAATATGACATCGTACTTCGAGAAGTCGATATCAAGTGTTTTAATCTCGGGCTTGACACCATCCTGACGGTCCTTCATGCAACGCGAGATGGTTGCTTGGAAATCACCGTCGTAGGGCTTGACGGCCTGAATCTCCTTAATGTCGGCACCGAGACGGGTGGCAATCTCCTGTGCCACAGTTCTGGTGTTCGACGTCTGCGAGTAGTAAACGACAACCGCTTCTTTCTTCTGTCCGAAGGAAACACCTGCCATCAGCAAGCCTGCAATAGCCATTATCAATCTGATAATCTTCATCATTGTTTATGCATTATATTCCTGCCAAGACTTGATCTTGATATCGTCCTGTGAGAGTGCCGTGAAGGCCTCGATAAAAGCCTTGGCCAAACGGACATTAGTCATCAGAGGAATGTTGTGGTCGATGGCACCACGACGGATGCGATAGCCGTTGGTGAGCTCACGCTTGGTGTGGTTCTTCGGCACATTGACGATGAGTGCGAACTGGTGCTGGGCAATCATGTCCATGACGTTGTTGTCGCCTTCCTCGTCGGGCCAGCTGACGGCAGTGGCGGGTACGCCATTGTCGTTGAAGAACTTGGCGGTGCCACCTGTGGCATATACCTTGTAGCCCTTCTTGACCAGCTGCTGTGCAGGTTCGAGGAGTGACACCTTCCCCTTGGCAGCACCCGATGAAATCAGAATGTTGGAGCCAGCGTCAGGCAGACGATAGCCTGTGGCAATCAGCGAGTTGAGCATGGCCTCGTTGAGGTCGTCGCCCAGGCAGCCCACCTCACCGGTAGACGACATGTCGACACCGAGTACAGGATCGGCATTCTGCAGACGGGCAAACGAGAACTGGCTGGCCTTGACACCGATGCGGTCGATGTCGAACTCCGAACTGTCTGGACGAGAGTAGGGGGCATCGAGCATGATCTTCGTAGCGGTCTCGATGAAGTTGCGCTTCAGTATCTTGCTGACGAAGGGGAACGAACGCGACGCACGCAGGTTACACTCGATGACCTTCACCTCGCGGTTCTTGGCGAGGAACTGGATGTTGAATGGTCCGCTGATATTAAGTTCTTTTGCTATCTTACGCGAAATCTTCTTAATCTGACGAATGGTCGAGAAGTAGATGTGCTGTGCAGGGAACACCATAGTGGCGTCGCCAGAGTGCACACCGGCATACTCGACGTGCTCGGAGATGGCGTATTCGACGACTTCGCCCTTGTCGGCAACAGCATCGAACTCGATTTCCTTGGTCTCGGTCATGAACTTCGAAACGACTACAGGGAATTCCTTCGACACCTCGGTGGCCATATTGAGGAAGCGATGCAGCTCCTCTTCGTCGTAGCAGACGTTCATGGCAGCACCAGAGAGCACATAAGAAGGACGCACGAGGACTGGATAGCCGACTTCCTCGACAAACTGCTTCACATCGTCGAACGAGGTCAGTGCACGCCAACGCGGCTGGTCGATGCCTAGCTTGTCGAGCATGGCTGAGAACTTGTCGCGGTTCTCGGCCCGGTCGATGTCGACAGGCGATGTACCCAGCACGGGAACGCCCTGACGGTGCAGCTTCATGGCGAGGTTGTTAGGAATCTGACCACCCACTGAGACGATGACACCACGGGGCGACTCGAGGTCGATGACGTCGAGAACACGCTCCAACGAGAGCTCGTCGAAATACAGCCGGTCGCACATGTCGTAGTCGGTCGAGACGGTCTCAGGGTTGTAGTTGATCATGATAGACTTGTAACCCAGCTTGCGAGCGGTGTTGATAGCATTCACCGAACACCAGTCGAACTCCACGCTGGAACCAATGCGATAGGCACCAGAGCCGAGCACGATGACTGACTTCTCGTTTTTATAATAGGAAATATCGTGCGCAGGCGTATAAGGTCTTCCGTCGGGTTGTGCGAAGGCCGGCGTGTGGGTGTAGGTGAAATAGAGATAGTTGGTCAGTTCGGGATGCTCGCTGGCAACGGTGGGGATGCGCTTCACAGAAGGCATGACGCCACGCTGCTTGCGGTGCTGGCGGACGGCCAGGTTCTCCTTCTCCATGTTGCCACCCTGGGGCTTCAGTACGAAGCGGGCAATCTGGAAGTCAGAGAAACCGCACTGCTTCACTTCGAGCAGCAGGGAGTCGGGCAGCGACTCGAGGCTGTCGTACTTTTGAAGCTCATGCTTCAGGTCGACGATGTGCTTCAGACGCTTCAGGAACCACTTGTCGATCTTGGTCAGCTGTTCGATTCGATCGATGGTGTAGCCATCCTCCAAAGCCTGGGCGATGGCGAAGATGCGCAGGTCGGTGGGATTAGCCAGTGCGTCGTCCAGGTTGTCGAACTTCGTGTGGTCGTTGCCCACGAAGCCGTGCATGCCCTGTCCGATCATGCGCAAACCCTTTTGAATCATCTCCTCGAACGAACGTCCGATGGACATGATTTCACCTACAGACTTCATCGACGAGCCAATCTGACGGCTGACACCGGCGAACTTGGTGAGGTCCCAACGGGGAATCTTACAAATCATATAGTCGAGCGACGGAGCGACATAGGCCGACGATGTCGTGCCCATCTCGCCAATCTGGTCGAGGGTGTATCCTAGAGCAATTTTCGCAGCAACGAAGGCGAGGGGATAACCTGTTGCCTTTGAGGCCAATGCGGAGCTTCGGCTCAAGCGAGCGTTAATCTCGATGATGCGGTAGTCGTTGGTCTCGGCATTGAAGGCAAACTGGATGTTGCACTCACCCACAATGTTCAGATGGCGCACACAGCGGATGGTGATGTCCTGAAGCATCTTGACCTGTTCAGGAGTGAGTGAACAAGTAGGAGCCACGACGATAGACTCACCGGTGTGGATGCCCAGGGGGTCGAAGTTCTCCATCGAGGCTACGGTGAAGCAGTGGTCGTTAGCATCGCGGATGCACTCGAACTCAATCTCCTTCCAACCCTTCAGTGATTCTTCGACGAGAATCTGGGGAGCGAAGGTGAAGGCACTCTCAGCCAGTTCCTTGAAGGCTTTCTCGTCAGGACAGATACCTGAGCCGAGACCACCGAGAGCGTAAGCCGAACGAATCATGATAGGGAAGCCGATTTCGTGGGCGGCCTTCAGGGCATCGTCCATGTTCTCGACAGCGTGCGAGACGGGGGTCTTCAGCTGAATCTCATCGAGTTTCTTCACAAAGAGGTCACGGTCCTCCGTATTCATGATGGCTTCGACACTGGTTCCCAGTACCTCGACACCATATTCTTTCAAAACGCCAGTCTGATAGAGTTCCGTACCACAGTTCAGCGCCGTCTGACCGCCGAAGGCCAGCAGAATGCCGTTAGGACGCTCCTTCTTGATGATCTCGGTCACAAAGTGCGTAGTAACAGGCTGGAAGTACACCTTGTCGGCAATACCTTCTGAAGTCTGAATCGTAGCGATGTTGGGGTTTACTAACACGGAAGCAATGCCTTCCTCGCGTAATGCTTTAAGTGCCTGGGAGCCAGAATAGTCAAACTCGCCAGCTTGTCCGATTTTCAAGGCACCTGAACCTAAAACAAGTACCTTTTTCATTTCCTTTTTCATTTGCTGCGTTTTTTTTTTCCACTATTTGCCCTTTCGATACAAACAGTAGATTTTCCATTCTGGGCTGCAAAGGTACGAAGATTTCGGAAAAAGACAAAGTAAAATAGTGTTTTTTTTGCACTTTTCCTCGTATTTTATTGCAAATATGAATAATTATTCGTAACTTCGCACCCTGAAAGCAGTGTTCCGGTCTGTCGCTGGTGCTGAAAAGGGCACGAGAGGAAAGTCCGGGCAGCATAGGACACTCCACTGGTGAAAGTACCAGCAGTTGGTGACAATTGGAGCCGGAAGAAGAAAATGACCGCTCGAAAGAGCAAGGGTGAGAAGGTGGGGTAAGAGCCCACCAGCCAGCGGGCGATCGCTGGGCTGTTCCGTCTGGAGGCTGCAAGTTCATGTATACCGTCGGTTGAGGGTTGTCCGCCCGAAGTCTTGTGCTACGACGGAGGGTAGAATGCTTGAACCGTGAGGTAACCCACGGTGTAGATAAATGGCAGACGTCTCTCATGGAGAGTTACAGAACCCGGCTTATAGGAACAGTGCTTTTTTTATTTATAAAGAGATGTGAAGCGGATTATTCAATTTTTCAGAATCGACATTTGGCGGATTACGCAGGGCGACGTATCGCCTTTGCGTTACCTGTTTGTCAATATTCTGAAGAAGGTGTTGCTGGCAGTCCGTTTCTTCACTGCCAGGCGCGTCATGACCAAGGCTTCAGCGTTGACCTATTCAACCCTTCTTGCCATTGTCCCCATCTGTGCCGTTGTATTTGCCATTGCCCGTGGTTTCGGTTACAACAAATACATTGAGGTATGGTTCCGCGATTCGCTTTCGACGCAACCCCAGGTGGCAGAAACAATTATAGGCTTCGTTAATAGCTATCTGGTGCATACAAAGAGCGGTGTCTTTTTAGGAATTGGTCTGTTGTTCATGCTCTATACCGTTTTGATGCTGGTCAGTAATATTGAGGAGGCGTTCAATGAGATCTGGCAGGTAAAGAAGGGACGTTCAGTATTCCGTACCTTTACTGACTATCTAGCTATGTTTTTCGTGGCTCCCATCTTAATTGTCCTCTCGTCGGGTATCAGCATTTTCCTTGCTACAGTGGCAGATGGTATGCCAGACTTTATGATGTTGGGCAAAGCGATGAGGTATCTAATTGACTTTTCTCCCTATGTACTGATGTCTCTGATGTTCATTGCCCTCTATATCTTTATGCCAAACACCCGTGTGAAGCTTTCGAGCGTCATTATTCCGGGTGTTTTAGCGGGTATCGCTATGCAGGGACTACAATTTGTTTATATCCATTCGCAGATATTCCTCTCCAGCTACAATGCTATCTATGGTTCGTTTGCCGCCTTGCCGTTATTTATGTTATGGACACAGATATCCTGGACCATCTGTCTGTTTGGTGCTGAATTGTGTTATACCAACCAGAATCTCGACTATTACGATTATGATGCGAATGCGGGCGAAATCAGCCATCGCTACAAGATTCTGCTCTGCTCGTTGCTGATGAGTCACATTTGCAGGCGTTTCGTCATGGGCGGGAAACCGTATACTCTGTTAGAACTGCGGACGGAAACTGCCATTCCCATTCGTTTTGTGACGGATTTAGTGTATGAACTCATCGATGCAGGAATGTTGATAGAAATCACCAATGACGAGAAAGGTGAGGAAAGCCGCTTTGTACCTTCAATGGATACTCGGAATTTGACATTAGGCGCCATGATTGACCGTCTGGAGTCGCTTGGACAATGGAAAATAGATCTTGATGTAACTAAGCACTTCACTGGCCGTTGGGCAGAAGCAATAGAGATGCGTTCCGCATACCTTAAAAATGCACGTAATATTCTTTTACAAGATTTGTAAATATATTAATAATAGCTTCTTTCTATTTATTTTTACAGTTTTAACTTTTTTTACTATTGAAAAATATTATAAAGTAGAATTATTTTTGTATATTTGCAACGTAAACATTATTATTACCTTAACAATTAAGGCATGACGAAGTATAACATTACTGAAAAGAAGGAAAAAGAGGCTCACTACAGGAGTCTTGTTAATCCTAAGTTGATGGACGAGATGAAGGAAAAAATCAACCGCATCATCGTCATGGAGAAAAAGTATTTAGACAAAGATTATTCAGCCAAGAAACTTGCCGAGGATTTAGGAACAAACACTCGCTACATTTCTGCGGTGGTCAATGTACGATTTCACATGAATTACACGTCGTTCATCAACAAGTTCCGTATTGAAGAGGCCATGGCCATTCTTGTTGACCGCAGGTATCAAAAGCTGCGCATGGAGGAAGTTAGCGACATGGTAGGTTTCTCTAACAGACAGTCATTTTATGCATCGTTCTTCAAGATGATGAAAATGACACCACGGCAATTCCGACTTCAGCACCTTGCATTGCATCCAGGAGAGGTAATCAAGCCTGCTAAGCCCACTAAAGCTGTAAAGGCAACCAAGAAAACAGCTAAGAAGGCTTCAAAGAAAAAGAGTTCGAAGAAATGAACTATTCTGCTGAACGTTTTGCCGACTTGCAATTGCTCAGATACCGTTTAAACGGATTTGAGCAATTATCTTTGTCACAGAAAATTCTGGTTTATTATCTATCGAAAGCCACCTTATACGGTCGCGATATTACCTTCGATCAGTTCGGCAAATATAATCTGCGCATCCGTAAGTTGCTGGAAGTGATTTACACGGACATGCGTATTGCTCATGATACAAATGCATTCCACGCATTGGAAATCTATTTGAAACGCATTTGGTTTTCCAATGGCATCTATCATCACTATGGTTGTGAGAAGTTTAAACCAGGGTTCTCATCCGATTACTTGCGTAAGGCCATTGAAGTTGTCGATGTTTCCCGACTTCCATTACGTTCCGGACAGACTGTAGATGAACTGTGTCAAGAGTTGTTCCCCGTAATTTTTGATCCAGACGTACTGCCCAAGAAGGTCAATAAGGCAGACGGAGAGGATATAGTGATTACTTCAGCATGCAATTTCTACGATGGCGTCACTCAACAAGAATCTGAAGATTATTACAAACTTCAGAAAATGTTGGCCGATGGTGATGAACTACCGGTGTCGTATGGTCTGAATACAACATTGGTCAAAGATGACAAGGGACTTCATGAGGAAGTATGGTCGGCTGACGGTCGTTATGCAAATGCCATTCGTCATATTGTTTACTGGCTTGAGAAAGCAAAAGGTGTTGCAGAAAACGACCATCAGACCTGTGTCATAGAACTCCTGATACAATATTATCGCACAGGTGACCTGAAACTTTTCAACGACTATTGTATCGAATGGGTGTCAGAACACGAGGGTAGGATAGACTTCGTTAATGGATTTATCGAGGTGTATAACGATCCGTTAGGTCTGAAAGGTTCCTGGGAGGGTATCGTGGAATACAAGGACCTCGAGGCCACCAAACGCACGCAGGCCATCAGTCGTAATGCCCAGTGGTTTGAAGACCATTCCCCCATTGATCCACGATTCCGCAAGTCAAAGGTCAAGGGAGTCACTGCAAATGCTATCTGTGCAGCAATGCTCGGTGGTGATGAATATCCTTCGACAGCCATCGGCATCAACCTTCCCAATGCTGACTGGATTCGTGCCGAATATGGATCGAAGAGCATTACCATCTCGAATATTACTGACGCATATAACAAAGCTGCCCACGGGAATGGGTTCAAGGAAGAGTTTGTCGTTGACAATGCAACGCTCTCGTTGATAGAGAAATACGGTGACTTGTGTGACAATTTGCATACTGACCTTCACGAATGTCTGGGGCATGGCAGCGGACAATTATTATCAGATACCGACCCCGATGCACTGAAAGCTTATGGTAATACAATAGAAGAGGCGAGGGCCGATCTTTTTGGACTTTACTACATTGCAGACGCAAAACTCGTCGCGCTAGGATTGGTGCCCGATAGTGAAGCATACAAGTCGCAGTATTACACCTATATCATGAATGGATTGATGACTCAGCTCATCCGCATCCAACCCGGTGCGCAAATCGAGGAAGCCCACATGCGGAATCGTGCCTTGATAGCCCAATGGTGCTATGAGCAGGGCGACGGTGTGATTACTTTGGAAAAACGAGACGGCAAGACCTATGTCCGTATCAACGACTACGAAGCCCTTCGCGGATTGTTTGCACGATTGCTGGCAGAAATCCAACGTATCAAGAGTGAGGGTGACTATGAGGCTGCCCGTCAGTTAGTAGAAAAATATGCTGTGCAGGTCAATGCGGAAATCCATCAGGAGGTACTGATGCGTTACGAGAAGTTGAATCTTGCCCCCTACAAAGGCTTTATCAATCCACAGCTGCTTCCCGTGTTCGACGACAAGGGCGAAATCTGTGATATCGAAGTGAACTATGCTGAGTCGTATGCCCACCAGATGCTCAGATATAGCAGTGAATACGGGACATTGATTTAGTTAATAGTTGAAAGTAATGGAAGATATCAGTCAGATAGTCAAGGAAATCAAACAGTCGTTCCGTCAGATGATGGATGGTGCTGTGGCACAGTCCATGCGCGACAAAGGACTGAACTACCATCTGAACTGGGGAGCCACGCTGCCACGTCTGAAAGAAAAAGCCGAGGAACTGGACCAACAGCTAGCGGTTAGCCAATACGACCTTGCCATAGCCCTGTGGAAAGAGAATGTCCGTGAGTGCAAGATATTGTCAACAATGCTGATGCCGGCTGATGAGATGCTGCCTGAAGTTTGCGACATTTGGATGGAACAAATACCCTCGCAGGAAATCGCAGAGCAAGTGGCTTTCAATTTGTGGCAACACCTGCCATATGCTCCCGAGAAGGCCTACCAGTGGATAGCTACTGACAAGGAATACTACCAGCTGTGTGGATTCCATGTGCTGGCACGTTTGTTTATGAACGGACAAGAACCTAACGAACGGGGTATCAATGAGTTCATTGACCAGGCTTTAGCTGCCCTTCAGGGACCATTCATCTCGGTACGAAAATCAGCGATGCAAAGCATCATACGCTTCTCAGAACTGGGACTTGTTTATGAACGATTGGCAAAAAGTGCGCTGAAATCGGTCAATTTAGAACTTTTTTAAAGTTCTATATCTGATTATCAGATAGTTATAAAAAATATTCTTGAATTATGTTCTTGTCGGCCAACTCTTTTACCGTTGCAAATTTAGTAAATATTATTTTATTGAAGAAATTTCTGATGTGCTTTTTTGAATAATTAGCATTTCACAGGAGGCATAAAAAAACAGCCCATTTCTGAGCTGTTTTCATTTTTTTAATACGACTTGTTATGCAGCATCTATCATTTCTTCAAAAGCTTCCTTCTGCGACGTCGCCCCTTTAATACTCTCCAGAGACTGCTTCTGTTCATCTGAAAGATTGGCCACTTTAGTCAACTCTTGCTCCCAGTACTTTTTACCTGCACCATCTTTAATGTGGTCGATGATTAATGATTTTTTGATGATACTGTCAGGATAAGTTTTAACTACGTCCCATATTCTCTGAGCTCTTGACAAGTCGGCTTTCTCTAACAGTTTTACATCCTTCATTGCTTCTGACCAACTGAACTTATCTTCAAAGAAGATATACTTATTTACAGTCTTAGCTGATGCTCCTTTTCCTGTAACCTCTTTAGCAAAGAGAGCAATCTCATTCTGAGGGTTGTTGAGAACACAACCACTGATATAGTCACTACCTTTCCATGGCTGAGTTCTGGTGTTCACTTCAATGAGCACATCTTGGAAAGAGTGACCATCTAGCTCCACTTTATCCCATCGAAGGTTGTTAAGAGTAAATTCTTTACTTTCGTCGGCAGCTAGTTTCATTGCAGCTTTGAAGCGATGCTGACCGTCTAGAATAACAATGTAGTCACCATAGTTCTCTTTCTTCACGATTTCATCTGTTGCAGCATCATGAATTTCATACCCTTCTACATCGTTAGCATCAACATAGAGCAATCTCACCAAATTCTTACCAAATTTTTCAAGACTCACCATGTGCTTCTTAACATTGTTCTCATTGATGGCTCTGTTACCATCTACAAAGGCTACTTTCTTCACCTCTGTACCGATTTTTACTTCATTTTTCATAATCTTTTTGTTAATGTTAAAAACTTCAATTTTGTTTTTTTTTTTGCAACATTAGTTGCGTTCTCAATAATTTTTTTCATTTTGCTTAAATTTAAATATTGTTACCAGAACTATTTCTGATTTCTGAGTGCAAAATTATGGAAAACGAAAGAGAACAACAAGCAAAATAGCACATTGCATGTTAGGAATATTATTATTCGAAATATTCCCAACTTTTTAATATTTAATAAATTACAAAAATGACGAGAAGAAAAAACTTTCAATTAGAAGCCAGAACCATAGAATTTATTATCAGTTCCTACTGTTACGTCTTCATAACCGCTGATGGCTGTACGGATATAACCTTTACCTGCATTATCTGGTTTCAAAAACCTGCAATCATCTATTAGACCTGTAAAATATGCCATACGCGATATGAGCAAATCTTTATTCGTTGATATTAGATAAGGATGATTATTAACTAGGTCTTCGTCCACAACTCTGTGCTCCAGAAACCAACTGAGATATTTATAGAAAAGTGCACATCTTACCGTCTTAGCCATTCGTTTGGGTAGTGTCTTATTGCTTAATTTACAACTGTCTAGTAAGGTGCTGTTTCTGTCAACTCTAGTTTCCTTTCCATTGACTAACTCCGTTTTTTTGCATATGTCTGATTTTAAGAAATGGTGAACAGCATATCCAATGAGAGCAAGAGTCTGACCATCCTCAATAATGGTATTCTTCCCTTTCACATTCAGGGTTAGTTTGGCTTTACCCGTAGTGTTAATATTTCCACCCCACGGCTGAGGATTCAGTTTATTTAATTCATTGACAAAGGTTTTCAATTCTTGCCTATGAGTAGGATTATCAAGTCTTGCACCTTCACATGTTTTTCCGTCAACCCAGTCTTTGATACATATACACAAATACCAAAACTTGGATATATCTAATCCATATGCTTTCAGAGTCATGGAAATATTTGGAATATCATTTTTGGAAACATGCACATTTTCTATAGGGGCTTTGTCTAAGTCACGCATAGATGTGTGTTTTTTGTAAATTTCCGTCCCCACACCATCAATATACAAAGGTAGAGTGCTAAGGTCTATTTTCCCATCCAAATACCTACGAGCAAACCTACTAGGCACAAATGAAGGATTTTCAATGAAATACTCCTCATTAGTTTCTTCATCAAAGTCATGCACAGGCTCCCACCAAAATTTGTTCGCCACTAAATTAATATACTCAAATAAAGGATCATCAATATATGGATAGTCCATATATCCAGTTCTCTCATACTCCGTTATTGGGACAATTTCAATCATGCTACAAAGATACACATTATTTTTGAAAAATCCTCCATTTTCAAATTTTTTATTTTTTTCTGCACGCGCCGTTTCACGCCTACAAAGTCCCCCTACCCATGCTCCATGGAAAAACGTAAATCTACATGAAAACCTTAGCATATTCTAAAACGTAGTCAGATTGTAGGGCGTATGTACCTCGTAGGAGGTAAACACGTACCTCATACAGTTAACTCTATCATTAACCAACAAATTCATTTAATTATGGAACAAATTTTAATGCCAGCTGTGGCCACTAACAGCAATCGTTTTGAGTACACGGACTATGAAGAAGTTGTAGCAGAACAGCCCGTAACTTCGTCTGGTGTGAGTTTCTTAGACGCTAACACCAATCACATCACGATAGAAGAGCTGAGAACTCAGTGTGTCGTACCAACGTGGGCGAATCAGGAACTTACCATTTCGCATCAGGACTTCATCGAATCAGTGCATGATGCTGCAAAGACCTTCTATCTAGGTGAGTCAGTAACAGCACCATCTATCCGTGTGTCTCACATTGTCAGGGGCAGGACTCCTAATGCTTTGGGTAAACGAGCTTCTGAGCTTCTGGAGTGTGAAAAGACTCAGTTCTACCAAAGGTTGGCATTTGCTTTCACTATCCCCACTATCTATGAAACGATCGATGGTCAGAAACTAGAGCTTTGTGTGGGCGGTGTTCGTAACTACAATGACCTGAACCTCTACCGTTCTTCTAAGGGAGTGGAAAAGTTCTCTGTGTTTGTGGGCTGGAGAGTTGTAGTCTGTAGCAATCAAGTGCTGACAGGTCAAGGTGTGAAGCTATCTCTGGAGGTAATGGACTTGAAGCAGCTCTACATTCAGGTAATGGAACTCTTCAACCAGTTCAACCCTGCTAAAGACATTCACTTGTTGCAGACACTTTCCAATACCTACCTGACTGAGACACAGTTTGCACAGGTGATTGGCAGAATGAGACTCTATCAGGCACTACCGCAAGGACTATCCCGTAGGATTCCACGTCTATTGATAACAGACTCACAGATTAACAACGTTTGCAGAGGTTACTACCAGAATGAAGATTTCGGTGGTCAGGGCGGTTCACTATCCATGTGGAATTTCCACAATCTGATGACGGAGGCGAACAAAAACAGCTATATTGATAGCTATCTCTCCAGAGCGGTTAACGCTACAGAAGTGAGTGTTGGGCTGAATAACGCCCTACACGGTGATCAAACTTACCAATGGTTTCTTGGTTAGTTGATAGAGCGGAGGGCATCACCTATATATATAATAAGGTGGTGTCCTCTTTTCTTTTTTCCGTATTGAAATAATAGGTGTGTTCATTTAATTCTATGGAAGGGGTATCTGACGCACCATTTTTGTTATCACTTAATACTTTGATTAAAATGAATACGAAAGCAGTTATCTACGCTAGAGTGTCGAGCGTAGGCGATAGACAGAATACAGACCGTCAAATCTCAGACCTTATGGATTATGTAGATTATCAGAAGTTAGAATTATCCAAAGTGTTTGAGGAACATATCTCTGGAGCGAAGAAGAATTCTGAGCGTCCAGTATTACAGGAGGCTATCGAATACTGTAAATCAAACGGTGTTGCTATTTTTTTAGTGAGTGAGCTATCCAGACTGGGAAGAAATGCCTTTGAAGTTCTGGCTACAGTGAAAGACCTCATAGATTCAGGGATTAACCTCTATATGCAAAAGGAACAGCTGACTCTACTTGATGCAGACGGTAAGCCCACTATGTTTGCACCGATAATGATAGCTACCCTCTCAACATGTGCACAGCTTGAACGTGAAAACATCAAGTTCCGTTTGAATAGTGGGCGCAAACTCTACATTGAACGAGGTGGAAAACTTGGTCGTAAAGTTGGAAGCATCAAGACTACTGAGCAGAAACGTGAAGAGTACAGGGATATTATCTCCTACTTAAAACGCGGTTACTCTGTAAGGAATGTCGCAAAACTCTCTGGTAAAGGAATCTCTACTGTGCAACGAATAAAAACGGAGTTTGCTCTATAATAAGCAATCATTTCATACAATCAGATGCTGATTTTGTACAATTCTATTAAGATTTCAGTCTAATTTCTTGCTTTATTATAAAATAATCGCTATATTTGCAGGTGAGTTTCAAGTACCCAACGTGTTGGAGTGCGTTTTAATGGCTCAACATAATAAAAAGAGCGATTGAATACTATTTAGTTTGTACGAATCTGGACAATTCGAACTTTCAGAATAAATAGTAGGCAATATGCTCACATCGATAGGATTATTGTACCCATCAGGGCATAATATATTCTAAAGGTGTGGGCTATTGTTTATTACATTCTGAAAGGTAGTCCAGAACCTGTACAACTGTAGTGGCAATAGTCCCACACTCTTAAACAATAATCCGCTGACTTCTTGGGATTGGTTGGCATATTTAACATGATTGTCTAACTAAAACCGTACGATTATGAAAAAGTTATTATCCATTTTAGTAGTAATGCTATGTGCTATTACAGCTTATGCACAAGCCCCATTTACCACTTACAGACCAGTACAACCATCTAACAATTATTCTAATGATTACTCTGGTAGCTACCAAAGTACAGATCCTTTTACCTATTATAGACCTCTTGAACCTTCTAGAAATTACCAACCAGCTCCACAACCACAGTCAAAAACATACAACTTGACGGGGTATTATAATGATAGTAAAGGATGGCATACCGTACCTATTAAAGTAACTGTAACAGAAGATAAAGCTGTTCTATCTTCGTACAAATATGGAAATTATTGGTTAAGTAATTCATGTGCTGTAAGTGAAGTCGATTATTATGATTCAGATGTCGTAAAAGAAAATTTCAACTTTAAGGCAAAAACACTTCAATTGGGTGTCGTTTATTTCTAAAAGAGTGTGTTATGAAAAAGAACTTATTGATATTATTTTTCTTGACAACATTACCATATTATGCATTAGCTCAACTTAGTACAAGTGCATGGTATGATGGATATTGGGGTGAGTGGAAAGAACAATATTCAAGATATACTGGCGTATGTTATTATAGTTTGTTTGGTAACTATTCTGGATTTACTGTCTACAATAGATCTGATCATCCTTCAAATTATAGTCTCAAATTTCAAATCTCATCCTATACACCTCCATCTAAAGAAATGATAAAATACCATTATAAAAACAATATTCCTTTTGAATATAGCGGCATAGTCGAATATTTTGTTTCTGAGTCATATCCTAGTATTAAGAGTGCATTAAAATCATGGGGATTCACGTTGGTTAAAAATGGCGATAATGATTCATATAAAAGAACCGTTAATGCTACAATAAAGATATCACCATATAAAAAATCCCCCAAATGCTATACTCTCATTTTTGACGATGTGGCAATCGGACTTGATTTAGGTACATGGGAATTCAAACAATAATTTAGGGTTTTAATATGATCAACATATTTATCTAATAAAAACGTAAGATTATGAAAAAGTTATTATTTATTTCAGCTATTTGCATGCTATCTCTTAATTTATCTGCGGAGAGAGAGTTTCCTTCACAATCATCTGTTACTCTTGAATCATTAGAAGATCAGCAATCATCAAATTGGGAATATCTTGGGAAGATTAGTGCTACTTATCAACTAGGTACATCTGAATTTTATTTGTATGTCAAAGTAATCTCTGGAAAGGAGTTTTATCAAGTAAGAAAAGGAGGTGATTGTTATGCTGTTACTATTGGGAAATACACTTGTCAAGGCAAAAATTTTAACGCATCCTTTAAAGAAGGAGAAAAAGGATGGACATATTATTTTAATATTTGATAAAATATGAGAAAATATTTATTTATATCATTTCTATTGCTCTTTTTCTTAGAGATTCAAGCACAGACTTTTGTTTGTACTGACATAAACTATTATGGTCCCAACTACAATCCTACATCAATCCAAAAGAACAAAGCTAGATACCTAGGATCAAAGGCTACTCTAACATTTTTTGATAAGAGTCTAAAAATATCATATACAGAAAAGGGGAAAACAGAATCTATCGTACTAGACAAAGTCAACGATAACGAATATCACTATTATAAGAAGGACTTACTTGGAAATATTACGAAAGGTGTGCTGAAATTACAAAAGTGGGTAGCATATATTAAATCATTCACGATAGAGAGTTACAATAACAATTCATTAGAAGTTGTTGCTACATTTAAACGTGATTAGATAAAAGAACCTCTATAACCAACCACCCATTTCGTACAAAAAAACGTAGTGAGTGGTTGGGCTTTTAATTCATAAGTGAGCATTTCATACATTAACATCTATATTTCGTACAAAGCAACAGGAATCCTGTTTGTTATTTCATAATAATCAGGTACATTTGTAGTGCAAAATCAAATAGTAGTGAGCAACAAGGTACTAATCATATCGAATGTTAACGAACTCGTAAGGATAAAACCTGAACGAGTGGTTTACGTGGAGTCGGACGGTAACTACTCCACTATGGTGCTGCATGACAAAACGGAACAGGTGTTTACCATGAACCTTGCTCACTGCCAGCAACTAATAGAGGAACAGTTAGGTAAAGAAGCTGAAACGTTTATCCGCATTGGTAAACAGCTAATAGTAAACAGAGCTTATATTTTTAAGATTAATCCAACTAAGCAACAGCTAATTATGTCGAATATGGAAGTGAACCATGCCTTTGAACTACAAGCTTCGAAGGAGGCTCTTAAACAGTTGAAGGCTTATCTGGAATCTACAATAGGGAAGGAGGCTAAGCTATGAATAATGACGAATTACAGGTACTGGGGAAACCACGCAAAATAAGTAAACGGGAAAAATGGAGGATTGCTATTGTCGCTATTGTGTTGTTGGCAATGGTGGTGATATTAGGAATCGTGATTCACAACTCTTTATCTCCTCAGCAACCAGAGAAGATTAAGACAGGAAAGAAGATGGGTGAGCCTACCATCGTACCAGAACTACAAGTAGCAGTAGACTCCCTTTTGAATGCCCAAATGATTAAGATTGGGAATTGTTTGCAAGGTCAGGTAATTGTTATGGAAGTAGAGACTGGTGAAATACTAGCTATGGTAGGACAGGAGCGTAACTATGAAGGTAAGTTCGTACCTTGTAATAACTTTGCATACCAACAGGAACTGGGCTCGTTGATGATGACTCCCTCACTGTTAGCGGTTCTAGAAAGTGGAAAGATGGATTTGAATGACCATGTTCATACTGGTACTGGCGTCTATCCAGTTGATGACGATAATGAACGATTAATGAAGGATCATAATTGGGAACAAGGTGGCTATGGAACGATTACACTTGAAAGAGTCTTACCAGTTAATTCCAATATCGGAATCGGTCAGGCTGTTACAAAAACATTTAAGAATAACCAGCAACACTTTTTTGACCTGTTGGATAAGATGAGCTTTGGTCAACCAAGTACAATAGATGGAATTGAGGGTTTGAAGCCTGCATTCTTCAACTCACCCAAAGATAAAGATTGGGCTGATTATCAGTTGTGGTGGAGTGCGATAGGCTATAAACAAAAGATTGCTCCTATTCAGATGCTAACATTTTATAATGCTATTGCGAATGGCGGAAAGATGGTGAAGCCCACTCTTAAAACTGGTGAGATAGAGATTATTAATCCACAAATTGCCAGTAAAGCTAATATTGATAGCATGAAAGTGGTATTGGATCATGTGGTTAGTCAAGGATTAGGACGCAAGGCGGGAACTATATTTCTTCGTGTTGCAGGAAAGCAAGGTACATCGATAATTGGGGAAAATGACTTTGGTGAAGACAAGGTCGTAGATGAATACCAAGTGTCGTTCTGTGGTTACTTCCCTGCTGATTACCCTAAATATAGCATGATTGTAAGCATAAATAAGTTAGGACTCCCTGCAAGTGGTGGCGGAATGGCTGGTTCTTTGTTCTATTACATATTAGAATGGATGATCACTCATAGAATAGTTCCTCTTGCAGTTATTGATGATGAAACGAATGATACTATTGACATTACAGAATCAACTATAGAAAAAGCCTATGAGATTCTGGAAAGACAAGAGAAGGAATATTAGTTGTAGGATATGAGTAGAACATTATTATATGTGTTGCTAATTTTGTTTACGCTATGCGGTTGCAAGAAAACGGAACATGCAAACTGTACGTGTCCGCCTACTATCTGCTTACAACCATACGATAACTATACACAACAGGAAGCAAAGCAGTTAAGTAAAGTGTTGGAAAAGAAGTTCTTAGAGCTATATGGCGTGGAGTTTGAATTTGAAGTTTTACCAAATAAGAAACTCTCTGCTGACCTGATGAATGATGCAAAGACACGCTATCGTGCAGATAAGATTATCAATTCATTAAAGAAGGATGCTGGCGACCATAGGATCATGATTGGTCTAACCCATAAGGACGTTTCATATCCATATAAAGGGAAACCAGATTGGGGAGTGCTGGGGCTTAGCATACATGGTACATACGCCTGCGTGGTTTCTGACTATAGGCTAAAGAACAAGAAACGTGATTATTGGAAGGTGGTTACTCATGAGTTTACTCATACTGCTTGCAACTACAGTCATTGTCCGGAGGATAATTCAAACTGCATCATGCAGGATGCTAAAGGTCATGCTGATTTTTCTAATAAAGAGAACTTCTGTGAAACTTGTAAGAAAGAGATTTATATTTAATCAGACTTGGAACTAACGAAAACTAAGACATTTCCAAGAGGAAAACGGTTTTATATACTCCTTAGTAAAAATGTCACTCTTACCCCAAGATACTTGAATTAGAGGTGTTTCTGGTTTATCGTTTGGTGTTTAATTTTTTTTAACTATGAATATCAGGAAACCGATAATATGTTTACTACATAGTTGCAATGATACAAGGGAGCGTTCAGAAATGGCGTTCCTTTGTTTTCTGTTGGTGACAGAACAAAAATTTTCAAAGCTACCTTATAAAAGAGAGAAAAAATTTCTGTTCTAAAAATGGGTGTGAGTTCGCCGTATTCAGGTGCCGCTATAATTCGCTAATAATTCGGACAAGTTTAATCAACATCAACCAAGGTTAGTGGCTACTTGAATATAGTACAATGAGAAGAAACACTATAGAGGATAATACACAGTGATTCCGTTCAATAGAAAAAACTGAAAAATATTTAGAGCTACTGAAAATCAGGAACTAGAAAATACCATGAAAATCGCTGTGAGATAATCGAATAATAGGCTATCAGATATATGGGGAGACAGGAGGCGTAGAAATGCGTCTCTTGTTCCGATGAGTTGCTGTGATATACGATAATAGCAATATATGACCATTCTAAAGTTGAGATTTTTAAGTGTCCCATGAGGCTAACATGAGGTGTCCCATGAGGTTCACAACATACTAATACCTATAATACTAATCCCTATTAAACGGAAATCTTTCAGATTCCCGTCAATTTGGGGGATTGTTGAATGGTAACATAAAATAACGATGTTAGAATACAAAGAAACGCTACAAAGGTTTTCCAACAGAAAAGAAGCTAAAAAACACTTTGGAAAACAGTTCTTTAATAAATTATGGAAAGAAGATAATTTCAGAATAATCAATAATTCAAGCGTGGCCGACTTCGATGAATTACAGAAAAATACCCCAAATTGTTGCCGATAAACTAAAACCGCTAGAAGCCTACATTTATTTGGTTTTGGCTTCCAAGTCAGATTATGAAACGAATGAAAGTAACGTTAATGAAGATACTTTAGCAGAACTAACTGGACTTAGAAGAGAGGCAATATCAAAACACATTTGTGACTTTGATAAGAAAGGAATTATTAAGAAAATAACTGAACGTCGAAAAGGTGAAAGAGGAACTTTCCGATTTAATCACTACTATCTGTTTACTGAACATTATGCATTGGTAAGCATGGATTTGCTTAAGGAGCCGATTAGAAGAGAACTTATGGGTTTTCTAGTGCAGTTGAAGCTAAGATGCTACAATTTTTCTAATCTCTGTCGATATTCTGTTAGAGCACTTGCTGATACTTTTGTTTATAGTAAATCAACTGTCGAAAGATACCTACAAGAAGCAGAGTCTTCAGGCTATATCAAACGGGATAAAAAAGGAATCAGGTTACTCAATTCCAATCTATTTATTATTGACGAGAAGTCCGAATATGAATTTGTTAGGGAATTCTATCCAGAAAGCCTTACGGACGAAGAAATCTTGAATCATAAATTATCATCTTCCCCACTTAGATGGTGAAGGGTTTCAGCATAAATAATTATTACGCAACCACCACTATTAATTTTGTGATGGTTGCGTTTTTTATTGTCCTTTTTTATTGTCCTTTCTAAGAGCAATCTCTTTAGCTTCTTTAAAGACTTCTCCTAAAGTAAGCGTCCTGTCATCTTTTTGCCCTGTTAGTTTATTGATAAAACCTTTCTTTGTTTGTTCTTCTTGCCATATATCTAATAGTTTTTTACAGAATTTTCTTTCATCATCTAATGCTTGAAGATCATGGATAAGATCATTCTTTGTTGAGTCGGTTATCTGATTAGAGATGCCACTTCCTGCAATTTTCTGAATGAACAAGATCAATGAGGCACTGTCTGCAAACAACAATAGGGTAGGGAATACCTTTCCAATTTTCTCATCTACTTCCGATTTATCTATGTTTGTAGGAATTTTAATTGATGGGATTTGTCGGATGGTTTTGATGACATCTTTGCATTCTTCTAATTCTTCGATATTAATACAGCTTTCGTCTGCTTCTTTCAACATTAGCAATTTGTCGTAAGCAAATAGGTCTGTTAATAGTTTGTCGCAATTCGTTTTTGATATAGAGAATAAGGAACTGTTTTCGCTGTTCTTTTGCAGTGCTTCAATTAATTTCGCTCCCTTGTCACTAGCAGTTTCATGAAGATAAACTTCATTAATCATTTTTTCATCAGAGTGCGCAGTTGCTATAATAACAGTCTCTTTGGGAATACCCATTTTGCACATTAGGGTAATAAATGTGTGACGTGCTATGTGGGTGTGCATTAATTGGTAAAGTGGTTTTCTTTCGTTTTTAATTTTATCTCCAACTTGAATAGTAAAATTGATTTCTGCCAATAGACCAGCTTTCTTACACACTTCTTTTATAGTGGCGTTAATAGCCATTTCATTATTTACGATTTTCTTTTCGTCAGCTTCAAATAGATTGAAATATTGGAATTGTTTTGTACGATACTTGCTAATAATATTCTTTGCTATAGTAAATAGAAATAACGTAGCTTCTTCACCTGTTTTTTGAACATTAAAAGAAATAGTTTCAAGTCCATTCTCATAATGATTGGTTGTGTAATCGCCTTTAAATATCTTAGGCATATCACTAATACGCTGTCCTAATAGACTTTGACATATAAATAAGTCCCTAGCTTCTTCTTCTCTAGCTGTTAAGTCTGTAAGATTGTAAATGTCTAAAAGTTGTGATTCTGTTAAGGGAACATTCTTACTCTTCTTCTGTTCAGTTGTTCTTTTGTCTTTCAAGATATTAAGCGCTGAGATATCGATTTTGATGTCAAAATCTTCATCCTTATTGAGATAATTAATAAGAGTTTTTATACCTCTAACATATCGACTGATAGTTTTAATCTGTAAATCATTTTCGACTAAGTAGTTTTGGTAATCATTTAGAAGTTTTCCGCTTAGTGAGTTAATATCATCATTTATACCTTTCTCTTCAAGAAACGAATTGAACTTCTTGATATTGAAAAGTGATTGTTCGCATGTCTTAGCGGTCTGGTACTTATATGCAATATCACCAAGAACTTTTCTTATCTTCATTTTGTAAGTGGTCATACTTTTTCTTCTGTGTTTCAGATTCGGATTAATGGCATCCGCAATCTCATTGGATAAATCATAATTAGTTTCTTGATTGCAAAGATACGCTTTTTTTTGCTTAAATGATTCATAAATTGCAGCTATTTTTTTATTTGCTATTAAATTGTTCCTATTATCCAATTTTGAGAGTCGATTAGATACTGTAGCAGTTTGTGCTTTGTTGTCCCAATGTTCTGGATATACTTTCAGCATGGTATTTACTTTGTGTTGAATACCATTACAAACGAATACTGCATAAATAATCGTAGGCTTATTCTCTCTAGTTTGACGTAGATTAAATCTTAGTCCAAAATTTAGAAACTTCTGATTTTCCATAATAACATTTGTTCTTATTTTCTGTTCTTAATCTGGGCTACAGAGATGACCTTTTTACATAATTCTAGATATTTGATTGTGCATTTGGCTTATAATTGTGCACTGAAATCGGTCAATTTAGAACTTTTTTAAATAATTCTTGCCGTTTTCTGAATAAAAAGTATTAATTTTGTGCGGTTTTTAACCGATTTAGCCACATCACATGAAAGAAAACGTCAAAGCTACGGTCAAGAATATTCTGACCAACTATTTAGAACAGAATCATTTGCGCAAGACTCCAGAGCGATTTGCCATTCTTGATGCTGTCTATGACAGCAATGAGCATTTTACCTTGGAGGAGTTGGGTGAAAAGTTGAATAAGAAAGCACGTTTCCCAGTGAGCCGAGCAACACTTTACAACACGTTGAAGTTGTTCATGGCACTGCGACTGGTTATCCGTCACCGTTTTCAAGGTTCGACAAAGTATGAGGCCTGCTATGACAATAACAGTCATTGTCACCAAATCTGTACTGTCTGTGGTAAAGTCTCGGAGTTTAAATCTGCTAAGATTAATGAAGCTATTAATGCCCTGCATCTGAAGCGTTTCCGAAAAGATGGCTTTACGTTATATGTATATGGTATTTGTAGTACCTGTCAAGCTAAGATCACTCGACAACAATCGAAACATAATATAGCAAAAAGTAATATAAAAAATGAATCAAGGAAAAGTTGATGTCCTACTCGGTTTGCAGTGGGGAGATGAAGGTAAAGGAAAGGTGGTCGACGTACTGACCCCTCAGTATGATGTGATAGCCCGTTTTCAGGGTGGCCCCAATGCGGGACACACCTTGGAGTTCGAAGGTCAGAAGTATGTATTGCGCTCTATTCCCTCAGGCATCTTCCAGGGTGGCAAGGTTAATATTATTGGCAATGGTGTTGTACTGGCTCCTGATTTGTTTATGGACGAAGCCAAAGCGCTTGAAGCCAGTGGCCACGAGCTAAAGGAACGTCTTCATATTTCAAAGAAAGCTCACTTGATTATGCCTACCCATCGTGTGCTCGATGCTGCTTACGAGGCTCAGAAGGGTAAGAACAAGGTAGGTACTACAGGTAAGGGCATTGGTCCAACATATACCGACAAGGTGTCACGTAATGGTCTACGTGTAGGCGATATTCTCGAGAATTTCGAAGAGAAGTATGCTGCCCACAAGGCTCGCCACGAAACTATCTTGAAGTCGCTGAACTTTGAGTATGATATCGACGAAGTCGAGAAGAAGTGGCTGGAAGGTATCGAGTATCTCCGTCAATTCCATTTGGTAGATAGCGAGCACGAAATCAATCTGATATTACGTTCGGGCAAGAATATTCTTTGTGAGGGTGCCCAGGGTACTATGCTTGATGTTGACTTTGGCAGCTATCCTTTTGTGACCTCTTCGAATACTATCTGTGCGGGTGCCTGCACGGGGTTGGGTATTGGTCCCAACAAGATAGGCGAGGTGTTTGGCATCATGAAGGCTTACTGCACTCGCGTCGGTGCCGGACCATTCCCAACGGAACTATTCGACGAGACTGGCAAGAAGATTCGCGACTTGGGTCATGAATATGGTGCTGTGACGGGTCGTGAGCGCCGTTGCGGATGGATTGACCTTGTGGCCCTGCGTTACAGCATCATGGTGAATGGTGTTACCCAGCTCATCATGATGAAGAGCGATGTGCTGGACGACTTCCCCACCATCAAGGCTTGTACGGCTTATAAGGTGAATGGCGTCGAAACGCGCGACTTCCCCTACGATATCGAGAAAGGCATAGAACCTATCTACAAAGAACTCCCTGGCTGGCAGACCGATATGACGAAGTTCACTAGTGAAGACCAGTTCCCGAAGGCTTTTAAGGATTATATCGCTTTCCTGGAGAAGGAACTCGAGACGCCGATTAAGATTATCAGCATTGGTCCTGATCGTGCACAGACCATCGTGAGAAAGTAAAAAGATAAAAAGTAAAAGGTTAAATAAGTAAAAATGGCACAAAAGCCAAGTATTCCTAAAGGAACGCGCGACTTTGGCCCTGAAGAGATGGCCAAGCGCAACTATATTTTCAATACCATCCGCTCCGTCTATGAGCTCTATGGTTTCCAGCAGATAGAAACACCCGCTCAGGAAACGCTAGCTACGCTGATGGGGAAGTATGGCGAGGAAGGCGATAAATTGTTGTTTAAGATACTGAACTCGGGCGATTATCTCTCGAAAATTGATGACGAGGAGCTCAAGGAGCGTAACACGCTTCGCTTGGCTTCGAAGATTTGTGAGAAAGGTCTGCGCTACGACCTCACTGTGCCTTTTGCCCGTTATGTGGTGATGCACCGCGAGGAGTTGCAACTACCGTTCAAACGCTATCAGGTGCAGCCTGTTTGGCGTGCCGACCGTCCTCAGAAGGGACGCTATCGTGAGTTCTATCAGTTTGATGGTGATGTGGTGGGTTCTGACTCACTCATCAACGAGGTTGAACTGATGCAGATTGTTGATACTGTTTTCACGCGTTTTGGTGTGCGTGTGCAGATCAAGGTCAATAACCGCAAGATTCTGACGGGTATTGCCGAAGTGATTGGTGCTGCAGATAAAATAGTAGACATTACGGTTGCCATCGACAAACTCGATAAGATTGGCATCGACAACGTAAATGCTGAATTGTGCGAGAATGGTTTGACAGACGAGCAGATTCAGAAGCTGCAGCCCATCATCATGCTGGAAGGTACCAACGAACAGAAGCTGAATACCGTTGCTGAGGTGCTTGCTTCAAGCGAGACCGGTCTGAAAGGCGTCGAGGAAATACGATTCATTCTGAATATGCTGACTCAACTTGGCACGCTTAAGAATGAGATACAATTAGATCTCACGCTGGCTCGTGGTTTGAGTTACTATACGGGGGCCATCTTCGAGGTAAAAGCACTTGATACACCTATGGGATCTATTTCTGGTGGTGGTCGTTACGACAACTTAACAGGTATATTTGGTATGCCAGGTATCTCTGGTGTAGGTATTTCGTTTGGCGTCGATCGCATCTATGATGTGCTCAATGTGCTCGACCTTTATCCCAAGGATTCGCTGAACACCACACAGGTACTCTTCATCAACTTTGGAGAACAGGAAACGGTTTACTGCATGCCCATATTATATAAGGTACGCATGCGCGGTATCCGTGCAGAAATTTACCCTGATGCTTCAAAGATGAAAAAGCAGATGTCGTATGCCAATGCCAAACATATTCCTTTTGTGGCACTGGCTGGTGAGAATGAGATCCAGGCCGGACAGATTACTCTGAAGAATATGGAAACCGGCGAGCAGCAGATGCTAACGGCTGACGAACTGATCAATAAACTACTAATATGAGAAAATTCACTATTATTTTCTTCCTCGTTGTACTATCCTTTGTGCTTATGTCGGCTAGTAAGGACAAAACAACAACAATCTTTGTAATTGGTGACTCTACGGCAGCCAACAAAGACACAACGGGTGGCAAAGTCGAACGTGGTTGGGCTATGATGCTGCAACGCTGCTTCAATCCGGAGTATATCCGTGTCGACAACCACGCTGTAAATGGCCGCTCGTCAAAGAGTTTCATCGACGAGGGCCGCTGGGACAAGGTGCTTTCCCTTATCCGTCCAGGCGACTATGTCATCATCCAGTTCGGACATAATGACGAGAAAGCTCAACCCGCCCGTCACACAGACCCGGGTTCAACCTTTGATTACACGCTAGCCAAATATGTCCGTGAGACTCGCGAACGCGGTGGCATTCCCGTGCTAATGAATAGCGTTGTACGTCGTAACTTCTTTGTAAAAGCCCCTGAGGTGGCTGACGACGAACTATTGCGCAACACCACTTTCAAAGATGGTGTTAAGATGGTTGAGGGCGATTCGCTCATTGATACTCACGGACTTTATCGTGTCGCTCCCCGCGATGTGGCTCAGCGCATGAACTGCTACTTCGTCGACGCAAACCGCATCACACATGACTTGGAACAGGGTCTTGGTACCGAAGGTTCCAAAAAACTCCACATGTGGTTCCGCCCAGGCGAAGAACCCAGTGAACCCAAAGGTAAGCAGGACAACACCCACTATAACATCTATGGAGCCCAAGTAGTCGCCAATCTCTTGGCTGATGCCCTCTGCGAGGAAATTCCTGTCCTCAAGCCTTTCCGCACAAAGTAGCGAACAAAAAAGGTTGAATAAAAATAAAAAGGAGCATCTACAAACGGATGCTCCTTTTCTTATGGAGTAGGGGTGTGTCAGCGGCAAAACCGCTGACCACACTTCTTCTTAGTCTTCCCAGTTCTCTGCAGCCTTGCGGATGTAGGTCTTGTAACGGATCTGGGCCATCTTCTGAGCCTCGGCGAAGAGCTCCTCGGCCTCGTTGGGGTAGGCCTTCTTGACGGAGAGGTAACGGACCTCACCAAGCAGGAAGTCATGGAAGTTCTCCCAGTTAGGCTCCTTAGAGTCGAGTGAGAATGGGTTCTTGCCTTCCTCAGCCAGAGCTGGGTTGTAGCGCCAGAGGTGCCAGTAGCCGCACTCAACAGCCTTCTTCTCCTCAGCCTGGCTCTTACCCATACCGCCCTTGGCCTTCAGACCGTGGTTGATAC
>SUYI01000009.1 GCA_015060485.1 Prevotella sp. | reverse complement strand
TAAGGATTTGGCCGTGATTAAGCAAATTCTTCACTGATATATTCTATCAGAGCGCAAAATTAGAGTCCCCGTGATCCGAATTTGAGTTTTTCTGCGTAAGTAATTCAACATTTTCTTGGTGGTTTGTGAATAAGTTTGTACTTTTGCAGGCGTTTTCAAAAAAATGCAAAAATGAAGAAAAGTGGCGAATTATTTGGATAATAAGAATAAAGTCCGTATATTTGCTGCATCAAAACGAAGTATGACGGGTACCAGGTACCCGTCATACTGAAGAACCGACCCCGTAATCACAAAATACAAAAAACAAAATACGATGATGAAGAAACTGATATTACTTGCATTAGTATGCTTTGCCACGCTGGCCGAGGCACAGAACCAGAAAGGTACGTTTTCTATCAAGCCCATGGCGGGTATTAACATCTCGACGTTCGGAACACCGACTATTGAGGATATATATCATGCCAAGGTCAGGTTTACGGCTGGTGTCGAGGGTGAGTACGGTGTGAACGACTGGCTGGGACTGTCGCTGGGACTGATGTATTCGCAACAGGGTGCGAATATTGACGGGGTCGTTACTACAATAACACCATTGGATAACGATGAAATCCTTTACTCGAAATCAGAGTTGGATGGCTATCTGCATGCAGACTACCTAAACATTCCGCTGATGGCCCGGTTCTACATTCCTTCGCTTCGCGGACTTTCCTTCAGTGCAGGTGTCCAATTAGGATTGTTGGTGAACGACAAAACGAAAACGGATGTCACAAATGCCACCATAAAAATATCCCCATCGGCGCTGGATCCCAATACGGTACAAGAGATGTATGAAAACACACTAGTCGTTACATACGGTTCTGTTACGCTGACAGATGTCTGCAAGTCTGTCGACTTTGGCATTCCTGTGGGCTTGTCGTATGAATACAAGAACGTGTCGCTCGATGCCCGCTACTATTTCGGACTGACCAAGATGGACAAGACAGAGAATCCGGACAACGCCAAGCATCGTTATCTTAGCATCACTTTGGGTTATCGTTTCCATCTGTAAAAATTAGCTAACGATGGAGTTCAGGACGAGAGTGGAGACAGGACGGGCGGGGTTCCGGATAGGAGCCTGCGAGGAGGTCGTGCTGGTAGGGTCGTGCTTTGCCAGCGAGATAGGGCGGCGGTTCAAGGAGAACGGTTTCCCTGCAACGGTGAATCCGTACGGCACGATGTACAATCCCGCGAGCATCCTGCACACACTGGAGCGAATGAGAAATGAAAGGAATGAAGGAAATGAAAGGAATGAAGGAAATGAAAGAAATGAAGGAAATGAAAATGAAGAAATGAAAAATGGCAGGGCGGAAGCAAATTCTTCATTCTTCACTCTTCATTCTTCATTTAAGACGGTGTTCCTGACGCTGGGGACGAACCACGTGTACCGGCTGAAGGAGACGGGCGAGATAGTGGACAACTGCGAGAAGCGCCCTGCCGCGCTGTTCGAGGAAGAGCAGCTGACGGTGGACGAGTGTGCTGACTATCTGCGGAAGGCAGCAGAGCTGCTGCAGGCCCAGCGGAAGGATGTGCAGGTGGTGATGACGGTGAGCCCCATCCGCTACCGTAAATACGGATACCACGAGAGCCAGCTGTCGAAGGCCACGCTGCTGCTGGCGATAGAGAAACTCTTACGTCAGACGTCGGGCATCGGACATCTTCACTACTTCCCGGCCTACGAAATCGTGATGGACGAGCTGCGCGACTACCGGTTTTACGCTGCCGACATGCTGCACGTGTCGGAACAGGCGGTGGACTACATCTGGGAGCGGCTCGTCGGGTGGTGTTTCAGCGACGAGGCCACGGCCTTCATGGACGAGTGGCGCCCCATCAGACAGGCACTGACGCACCGCCCCTTCAACGCGGAGTCGGAGGAATATCTGCGTTTCATGCAGCAGACGCACGAACGCCTGGCAGCATTCAAAAAGAAATACAAAATTAGCTCCTACTGACTTGCAGGCCTTTTTCGGAGAGCGTCATGTCGACGAAGCGGGCGTTGGCATTGGGCTGGGCAGCGAGCAGCGTCTGCTTGATACGGGCGGCTGCCTCGGGGTCCTTCGCCACCATATAGAGATAGCCACCGCCACCGGCACCAGGCAGCTTATAGCCCAGGCAGAGGTCGTCGACGAGGCTGGTAATCTGGCGCACGCTGTCGGGATTGGTGCCGCTGTCGATGAGCTGGTTCTGCTGCCACGTCGTACGGATGAGCTGTCCCATGCGCTGGAAGTCCTGACGCTGCATGGTGTCGTACATATCGTGCGCATGGGCCTTCATAGCACGCAGCTGGCGAATCTCGTCACCATGATTGAGGAACATGCGGCGCACGATTTCTGCCAGAATCTTCTTCGCCGTTCGTGTCACGCCGGTATAGTACAGCAGATGACACTGGGCATACTCGGGTTGGGTGTAGAGGCCATCGGGCAGCCAGCGCACCAAGGGATTCTGGTCGAAGCCACGCTGCGTCTCCAGCAGTTTCACACCGCCCAAGACGCCTCCGAACTGGTCTTGCCAGCCGCCGCCGGTGGTCAGCAGCTGTTCGAGCACGAGGGTGCGACGCCCTATCTCGTTCTTGTCCCAGCCCAGTCCGCAGAAGTCGCTGACGGCGCCCAGTACTGTTGAGGCAAGAATGCTCGACGTGCCCAGCCCGCTGCCCGCGGGAACGGCAGAAAGCAGCGTCAGTTCGATGCCTGCTCCGAAGGCCTCAAGCTGTTGGCGCAACGACGCATAGGTCTGTTGCGAGAATCCGGGTTGGAAGCCTGCCAACACCAGTGCCGCCTTGGGGATGGAGAACGGCGAGCCCACCTTATTATATTCAGCCAGTTGTTCGTAGGTCTCGACGACCTCGATGGCACCGAGGTCAATGCTGCGCAACACGATATGCGGCACCGGGCATGGCTTGACGTAAGCCTGCAGGGGCGGCTGTCCGTTCAGCTCGATGGCGATGTTGACCACTGCCCCACCCTCCATCAGGCAATAGGGCGGTGTGTCGGTCCAGCCACCCGCCAAATCGATGCGTACCGGCGAGCGTCCCCAGACAATTTGGTCGGGATAGACAGAGAGACGGGGAACGCAAAGAGGTGAGCAGTGAGAGGTGAGAGGTGAGAGAATACCCTCGCGAAGCAGCGAGAACGCCCCGTTGCTGTCGCCCCGGAACATGGCATCATGGATGCGCGTCATCAGGGGAGCATCGGCAGCCAGCGGCTCCGGCATGGGAATCTGCCAACGACGGAACTCACGGGCAGCGTCGTCGAGGTCCAGCTGGTAGAAGACGCTGTGTGGCCAGTTGCGGGCCAAAGCGGGCCAGTTCTGACTGCGGAACGTGTTGCGCTGGGCAAACAGCCGGCGCAGGTTGGCACGCTCGGCCAGCTCGTTGCTGTTGACAGGCTCGTCGATGCGATAGCGGCGCACCTCGTAGTCGCTGTCGCCCACAGGCACGACGTCGATACACTCGCCGGGTGCGAGCGTGATGTCCCAGTCGTTCTCGGGCACACCGGTCACCACATTGTCGTGCGACAGCGTCCAGCGAGGACCCACAAAGCTGTTCTCGATCCAGATGTTGTAGTTATCCTCCGTGAACCGGTAGTGCGTAATGGCATTCTGGGTAAAGATGCTGGGGTGTGGCTTGCGGTCGTGATGCATGATGTCGCGCTGGTCGTTGACGATGTTCTGAATAGCCACCGTCGAGGAAATCATCTCGCGGGAAGTGCCGAAATGATAGAATTCACCCCCTGGCAAGGGAACGACAGCGACGCTGAGCCCGCGCAGTTCCGGGTCGTCGATGGTAGGATCAGTTCCCAACGCACAGCCAAACTCAGAATAGAGGTCGTACTCCTTTAGTTGACAGTTATCGTGCCCTGCGGTTTTGCCGCTGGGATCAGTGCTGCGCTGCATGAGCAGGCGTACGGCACGGTCGGAGAGCATCCAGATGCCGATATCAGTGAGGTAGAAATGGTCTTTCAGCAGCTCGGTGAGCCGTTCTGTCGACGGTTTCTGCAGCATCTGCTTCAGCACGTTAGGCGTGCGGCGGTCGCTGACGAAGACGCCATGATTCTTGGCTACGGAAGCGTCGAGCCACAGTCCGTAGCACACCACATCGGCATCGGGAATCTCGCCCAGGCGCTCGGCAGCACGGATATAGACATCGCCACTGACCACCATCGTCGTGAGCCGCGCAGGGGCCTGTTCCATCATCCGTTCATAGAGCGGCAACTGGAGGTCCAACAAAGTCTGCGACAAACGCTGGCCGCGTTCCCAACGGAACACCGGAATGGGCGTCAGCACCTTTCCGCTGACAGCATAGGCGGGCAGGCGCTTGCTTTGTCCGCCAGCATGCAGAATGATGCACCGCTCGCCATGCAGCCACTCAGCGGCCTGCTGGAGCACCCACGCAGTGCCACCACCCGACCCCAGCCGGTGGCCTATGGGGTCACAGGTACAAAAGTATTCGTCACGCGAAAGACCGGTCACTTCATGGAAACAATCCACCAGATTGGGGGGCAAAGAAAGCAGTTTTTTCATCATATCGACAGATTTTTGTGCAAAGATAGTAATTTTTAGCAAAAAAACACTACCTTTGTCGAAAAATAAAGAAGCCTACAAGATGAAACTACTAGAAAACAAGACTTTTGCATTCGGCAATACCCCACATTTCCTGCCTGCCTTTGTGCTGATAACAGCCTGTTTCGCACTCTGGGGGTTTGCCAACAACGTCACGACGCCCATGGTGGGAACATTCTCAAAGATATTCCGCATCAGCACGACGGAAAGCACACTGGTGCCCGTGGTCTTTAACCTCGGATACTTTCTGATGGCCTTACCCGCTGCCCTGTTCATCAGGCGCTTCTCCTTCAAATGGGGCGTCATACTGGGACTCGCACTGTATGCCGCAGGGACATTGTTCTTTCTGCCCGCCAAGGCTATAGGAGCATTCTACCCCTTCCTGATGTCGTACTTCGTCATGACTTGCGGACTGTCGTTTATGGAGACGAGCTGCAATCCGTACATATACTGCATGGGACCTGAGCAGTCGGGAATTCAGCGGCTGAATGCCGCACAGGCCTTTAATGCACTGGGATCCGTGGCAGGAATGTTCCTGGCCATGGCCGTGCATTCGCAAATCAATGCGATGGACTCGCAGGAGCGGCTACACATACCACAACAACAGTTCGACATCATCAAGGACCACGATTTGGGCGTGCTCATCCAACCCTACATTTTCATTGGGGCCGTCGTACTGCTCATCATGGTGGTTATCTGGCTCACACGGATGCCACATATCGACTTTGCCGACACACAGAAGGAATTCCGAACGGTTATCGGCGAACTGATACAAAAGAAAAACTACCGAGAAGGTGTCGTGGCAGAGTTCTTCTACACAGGAGCACAAATAGCTTGCTGGACATTTATCATACAATATGGTTCACGGGTTTTCATGGTCGAGGGTATGGCGGAACAGAACGCGGAACTGACGGCTCAGAAATTCAACATCATCGCCTTGTGTCTCTTTGCGGCCAGCCGTTTCATCTGCACGTGGCTCATACGGTGGTTCGCGCCCGAACGAATGCTATCGACGATGGCCATCATCGGCATGGTAGCACTCTTTGGCGTCATTACGTTCACCGACCGCAACGGCCTCTATTGCCTGGTAGCTGTCAGCATCTGCCTGTCGTTGATGTTCCCCACCATCTATGGCCTGGCACTACGCGGCATTGGCGAGAATATCAAGATTGCCGGTGCCGGACTCATCATAGCCTTACTGGGCGGGGCGTTTTTCCCACCCATTCAGGCTGCCATCATCCAAAGTGACGTCACACTGTTCGGACTGCCAGCCACGAACCTGTCGTTCCTCATTCCGCTTATTTGTCTGGCGATGGTGGCGTGGTACGGGCACCGCGCTTACGTAAGGCACTCCATCCGAGGAACAGAAGAATAAGCAACAGCACGACATAGGCCGAATAGGCTATCGTCTCCGTGCGCTCTATGCTCTTGGGGAAGAAGCTCAGCACGACCTCGTGCTTGCCGGCTTTTACCTGCAAGGCACGCAGCACATAGTTCACGCGGCCAAGCTCCTGTTCCTCACCATCAACGGTGGCTGTCCAGCCAGGATAGTAAATCTCGGAGAACACGATGACACCACCTTTGCCGGAATTCACTTCATAGGTCAGCTGATTAGGCTCATAGGCCTTGATACTGACCACGCTCAGCGTGTCCTGTTCGATGCCGTCGCCCAACACCTCGCGGAACTTCTTGTCGGCTACAGCCTCGTGGCGCAAAGGCAGACGACCGGTCATCGTCAACTCATCGTTGGCATTGTCCACATAGTTCACCTTGTCGACAAACCATGCATTGCCATAAGTATAAGGATTCTCCAAAGGCACCGTCTGTCCGCCCTGCAACGGCAGAATGAAGTATTTCGTGTTCAGCATGTTCAGCACGGGATAGATGCTGTCGCCATTGACCTGCGTCATATCGCCTGCAGCCTTCGACACTGCGTCGTACACGTTGCGGATTTCAGGATCAATATGGGCATCGATCAGTTCCTGATAGCGGCGCAGCTTGGCAGCATGGTAGCCGCCAATGCTCTTCAGGTAGTACGACGTCTCGTTCTCGTTGAACGTCGACGTCGACAGGTTCAGCACACGATAGTCCAACGACTGATCCTGCAGAATGCGGTCGATGGCTGCCGACTTCTCCATAGGTGCCTCGCGCAGACTGGACGACACAAACATCTCGTCGTTCAGATAGCGTTTGTTCACCTGCCACATGTCTACCAGGCACAGTACAATCAGTGCACCTACCATCAACTCCTTCTTAACCTTATTATATTGGTATAACAGCAGGAAGGCTGTTCCCACAACGATAATCCAGAACGAGCGCCAACAGTCGGCCGTAAACACAGCCAGACGCATCTCCGTCAGATTCCTTACCAGCGGAGCCAGCTGGTCGGCAGGAATCTGGCTCAGCGCCTGCGCTTCACTCGAACTGATAAAGTCGCTGAAAAACATCTTGGGCAGCACGGCAAACAGCAGTGCCATACCGCCCGTCAGAGCGAACGATGTGTACAGCCATGGAGCCTGAGATTTCAGCAGCTGCGGTTCGTCGATAATCTTCTTCAGTGCCAACATTGCCAACAGCGGTATGGTAAATTCTGCAATGACGAGAATCGACGACACCGTACGGAACTTGGCGTACATCGGTATATAGTCGATGAAGAAGTCGGTAAACGGCATGAAGTTGCGGCCCCACGACAGCAGGATCGACAATATGGTTACAGCCAGCAAGGCCCACTTCATAGGACCTTTCACGATGAACAGACCGAAAATGAACAGCATCAGCACGAAGGCTCCCACATAGACAGGACCCATCGTCATAGGCTGCTCGCCCCAATACTGGCCAATCTGCTGATAGATTCCCTCATACTCGGGAGCAGCATGCTTCATGGCTGTCTTGTTTTTTGACATAGCCACCGAGGCACCGCCCTTCGTATTGGGAACAAGCAGCGTCCACGTCTCGTCAATGCCATAACTCCACTGAGTGATATAGTCGCGGTCCAGTCCGCTCGAAGTCTGGTTGGCAGTATTCTGCTTCGTCAGCTCACTCTTGCCACGCATTGACTCCTGCCCATAAGACCACGTGTGATAAAGGTTCGTCAAATTCAGACTGATCGCGATCAAGCCGGCAACCACACAAACACCCGTGGCTTTCAGCAGATGCATGTACTCCTTCCGCCGGATGCCGTCAATCATAAAGGCAATGACCATCGCCAGCACGATGAATAGATAATAGTACGTCATCTGCACGTGGTTTGCCAGCACCTCCAAGGCACCAAACAACGCCGTTACCACCAGTCCCCACAGGTATTTCCCCCGGTAGGCCAGCACGATGCCAGCTATCATCGGAGGCAGGTAAGCTAATGCAATGACTTTCCAGATGTGTCCAGCGGCAATAATGATGAAGAAATAGCTGGAAAATGCCCAGACGATACCGCCCAGCATAGCCAGATACCAACGGAAATCGAAAGCCCGCAGCAGGATATAGAATCCCAGCAGGTAGACGAATACATACCATACATTCTCGGGCAGCCACAGGTGGTAAGCCTTCTCGACCTTTGCCAGCGGCTGGGTGCTGTCGTACGAAGGTGCTATCTGGTAGGTCGGCATCCCCCCGAACAGGGCGTTCGTCCAACGCGAGCGTTCGCCGGTACGCTGGTAATACTGTGACACCTCCTCACCAGCTCCACGGCTTGCCGAAGCATCATGACGGAACAGGATACGTCCCTCGATGTCTGCGGGGAAGAAATAAGCAAACGATATTACTGCAAATAACACTACTGCCAGCACGTCGGGCAGCAAAACTTTCCATTTATTCATGCTTTTTTCTATTTTTGCGTGCAAAGATAAGAATAAAAAATGAGAAATGAGAAGTGAGAAATGAGAAATGTAAATGAAAAATGAAAAAATGATGGCTACGGCAGCAAATTCTTCATTCTTCATTCTTCATTCTTCACTTTAATTTGTATCTTTGCAGACAAAAAGCATTAAAAAGATTATGAAAATAGGTATTATAGTAGCAATGGACAAGGAGTTGCACCAGTTACAGCAGCTCTTCAATAGTAGTGACGTATTGGTTCAGAAGTGTGGCATCGGCAAGGTCAACGCCGCCTTGGGCGCCCAACGCATGATCAATGAGTTCCACCCCGACTGTATCATCTCGAGCGGGTGTGCCGGAGGCAACGGCGACGACATCAACATTCAGGACGTGATTGTCAGTAGCGAGCTCACCTATCACGACGTCTACTGCGGCACAGCTGTCGACAACTGCACGCAATACGGACAAGTGCAGGGTCTCCCCGTACGATATCCAGCCGACCCCTATTTGCTGGAGAAAGCACAGCAATTGCATTCCTCATTCCTCATTACTCATTCCTCATTTCATATCCATTCGGGGCTGATTGTCACCGGCGACTGGTTTGTCGACTCACGCGAAAAGATGCGTGAAATCATCGGACACTTCCCTGACGCCAAGGCTGTCGACATGGAGTCGTGCGCCATTGCACAGACATGCTATATCAACCGCGTGCCCTTCATCTCGTTCCGCGTCATCAGCGACATCCCCCTGCGCGACACCGATGCCTCGCAGTATCACAATTTCTGGGATACCATCGCCGAACACTCCTTCCAGGTTACGCGCACCTTCGTCGAGAGTCTCTGACAACTGTCAACCAGCAACTGTCAATTGTCAATTGACAACTGTCAGCTATCCGCGAACTGCCGTCCGTCGGCAAGCACCACCTGCAGTTTCGTGTATTCCGAATGGAAATCGTTCTGCAGGCGCTCCAAATAACGGCGGCTCTCCCAGTGACACATCGGCAGGTCGTGCAACAAGCAGTTGCCACACGTCTCCGGCGTCGTGGCAGGTACTTCCTGCTGCGTCAGTATCCACTCCAGACACGCGATAGTCAACTGGCGCATATCTTCCACGCTGTACGTTCCCGTCATGATGATGTACATGCCGGTCAGACACCCCATCGGACCGACGTACACCACATCGTCTTTCACCCGTGAGTTACGGAACCACGTAGCCATCAGGTGCTCCAAGCTGTGCATAGCTGCTGGTGCCACAGCGGGTTCTTTGTTCGGTTCGGTAATGCGCAGGTCGAAAGTAGTAAAGCCCTTGTCCTCGCGCGACACATAGATACCCGGCTTTAGTCGGGTATGGTCAATGGTAAAACTCTGAATTACTTCCATAACAATTTCTCTATTTTTGCCTGCAAAGTTACGAAAATTTCAAAACTATTTTGTACTTTTGCAGGCAAAATAAGAAAAAAAACGAATTATGAATACCATTTTTATCGTATTACCGATTCTGACGTTACTGATGTTCGACTTGGGTTTAGCGTTACGTCCCAAGGACTTTCGACTGATATTTGAACAACCCAAGGCCGTGTTCGCCGGACTGACGGGGCAAATACTATTGTTGCCACTGATTGCTTGGGGAATCGCCTGCGGATTCCAACTGGAGCCCTTGTTTTTCCTCGGCATCATGCTGATTGCCTGCAGTCCAGGAGGCAGCTCCAGCAACGTCTTCTCGATGCTGGCCGGAGGCAATGTGGCCCTGTCGGTCACACTCACAGCACTCAGTAGCGTCATCACGCTCTTTACAGGACCTTTCATCATGGATCTCATGACGCGCCAAGTAGGGTCTGCCATGAACGTACACCTTCCCGTAGGTAACCTGCTCATGCAGAACCTCGTACTCATGGCCGTCCCCATCGCCATTGGACTGTGGATTGCCGTACGCAACGAACGATTGGCCGAACGCATGCACGCCATACTGAAAAAATTAGCATTTCCCCTTCTACTCGTGCTCATCACGGTATTCTACATACAGAACCGCGATATCATCATGCGCGAATTCCCCAAGCTTGGTCTTTGTGTCACCGTGCTCATCCTGCTGTCCATGCTGGGCGGCGTCATCCTATCATGGAGCATGCGACTGACGGGACGCGACCAACGTACCATCATCATCGAGATTGGTATGCAAAACGCCGCACAGGCCATCACTGTAGCCAGCAGTCCCTTTGTATTCAACAACGACATCATGGCCATTCCTGCCATCATCTATTCGCTGATGATGAACGTCGTCCTCCTCACCTACGTAGGCATCATAAAACGCCATTCTGTCGGTCGGGTGTGACATTTCGTCATATTTTCTCCATTGGCACCGATGTTGCATATTGCATGGTTGAGAGCCGAAAGGCAATCGGAAATGAATTAACAATATGTCTAACATTTAAAAGTATAATTTGGAGGTAAAGATTATGATGCCAATGAGAAGTAACAACTGGATTCCCGCCGTGTTCAACGACTTGTTCTACAACGACTATATGCCGAAGGCAAACTGCACGGCACCAGCCATCAACGTGAAAGAATCTGACAATGCGTACACCGTAGAGCTGGCTGCTCCGGGTATGAAGAAGGAAGATTTCAATGTCCACATCAACGACGACGGCAATCTCGTAGTCAAGATGGAACACAAGGAGGAACACCACGAGGACGACAAGACCACGCGCTATCTGCGCCGCGAGTTCAGCTACTCGAAGTATGAGCAGACACTGATTCTGCCTGACGATGTCAAGAAGGAGGCTATCTCCGCCAAGGTTGACAACGGTGTTCTGACCGTCGAACTGCCCAAGATAGTTGAAGAGAAAGTAAAGCTGTCGCGTCAGATAGATATCGCATAAAAGGAGGATTTTTAAGGTAGAAAGATTGTAAAAAAAGGATTCAAACAGAAAATCGGGCCGACCCAACAGTCAGCCCGATTTTTATTGTAGATTTAAGCTTCCACACTTTGCTTATTGCTTATCCAGCTCTGCAAGGTTGGCTGCAATCATCTCGTCGGTAACCGTGTAGTTCTGAAGGTCGCCCTTGATAAACGACTCGTAGCTTGGCATGTCGATGAGACCGTGCCCTGAGAGGTTGAAGAGAATCACCTTCTCCTCGCCGGTTTCCTTGCACTTCTGCGCCTCGCGGATGGTGGCGGCGATGGCGTGACAGCTCTCGGGGGCGGGAATGATACCTTCAGTACGGGCGAACAGCATACCAGCGTCGAAAGTCTCGAGCTGAGGGATGTCAACACCGTGCATCAGACCGTCCTTGATAAGCTGGCTGATAATCATTCCGGCACCATGATAGCGCAGTCCACCGGCATGGATGTTGCTCGGCTTGAAGTTATGACCCAGCGTGTACATCGGCAGCAGCGGGGTATAGCCAGCCTCGTCGCCGAAATCGTAGCGGAACTGACCGCGTGTCAGTTTAGGACAGCTGTCGGGCTCTGCGGCAATAAACTCGGTGTTCTTGCCGTCGAGGATGTTGTGGCGCATAAACGGGAAGGAGATGCCGCCGAAGTTAGAGCCTCCACCGAAGCATCCGATGACGATATCAGGATATTCGCCGGCCATCTGCATCTGCTTCTCTGCCTCCAGACCGATGATGGTCTGATGCAGGCCAACGTGATTGAGCACGGAGCCCAGCGTGTATTTACAATTCGGAGTGGTGGTAGCCAGCTCTACAGCCTCAGAGATGGCTGTTCCCAGTGAACCGCTGTGTGTAGGATCCTTGGTCAGTATGTCCTTGCCGGCACGGGTAGACATCGAGGGAGAACCCTCGACAACAGCGCCAAAGGTACGCATAATCGAAGAACGGTATGGCTTCTGCTGCATGGTAATTTTCACCTGATAGACGGCGCAGTCGAGGCCATAGATCTTAGCGGCATACGACAGGGCGGCACCCCACTGTCCGGCACCGGTCTCGGTAGTGACATTCGTCGTACCTTCCTGCTTGGCATAGTAGCACTGGGGCAGGGCGGAGTTGATCTTGTGCGAACCCAGCGGATTGGTCGACTCGTTCTTGAAATAAATGTGGGCGGGAGTGCCCAGAGCCTCTTCAAGGGCGTAGGCACGTACCAACGGGGTAGAACGATAGTATTTGTACTTGTCGAGTACGTCTTCAGGGATGTCTATCCAGCGATGCTCCGTGTCAAGCTCCTGCACACAGCACTCACGGGGGAAGATGTGTGCCAAGTCGTCGACGCCAAGAGGCTGCTTGGTAGCCGGATGGATGGGCGGCATGGGTTTGTTGGGCATGTCTGCCTGAATGTTGTACCACTGTGTTGGAATCTCACTCTCCTGAAGGATGAATTTTTTCTGTTTTGCCATTGTTTTTTGTTGTTGGTGAATAATTACCGCTTGCAAAGGTACGAATAAGTGAGCATAAAACAAAAAAATTTGTGATTTTATTTTGTTTTGTCGAACGAAAGCACTTTCGACCGTAGGTCAAAATTACACAAAAAACACAATAATGAAGAATGAAGCTTGAAGAAAATGGACGAAGTGCAGATTTTTTCTAAACTCTTAACGCTAAACTCCTGACTTTTTTAGTACCTTTGCACGCGATTATGACAATGATAGCAATCGTTTTACTCTATTTTGGCCTGCTGTTTGCCGTCAGCAGGTGGACGGGCAGGAAGGCCACGAACGAGACTTTCTATCGGGGCGACAGACGTTCGCCTTGGTATCTGGTAGCTTTCGGCATGATTGGCGCCTCCATCTCTGGCGTCACCTTTATTTCCGTACCAGGCATGGTGAACAGCATCGGCATGACGTATCTTCAGACGTGCCTGGGCTTCATTCTGGGCTATACGGTAATAGCCTTCGTACTGTTACCACTCTACTACCGCCTGAACCTGACAACCATATATAGCTATTTGGGGCAGCGCATCGGGAAGCGGGCTTACAAGACTGGCGCATCGTTTTTCCTGCTATCGAAGATGACAGGGGCTTCGGTGCGTTTCTATGTGGTCTGCTGGATTCTCATGACCTGCGGAATGGGAACTCTTGGCAACGAGACCAGTGGCACCACAGGACATAACGACGGGATGTTTGCAGTTGTTGTAGTAGTGATGACGGCACTTATCTGGCTCTACACCCGCCAGGGCGGCATTAAGACGGTGGTGTGGACGGACACTTTCCAGACGGCTTGTCTATTCGGTGCCCTTATCCTTATTATATATAAGGTGGTTGGCGAACTGGGTATGACGACAGGCGAGGCAGTAGCCGCCATCCAACATAGTGAACTGTCGCGTGTGTTTGTCTTTGACGACTGGGTGTCGAAGCAGAATTTCTGGAAACAGTTCCTGAGCGGCGCCTTCATTGCCATCGTGATGACAGGTCTGGATCAGGACATGATGCAGAAAAACCTGACGTGCCGCTCATTGCGCGACGCCCAGAAGGATATGTGTTCCTATGGCGTAGCCTTCCTGCCAGCAAACCTACTCTTCCTGTCGCTGGGTGTGTTACTGACGATTTGGTATCAACAGCAGGGCATAGCCATTCCTGCTTCTGGCGACGACCTGTTGCCACGCTTCATCATGCATGCTTCCCAAGGCTCGCCACTCATCATGATCATCTTTATGCTGGGTATGGTGGCCGCAGCATTCTCGAGCGCTGATTCAGCACTGACGGCGCTGACGACAAGCTATTGCGTAGACATCTGCGGACGGGCTGACGACGAGCGGCTGCGCCACAGGGTGCATATCGGCATGGCAGGAGTCTTCGTAGTGTTTATCCTCTTATTCCGACTGCTGAATTCTACAAGCGTCATCGACGCCATCTACATTCTTTGCTCCTACACATACGGTCCGCTGTTAGGACTTTTTGTCTTCGGACTGCTGACAAAACGAAAAACCAATGACCACTACGTGCCTTACATTTGCGTGCTATCGCCATTGCTTTGTCTGGGGATCGACACACTGACAAACCATCTGACGGGCTACCGTTTCGGATATGAACTACTGATGCTGAACGGACTATTAACTTTCCTCGGACTATGGATGACAGGAAAGGATAACAGCTGATAAGTAACTGAGAAACGACTTAATGTCCTTGACGCTGACGCTCAAAATAGTCACGAGGCTGAATGCCCATCACTTTCTTAAACGTAGTGGCAAAATACTTAGGATCCTTGAAACCTACCCGGTAGGCAATGTCGCTCACGCGTAACTCGGGATTCTCCTTAGCCAGCTTGCACGCCGTCTGGATGCGGATGTCGCGAATGAATGCCGTCACGTTCTTACCCGTCAGTGCACGCAACTTGTTGTAGAGTGTACTGGCACTGGCTCCCATGTCAGCGGCAAAACGCTCGCGATCGTAGTCGCTGTCATCCATATGTTCGTTGATACACTTGATGGCGCGTTGCAGGAATTTCTGATCGGGCGAATTATAGGCCTGCTGCACCAACGAGCCCAACGACTGCGTACCATCAGAGACTCCTTCAGGCAAATCGATGGTAGGAATATTAAGCTGGATATTCGTTGGAATATGGAATGCTGCAGGATTAACAACCACCGACTGAGCGCCCTGGCCAGCTTCTAGAATTTCTTCCTTCAGATAATGGTCTTTTTTTATGGGTATCTGGGTAATCACCATATTGCCCTGACCTTCATAGAACTCACTTTGCATCGAACCATGATGCATGGCTACCAACTGGCCGACAATAGCAAGACTTAGGCGTAACGGAACGTTACTGCTGTCGTTCAAACGAATCGTAATGGCGTCGTACGTACGGTTGGCATAAGCTTCCAAAGTGATTCTGCCATGTTCGGGCGTATTATCAAACATTTCAGTAAGCATCAGAATCGTTCCCTTCTCTACTACATCAATATCCACCCACCCCATCATACTTTCCGGCGTACATTTGTAATCGAAAGCAATTTGTTTCGTCTCCATATCGTCCACGAAATGCTCAGCCACATCACGAATGTAATGCATCACGTCATTGTTGCTGACTTGCAAAACAACCTCCTTTAGTAATAATGGAGGAGCATTTTGGTGCTTTTCTTGCAACTTCAACTTACCACAATAAGCTACAAGAAGGATCAATATGATGAGAATAATGATGTTTACGACTACCATATATGTAACTTTGACGCTGCAAATATAGAACTTTTACATGAAATTGCAACAAAAAATAGGTAAAAAAGATGTTAAACCTGTCGATTTTAGTTTAAAATTCATGATTTTAGGTATAAAAAATGCGATAATCACGATTTTTAAACCTTTTATAACGTTATCTGAACCCCTATATGGAATATTTGTCGTACTTTTGCCAGTGAAAAGATTTTTAATGGTTAAGGTTTATGGTTGATTAATTTAGTTTTTTGAATGGAAAAACCCCGTTGTGAAACGGGGTTTTTTCAATTTTATGCCATTTTATCTAGTCAGAATAGCAATACCATACACATACTAGATTTTCTAGTTATTATTCAGCAAGAATCTTTCAGCCTCGATAGCTGCCTGGCATCCTGTGCCTGCTGCACTGACAGCCTGACGATAGACAGGATCAGCACAGTCGCCAGCAACGAAGACACCAGGAAGCTTGGTACGTGGTGTGCCGTCAATCTTCTTCAGATAGCCCACCTCATCGGTATCGAGCCATTCTTTAAAGATAGCTGTATTGGGCGTATGACCTATAGCCAGGAAGAAACCGTCAATCTGAATATCCACCTGTTGTTCGTCAGCTTCACCCTTACGTTTTACCAGATGAGCACCCTCTACGCCATTCTCGCCAAAGAGTCCCAATGTGTTGTGCTCGAAAAGAATCTCGATGTTCTCACGTTCCATCACACGCTGTTGCATGACCTTAGAGGCACGCAGGAAGGGCTTACGGACAATCATATAAACCTTCTTGGCCAATCCGCTCAGATAGAGCGCATCCTCGCAAGCCGTATCGCCACCGCCAACGACAGCAACCGTCTTCTTCCTGTAGAAGAAGCCGTCGCAGGTGGCACAGGCAGAAACGCCCTGTCCGTTGTATTTGCGCTCGTCGTCGAGGCCCAGATACTTTGCCGAAGCTCCAGTAGCAATAATCACCGTATCAGCCTCTAATTCACGCCCTGCGTCGTCCCAAGCCTTATAAGGGCGACTGGAAAGGTCGACCTTGACGATTTCTCCGTCGCGAATGTCTGTGCCAAAGCGCTCAGCCTGTTCGCGCAGGTCCATCATCATCTGATTACCGTCCACTCCCTGAGGATAACCCGGAAAGTTTTCCACTTCGGTGGTCTGCGTGAGCTGGCCACCAGGCTGCAAGCCGCTATACTCTACGGGACTGAGATTAGCGCGGCTGGCATAAATAGCAGCGGTATACCCTGCGGGTCCGCTGCCAATAATCAAACATTTTGTATGTTCCATGAGTTATTTTGCAAGTTCTTCCTTGATTTGCTGTTCGATGACTTCAATTTTCTCAGTGGGCTCAAAGCGGGCAACCACATATCCTTTCTTATTAATGAGGAACTTGGTAAAGTTCCATTTGATGTCGTTCTTATCCTTATAGTCAGGATCGGCTTTCGACAGCATATCGTCGAGAATATGAGCAATGGGGTGCTCCATATCCCAGCCTGCAAAACCTTTCTGCTCCTGAAGGAATAAGAACAACGGATCGGCATCGTCGCCGTTGACCTTTACCTTCTTGAAACGGGGGAATTCAGTGCCAAAGTTCAACTTGCAGAACTCATGGATGCTTTCGTCAGTGCCGGGAGCCTGCTGTCCGAACTGGTTGCAGGGGAAATCGAGAATCTCGAAACCCTGGCTGTGATAATCTTTATAGAGTTTTTCCAACTCGTCGTACTGGGGCGTGAAACCACACTTGGTGGCTGTATTGACAATCAGCAGCACCTCGTTGGCATACTCTTTCATTGACACGTCTTTTCCCTTTCTGTCTTTGACAGAGAAATCATAGATAGTTTTCATTTTGTCTTGTTATGGTTTGTATTGCATTTAAAATCCTCTGCGAAGATACGAAAAAACCTCGTGACTACCAAAGTTTTTAGGATTTTTTATTGTAATCCCCAAAAACTTGGTACGATTTCCTTTTCCACTTTGTCCTCAACATCGTCGGGCAAATTACAGAAGAAGTCAATACCTGTCAATTCTTCCAGACGGTCGATGGTTATGGCATAGCCTCTGCGATTGTCATTACTGTGATCCTCATTATACTGTTTCACCCAATAAGCCATACCTTGCCACACATCCCCCTTTCTGCACACTAATGCCATATAGAAGAAGAGAGGCACAGGGATATGTTCCTTATTGACTCGTGTCGGCTGATGGCTGTTGCGATTGATGTATTCAAGGATGTAATCAGGATTGTCGATGGTTCCTCCCTTGCATACATAGAGCGTATCACCCTGGCGGACCCAGTTACGAACGTCTTCCTCCATCTTTTCCCAAAGACCTGCATTGAATTTATTATACTGCGGCTGCATATTAGTGATGAAGAACGTCTGGTAGTTGCATTCCGTAGCTCTCAGACGGTCGGCAGAAGGACAGATATGTCCATGGTCATAACCCGAAAACTTATAAGGGTCCTCTGCCCACCGATACTGTACTGGCAAATCAGGATCGTTAGGATATTGACAAGCCGGCAACAGTGTACCGGTGTTCTCCGCATAATAGCGCGCCACGTTGGATGCGGTATTGTAGTTGACGCTGCTATAAAGCTGATAGCAGCTCCAGCGCTGGGAATTCAGTTCAGTATCCCACTCCACGCAATAGTTCACTCCTTCTTCCTTGGTTTTGCCGTTCAAGACAGCACGATGAACGACGACAACACTAGGGTCGCCTTTCAGCTTGGGGAATTCCAAACGATATTGAGCCTCTGCGGGACCAGTGGTATTCTGGTTGTTGTTGACAGTTTTCGGAGTGGGGTCCGGATTTGTCTTAGGCTCGTTACCGCCTCCTCCGTCATCGTTACCGCCATCGCTACAAGCAGCCAACGCAAAGCAGACGGCTATGAGCATAAAGATATTTTTTGCTTTCATAGTCTTGAATTTATTAGTTTCCGGCTTTTTGTATAGAATAGTTTTCGTATTTAGCTGATAAAGGCGCGACCATAGGCATATGCAACTACCTCGGACGCGCCTTAGATGTCTTGTTCTGTAGCGTGAAATATCTTATTTCTTCGCAGCCTTACCGTAGCGGCTCATGAACTTGTCGACGCGACCAGCGGTGTCGACGAGCTTGCTCTTACCGGTATAGAACGGGTGAGAAGTGCTCGAAATTTCAATCTTTACCACAGGGTAAGTTTCGCCTTCGAACTCTACAGTATCATTCGTCTTAGCGGTAGAGCGCGAGAGGAACATATCGCCGTTGGACATGTCCTTGAACACGACGGGGCGATAGTTTTCTGGATGAATACCTTTTTTCATTTTTACTTGTTAATTATGATGTTATATAATACTTTTTCTGCACTACGCAGTTTTGAGGGTGCAAAGTTACGAAGAATTTTTGAACCTACCAAATATTGGCGCCATTTTTTTATTCTGAGAATGTAAAGACCAGCTCTTCGAGGATGCAGAGCGACTTCTCCTTGGTGTCAGACTTGAAGACGATGAAGATGGCGTGTTTGCCCGCAAGTTCATTATCTTTAGCCTCCTTTGCGATACCTATCGCCATGTTCCAGGATTTCTTCTCCATATCGGCCTTCAGGGCTATCTCACCGATTTTCTTACCACCCTGCGAGGTCCAGGGACGGTCCATCATAATCTCAATGGTGCCGTCGATGCCCTCGGGAATGAGTCGCAGAAGGAGCATCAGATTTTCCTTCTCTGCCAGTTTTTCGGCATCGAAGTTAAAGTATTTGTAGCCCACAATGCTGCCGTCGGTGTTGTTCACCACACGATTGCTGTTGTTCTTCAGGTCATAGGGTGCGTCGAAATTGCTCTCAGTACCATAGGAAGCCTCTACATAAGAGCCGTAGAACGTATTGTTGGGCCATTCGTGTACGGCAGGCTTGGGACCTGTCAGCCAGCAGGCGATACCTGCAGAGTGGCGCTCGAAGGGATTCAGTCCGTTCAGTGCAAAACCTTCGGAGTTGTATTCACCCTCGCTGATTTCCACCTTGCCGCCAGCGCCCTCTTCCACCTTCACGGTGATGGGAGCCACCATTGCCTGACGAGCATATTCATCAGTACCTGTCTGACGGTGGTAGAACACATACCACTGTCCGCCTATCTCACAGATTGATCCATGCGTATTACCATCGGGAACAGCAGAAGCAATCACATTGCCCTGCTCGTCCTTCTCACGGGCACGTCCGTCGATAATCGTACCACCATAGGTCCAGGGGCCTAATGGATGGTCGCTATAGGCGTATGCCAGCGTATAGTTCGACGTAGGCAGTCCGAACTCACCGTCCTCTGTGAAGCGGCTATATATAAATATGTATTTATCCTTCACCTTGCGGATGCTGGAAGCCTCGAAGAAGCGGAAGATGCCGGGTTCCTTGTAACCAGACACCATACCGTCCACCACCTCCGTGCCGGGCTTTACGGTACACATTGTCGCAGGATCAATCTCTGCCGCCATTGAGTGTCCGAAGCCCCAGTAGCCATACACCCGTCCGTCGTCATCGACGAACACTCCCGGGTCGAAGCCATAGATGCCATCCACCTTGTTGGGGTCGTCGGCATTCCAGTTGCACACCTCAAACGGACCGTCAGGACGGTCACTCTTGGCTATCAGTCCGTTGCGGAATCCCGTCTGGTCGTTGGGGAACAGATAGTAGGTCTTCTTGCCCGTGCTGTCCGTCATCAGCGTCACGTCTGGGGCGTAGAGCACGTCAGCAGTGCCCGCCGAGTCAAACGGTTCTCCCTTGGCATTCTTGTCCACCACGAGGATTTCTCCGTCGTAGCGCCACTGGCTCAAGTCCTCTACAGGCGCCGACCATACCACCTGGTCGCGTCCGCAGTACATCGTCTTCAAGTTGTCGTGCGAGCCATAGATATAGACACGCTGCTTGCCTGGATTATCGGGATCTTCAAACACATACGGTTCCCCGTCAGGAATATGTTCCCACATGGGCAGATAGGGATTACCCTGAGTCACAGGCTCTTGTTTCACCACGTCAGCCTTGTTGGTGCAGGACATAGCCGTCGCCACCAGCATGGCAAAGACTGAAACGGAGTAAATAGTAGTTTTCTTCATTGTCTTTTTGATGTTTAGTTGCTGCAAAAGTACAAAATAAAAATGGAATAACCGTTCACCAAAGCAAAAAATCAGTAAAAAAAAACATCCGCTCAGCACTTCAAAAATTCCGTCGGACGAAAAAAAAATTCCGTCGGACGAAAAAAAAATTCCGTCGGACGAAAAAAATTTTCTGTCGGACGAAATAGCAAATCATAGGGACGGATCTGCGACTAAAGATTGCAGAACCGTCCCTATAAACCTTACCAATTCCTTATTTTGTCTTTCCGTTCAACGAGTAGATGTAGCTCTGATTGGCAACCGTCTCGGGGGTATTTCCCTTGTAGTTGACCAGCTTACCGCAGATCACCACCTCGTCCTTGGCTGCGGGCTTTGTCCACGAATCATCGGTGTACTTCACATTGCCCAGATACAGGGTGCGGAACACATAGAACTTGTCGTCCTTGTCGGTACCGTCGTCAGAGATGTAGAACGTGCAGTTTCCGTATTGTGTACCAAACTGGTTCTTATCCGTAATCTCAATAATCTTACCCTTGATGTAGTAGTCCTTGTCGGTGTTCGTGTCGGCAGCCAACGTTGCGATAAACGCGTTAGCCTCGGCGGGTGTGAAGGGCTTTTCCAGCGAACCGTCGTTGCCGGCTGTACTGCCGCCTTCATCTGCCTTTGTCTTTCCGTTCAATGAGTAGATATAGCTCTGGTTGGCAACCGTCTCGGGGGTATTTCCCTTGTAGTTGACCAGTTTACCACAGATAATCACCTCGTCCTTGGCTGCGGGCTTTGTCCACGAATCATCGGTGTATTTCACATTCTCAAGATACAGGGTGCGGAACACATAGAACTTGTCGTCCTTGTCGGTACCGTCGTCAGAGATGTAGAACGTGCAGTTTCCGTATTGTGTACCAAACTGGTTCTTATCCGTAATCTCAATAATCTTACCCTTGATGTAGTAGTCCTTGTCGGTGTTCGTGTCGGCAGCCAACGTTGCGATAAACGCGTTAGCCTCGGCGGGTGTGAAGGGCTTTTCCAGCGAACCGTCGTTGCCGCCAGCAGGGGGATTATCGCCACCTTCGTTTGTCTTCTTTCCGTTGATGGTCACAATCTGAGCAGCGCTCTTACCGGCAGTCTCGGGCGTGTTGCCCTTATAGTTCACAACCGGACCATAGACAACGACCTCAGCGCCAGCGGGTACCTCATAGCCGTCAGCCAGACTCTCACCGTCCGTTCCTGCCACCTGATAAGCTGTGAAAACGTCTGTAGCGTCTTTCGTATCACCCAGCGTGAAGGTAACATTACCGAAACCGCCGGAAGCCGTACCGCCCTTCACGACGACACCCTTGATGTAGTACTTCTCCGTAGAGGTCGTCTCGCCCACTTCCTGACACTTCTTGATAGCAGCAGCGATGTTGAACGGATCGTCCTGAGTACCCTTGCCCTTGGCATCTCCGGTGTCTCCACCCGGATCAGGCGTCGTATCACCGCCCTTGCCGTTGATGGAATACACATAAGCGGCGTTACTGGCAGTCTCGGGGGTGTTACCCTTGTAGTTGACCACCTTACCACAGATAATCACCTCGTCGCCCTCCTTGATGTTCGTGGCCGACGGGTCGCTATAGCCTTGTCCTCCGAAATACTTCACGCGATAGCAGAGGAACTTGTTGGCACCCTCTTTCGTGTCCGAAATCTCGAACGTAGCGTTACCATACTGTGTACCGAAAGTTTCAGTAATCGTAGTTACATAACCCTTGATGTAGACATCGTTGGGCGACTGCACGTCAGCGCCCAGACCAGCAATATACTCCAGCGCACCTGCCACGTTGTAGGGGTCTGCCAGCGTACCTTTTCCAGAAGGTTCTATGACTACACCGTCATCTGCTTTTGGAGCCACGATTTGTCCGAAAGGAGAGGGAACGTCCTCGCAGCTGGTGAATGTGAAGACCGCTAAGGCCAGCACAATCAGATAATTTGCTATTCTTTTCATATCTTTTAGTTTTTATTGTTTCGTTATTGCATGTTTGTTATTTCGTCTGTCCGTTCAGCGACACGATGTAGCTACCCTGGGCATACTGCGGAGTATTACCCTTGTAGTTAACCACCTTACCATAGACGATAACTTCGTCGCCAGCCTTGATTGCTGTAGCACCAGCATTGAACTTCACATTGTTCAGTCCGTAGCCGCGATAAATCTGGAAGGAGCCGGTGGCACCGTCCACACGGTCGGAAATGAGATAGGTAGCATTTCCGTAGCTGCCGCTGGTGTCGATATCGCTCACGGCGACAATATAGCCCTTGGTATATACCTCGCCGGACTGTACGTCGGCGGCCAGGCTCTTGGTGTACTGCGTGACGGCGGCCACGTTGTAGGGGTCAGCCTGTGTGCCTGAGCCGGCAGGCGTTGCCACGGGTGCGGCCTCCGTCGTCGACTCGACGATATCCTTTTCCGTACGCATCATGATCTGCCACGTGTCGTTGTAACGGGCAGCCACACCCGTGATGTCTACACGCGTAGTAGGCAGAAGGCGCTGTGCAAAGTCGGCATAGGTGCTCGTGCGCAGCACGACGTTGCTCAGTCCGCTGATGACGCGGTGGGCACAACCGCCGTACAATGACACACTGTTGTCGCTGGGAGCAAACACGGCCTTGCCGTCAGCCTCGGACAGCGTGACACCCTTCAGGGTCACCAGTTTACCGGCATCCTTGGCAATGTCCAGCGAGTTGAAGTTCCACTTCGCCTCGATGGGAGCTACCGTCAGACCGGCAACCGGCGACAGCAGCTTGTAGTGGTCCTTCCACACGTAGCGGCTCATGCGGCCCACCTGCGGTGTAGCACCCTCCTTGTTCGGATTGGTATAGGTGGTACCAATCTGAGCCTGCTTGCCGTAGCCGCCGATGTAGAGTCCCTGCAGCTCAACGAGCACAGTCTGTCCCACGGGGAATGCCCCGTAGAGTCCGCTCTGCGAGATGCTGATGACGATGGCTGCCGTATTGTCCTGGATATACAGCGAACTGTAGATGTTGCCACCCTCGTCGTTACCTGTGACGACACCCTTGATCTGCATGGGCTGTGTCACCTGTTTCAAGGTGTTGTTGTTAATCTCGTTACTATAGAGGGCTATCACCTCGGCAATGGTCTTGACATTGGTTTCCTGCAAATACTTGTTGCCGTAGGCCTCCATACCTTTCTCAGATGGAGGTGTATCCCAATCCTTGTCTTGGCACGATGTGGCCAGTCCGAGAACTGCCAGTGCAAAGAAAATATATTTCTTGGTTTTCATAATCGTCTGCATAATTTAGAATCTATAACCGATGTTCAGCATACCATTGATTCCGTAAGAGTAGAACTTATACGGGTTGCGGTTGAACTTGTAGACGCGTGTGCTGCCTACGTCGCCCGTAGTCGAGTTCACAGAGTAGTTGCTTCGGCTCTGCTCGAAACCGCCCGTCACAATCCTTCGGTTGTTCAGCACGTTAGTCACCGAGAAGTTCACTGAGAGCTGTCCCTTCTTCAGGCGGATGCTCTTACCAATCGACAGGTCAAGCATGAATCCGCCCCTGCCCTTGGCCTGTTCCACAGCCTGGTCGAGCAGAACCTTTTCACCGGAAGCAGTGGTCTCGAAGACCTTCTCAGCCTCGATGCCGCTGTTCTCGTACGAACGCTGGCGGTTCAGCAGTGTCGTACCGTAGCGGTACGAGGGCGAATACGACAGATAGATGCGGTCGTAGTAGTTACCCATGACGTCAATGAACCATCCCTTGGCGTTGTAGCTCAGTGTCAGGTTGAGAGCCGTCAGCGGCGTACCGCCCTCGCGCATGTCCTTATTATATACTATATCTTCGTGGTACGTCCCCTCCGTCGACTTCATGTAGACGACGTTGGCATTGTTCACGTTCTTGGCTTCGCTGACCGTTCCCAGCGTCTTGATGCTGAACGATGGCGTAATCTTGAACTTCAAGCCCCACTCCAGTCCGTAGTATTCCTTCTGAATGTCCGTCATGGAAACGTAGGTGAACGAGGTGGCATCGTCGTCAAAGAACTGCTGCCACTCTGTGGCGTCATTGATGCGACTGAAGTATCCGCTGACATTGGCCTTCATCCACGTCGTCTCGTACTGCAGGCCGGCCTCGCTCGAGAATACGCGCTCGTTTCTCAGGTTCCTTACGAAGTCGTTGTTTACCTCAGGCGATACGAAAGCTGTCTTTGGGGTCGGTGCGCGATATTCGAATCCTATGCCGGCGTTCCACGTAATACCATACTTGCTCAACGTATGCGACGTGATGCCCAACTTGGCACCGCCATCCAGGAACTTACCTGTCTCGCTCTTGCCGTACGACGTTACGCCATTGCCCTGGGCCACAGCGATACCGTTCTCCATCTTACCGTCGCGCTGCATGGTCACACCACCGATGCGGCCGGCCAGGAAGCCCTGGTAGTTGCCCTTGCCGAACTTCAGCGAACTCCACAGCTGTGCCTTGCGGGTATGCAGGTCGTAGTCCATGCTGTACTTGTCGCCTTCCTTCAGCTGGGCTGTCTGGTTGCGCATGTCGTAGTATACGTGCGGGTCGCCCATCGGGTAGTTGCCCAGTGCGTAGGTATTGATGTTGCTCACATGATCGGCGCCCAACAGGTCGTCAATCTTCTGGTAGTTCTGACTGATGTTCGCTGCCAGCTGCAAGCCCACGTTCAGTGTGGTATTCTTACCCAGCTTGGTGTTCAGCGTCGAAGCCAGAGCCAGGTTGATGTTGTTGTTATACCTGGCCGTCATGAAGTACATGGCGTCGCTGCCATTCAGGTTGCCCTGCTGGTTGGCGTAGTACAGACGGTCCCACTGAATCTGGCGGGCCTCCTCGCTACCCGACAGGTAGGTCCAGGCGCGCATGTAGTCGTTGTATCCGGCAAGGGTACGTCCGGCAGCGTCATCCTCATACCACACATCGTAGTAGCTCGACGGCAGGTTCTTCCAGTAGTCGGGCTTGGGGTTCTCACTATTATTATAGTTCAGGCGCGTAGTCTTATAATAAGAATAGCGACCCGTCAGCGCCGTCGTCAGTTTCGTATCCTGACCCAGCTTCCAGTCCCATGTCAGCATGGCCGTGGGAGCAAAGTCGTTCACGACGCGCGCACTGCGCTTCTTGCCGTTCTGGTAACCCCAGTTCGGGTTGTAGAAGTAGGTGTTGGCTAACCAGAACATCTCGTCTGTCGACGGACCCTGAGCGGCACGTTCCGTGGGGTTACCCCAAGTGACCAGCGACAGCGAGTGCTTGTCGTTCAACTTCTTCTCGGCGCCCAGGTAGTACGACAGCGAGTTGTAGAACGTGCCCGGCACGTACGCCGTCTCCATGTTTGCCCAGCGGTATGTCACACTGGCCGACAGCGCCCAGCCGTCAGGGCGCAGACCGGTATTGAACGCATACTGCGCACGCAGCGTATAGTTACGGTTCGCGCCGGCAATTCCCGCATACTGGCCCGTGGCCATCTTGCTCGGACGGAAGTCGTAGTTGTTCGAACCGCCCATGCCCGGCATGGCGAAGTTGGTAAATTCGAAGGGCAGCGCGGTCTCCCTGCTTCGGTTGGTGATACGGTTCAAACCGCCTACCAGCGAATAGCGGAACTGGCCACTCTCCATGTCGTTCATCGATACACCATTGATGTAGATCTCATTGTACTTTTGGTTAAAAGCACGATAGCGGAAACGTGCGGGACTGAACAGAAAACCTACCGTAGAAGCGTAGATGTTCTGATTCGACGAGATGATGGTCACGTTCTGCGACATATCATCGTCATCGCCCAACTGAGATTCCGTGAAGGTGAAAGCGCTCTCGCCGGAAACGTCTTCCTGCGACTCCTCCTGCTTGGGTTGCTCAACCTGTGCAAGAGCCGTCGCGGCGATGAATAGTGCCATCACTGATAATTTCAGTTTTTTCTGCATAAGTCAGTTTTTAGTTAGTAAATCGTTTATTTGCTGCAAAGATAATGAATAAAATGTAAAAATCACTCATTTTTCGTGTTTTTTTTATGAAAAATTTGATATTCTCAAAAAATATCAGTATCTTCGCCACAAAATCTGAAACTATTATGAAAAAACTATTATCAATTATCGCAGTCATGTTCCTGGTAGGAACCATGAATGCACAGGCTCAAGAGAGAAAATTCTCCGTTTACGCCATCGGTTTTTACAACCTCGAAAATCTGTTCGACACCTGTCATGACGAAGGTCATAACGACTACGAATACCTGCCCGAGGGTCGCAACAAGTGGACAGGCATGAAGTATACCCACAAGCTGCGCAACATGGCCCGCGTGCTGGCCGACATGGGCACCGACCGCCTGCCGGCATCCATCGGCTGTGCAGCCATTGGCGTCGCCGAGGTCGAGAATGCCAAGTGTCTCACCGACCTCTGCGAGCAGGAGCCCTTGAAGCGCCGCAACATGCAGTTCTGCCACATCGAAGGTCCCGACCAGCGTGGCGTCGATTGCGGGCTGCTCTACAACCCCGCTATGTTCTCCGTCCGCGACGTCAAACTAGTGCCTTACGTCTACGATCGTCAGGAAGATATCGAGAAGAACCGTGCCACCCGCGGCTTCCTCGTCGTCAGCGGCACACTGGCCGACGAGCACCTCACCATCATCGTCAACCACCTGCCCTCGCGAGGTGCCACGTCCTACTACCGTGAGCTCGGCGGACGCCAGCTCCGCGTCGTCAAGGACTCCCTGCTCCGCGACGACCCGCAGGTCAAGATCATCATCATGGGCGATATGAACGACGATCCCGCCGATGCCTCCATGTCCGAGGCACTGGGAGCCCGCCGCGAAATTGCCGATGTCGAGGATGGCGGACTCTTCAACCCCTTCTGGAACATTCATGCCAGCGGCACCGGCACGCTTATCTATGGCGGTTCATGGAACCTCTTCGACCAGATTATCCTCTCCAAGTCGCTACTTAATCCCAAGGGACAGCGCGATTTCTCGACGCTGAAGTACTTCCAGCCGCAGATCTTCCGTCGCGACTACCTGTTCCAGCAGGAAGGCAACTACAAGGGCAACACCCTCCGCACACATGCCGGCGGCGTATGGCTCGACGGATATAGCGACCACCTCCCCACCCTCGTCTATCTGGTGAAGGAACAAAAATAACTTTCAACTTTCACCTTTCATCTTTCAACTCGACAAATGACAATCATTGGAATAGCTGGCGGTACTGGTTCAGGAAAGACCACCGTCGTCAAGAAAATCGCCCAAGCGCTGCCGCCACACTGCGCAGCCGTCGTTCCCCTCGACTCGTACTATAACGACACCACGGGCATGACCGACGAAGAGCGCCGGGCCATCAATTTTGACCATCCTGATGCCTTCGACTGGAAACTGCTCACCGAACACATCAAGATGCTGAAAAACGGGCAGGCTATCGAGCAGCCCACCTATTCGTACATCATCTCCAACCGACTGCCGGAGACTATCCACGTCGAGCCCAAGCCCGTCATCATTCTCGAGGGTATCATGACGCTCCATTACAAGAAGCTGCGCGACATGATGGATCTGAAAATCTTCGTCGATACCGATGCTGACGTGCGGCTCATCCGCAACATCCGGCGCGATGTCGTCGAGCGTGGACGTACCGTCGACATGGTGCTCGAACGCTACGAACGCGTCCTCAAGCCCATGCACGACCAGTTCATCGAGCCCACCAAGCAGTATGCCGACCTAATCATCCCCTCGGGGGGCGACAACAAGACCGGTATCCACATCCTGCGAACCTACATCGAGGGCATCGTCACCAACGTCTGACGCCCCTGCGTCATCGTCGGTCACCTCTATAGCCTCTGCCACCTGGTCAGAGGCTTCTTCTTTCACTTCTTGAAACTCTTGAACTTCTTGAACCTCCGTAACGACAGCCGTCTCCGCTGCCTTGCGCACGTGGTGAATCTTCAGTGCGTTCACCAGTTCCACCACACCGTATAGCATCGAGCACCAGCCCAGCACCAGCAGCGGCAGCTCAGCCGACTCCGAAGGTTTCAGCACCACAAACAGCCCCGTCAGCAGAATCACCGACGGCATCACCCAGTACCCTAGGGGAATGCGGCCCAGCCGTCGTGCGGCCACCAGTGCCATCAGCTGCGTCACGCCGCCAAGAATCAGCACCGCCGCCAGCATATACATCAGTCCATGCACGAAGGCGTTGGGCGACAACGTCAGCACCAAGCCCAATATCACGCTTCCCGCACCCACAATCGGGAACGTAGGCTGTCCGCCCCTCACCACGCGGCCCTGCTGGTCCGTAATCGTATACTCACCGGCATGCCGCTTGGCCTGCCAGTAGGCCAACAGCGCTATCACGCCAGACAACAGAAACAGCGCACCGATGGCCATCGTCAGCCATGTCACACCGTCCTGCGGAAACTTCACCAGCAGCACGCCAATCACAATGGCGCACACCGCCCTGAAAATCGAACTCTGGAAAATCTTCATAATTGGGTTGTATTTATTATTATGATGCAAAGGTACGAATTAATTATGAATTTCCAAAATAAATTTAGTTTTTCACTCACTTATCCGTGCTTTGGCTTCGCCGAAGGTACTCCCGCTCGGAAAAACGCAAATAAATTTGGTTTTTCACTCACTTATTCGTACCTTTGTGCCATGAATTTGAAAGACAAGAAAATAGCCGTATTGCTGAGTGGAGGTGTAGACTCGAGCGTGGTGCTCTACGAACTAGTGCGCCAGGGGTTGCAGCCCGACTGTTTCTACATCAAGATCGGTCCCGAGGAAGAGGAGGAATGGGACTGCTCGAGCGAGGAGGACCTGGAGATGGCGACGGCCGTAAGCCATAAGTACGGCTGCCGGCTGGAGGTGATAGACTGCCACCGGGAATACTGGGACCAGGTGACGCGCTACACGATGGACAAGGTGCGTGCGGGACTGACGCCGAACCCCGACGTGATGTGCAACCGGCTGATTAAGTTCGGTGCATTCCACGAAAAGCGCGGCAAGGACTACGACCTGATAGCCACAGGGCACTATGCCACAACAGAAAGTGAGGAATCTGGAGTGAGGAGTGAGGAATGCTCGCCTACGGTGATGAACAATGAAGAATTGAGATTTCCATATTCAAACATCGAGCAAAGCGAGAATCATTCCACATTCCACATTCATCATTCAACGCTCAAATGGCTTTGCACCAGTCCGGATCCGGTAAAGGACCAGACGGATTTTCTGGCTCAGATCTACGACTGGCAGCTGGAAAAGGCACTGTTTCCCATCGGTCACATGATGAAGGAGGAGGTGCGCGCAATAGCCGACCGCGAGCATCTGGCACCCGCCCACCGGCGCGACTCGCAGGGCATCTGTTTTCTGGGCAAGATCAACTATAACGACTATCTGCGCCGCTACTTGGGCGAGCTGCCGGGCGACGTGGTGGAGCTGGAGACAGGCAAGAAGATAGGCGGGCACAAAGGTCACTGGTTTCACACCATCGGCCAGCGAAAAGGTATGGGACTGGGCGGTGGCCCGTGGTTTGTGGTGAAGAAGGACACGGAGCAGAACATCGTCTACGTGTCGCACGGCTACGACCCTGAAACGGCGTACAAACAGGACTTCCCCATTCGTGATTTCCACAGCATCAACGGGGTGTTGCCGCCAGCAGACATCACGCTGAAGATTCGTCACACACCGGAATTCCTGCCAGCACGACTGGAACCAATGGGCGACGGAAACTACATGGTGCACGCCCAGTCACCCATTCATGGTGTGGCTCCCGGCCAGTTCTGCGTGGTGTACGACGCCGAGCACCACCGCTGCTACGGCTCGGGGGAAATCACGATTTAGTTTAGAGTTAACGATTCATTCGAATCGCTTCTCCCATGAGCGAATTGAGATAAACTTCAAGAGCGGTGTAGCCGTCCTTGGAAACGATGTCGTTGCGGTCGTCGGGATTGTCAGGACTAAGCCCATGGGCACGCTCCCAATCGTCAGCCATACCGTCGTGATCGTTGTCGACAACGGGCTCTGCGGCAGCATACTGCGGCCAGCCCTCAGCATCGGCAGGGGCATCGATGATGCCGGGCTTATGGGCCGAAAGACCTTGATAGCGGGGCTGTCCGCTGCGCACATCGTCGATGATGCGGCATTCGACAGCGTCGCGATGAACAGTACCTGCCTTCGCCAACACTTTCTTATAGGCCTTCTTGGCAGATTCGGCCTTCGTGAGATAATACTGATATTCCGCAGGCTGTAAACGCAGCGTGGACTTCTGCTGCCCGATGGTATAGTCAGTCCGATTGCTGATGAGTGTCCAGTTGTCGCGCGACGTCACACCCTCCATCACATTGTCGTTGATGAACCAACGGGAAGGCGACGTAAGCTGTTTGCCCTTACGAGCTTGTGAGAGTTCGATGAACACATTGTCGTCGGGATGGGCAGGACCGGGCTTATAGTAGTTTCCAACGAAGTTGCACTCGTGCGAACTACCCTCGCCTGCCTCGTTCTCGCCGCCGTAGCAGGAATTGCGGCGTCCCCAGTTGTAGTTGACGTTGTTCTGGTATTCCAAGAAGACATTCTTGTCGCCATTGGGATTCGAAGCACCATTGATGCGCGCTGAACGGCTATCGTTGTGGACCAGCAAATTGTGATGGAACGTAGCAGGCGACCCACCCCACTGACAGCCATAGCCCCTGATGCCCTTCTTATGGCCTGCATCATGGAGTCCCTCATGGATGATGCACCACTGCATCGTCGTATAATGGTTGTCGTACATGGTAACATTCTCCTCGCCGCTCCAGCCAAAGCAGCAGTGGTCGACAATGATATTACGGGCATTCTCGATGCCAATGGCCCCACCCTCGATGAAGCAGCGTTTCTTGTAGTCGGCGTCGCTCTCACCCTCAACGCGCTGTAGCCCGAGCACGCCCAGTCGCGAACGTATGTTGCGGATGATGACATTCTCGGAACCGCCTAAATTCAGCTTGCCGCCACGCAGCAGAATGCCCTCTCCAGGAGCCGTCTGCCCCGCAATGGTGACATTCCTCAGTTTGGCACGAATGGAGCGCTCACCCTTACGCTGCGGATTGGGTCCGATGTCGATGATGCCACTGACGCGGAACACGATAGTGGCATTCTCGCGGCCAGCCTCGGTCAAAGCCCAGCGCAGGGAGCCCTCGCCCGAGTCGCCGAGATTCGTCACCTCGACAACCTTGCCCCCGCGTCCGCCAGAAGCATACTTGCCAAAGCCCTCGGCCGTGGGGAAGGCCAGCAGCCTGGCATCTTGCGCCCAGGCGACACATGCCGTCAGGGCTGCAACTAATGTCAGAAAATATTGCTTCATAAACTATTCCTTAATTTATTTTGCAACGACTTTTGTTGTTCTCGACATACCGTCGGAGAGCGTCTCGCGAACGATGGTCACGCCGTGCTGCAGGCGGCTGACCTGACGGCCGTCGGGCGTAAAGTACTGGCGCCGGACGACGTCAGCCTGTGACGTCGTGGCACGAATGGCCGTGACTTGGTCGAAATAGGCCGGCTCACCCAATACGCCATAACGGCTGAAAGCGCGGACGGTAACAGGCTCGGACGCATTGATATAATGAGGATTCGCGGTAAACCATACCCTGCCCTCTGCATTGGTCACAATATATCCCTGGGCAAAGCCCGTGTCGTCACGCCAATGGGTGATGGCGCCATAACTGGTCAGCACAGGAGCGGGCAGCGTAAAGCCTTGCCAGTCGGCATCCCAGCCGTCGGTGCCGCGCAGCACGTAGTCGAGTTTGTAGCTGTTGGTCTCGACGGGAGTAAGTACCGCCTTACTGGTGCACGAGCCGCTTTCACCCGTGAATGCCGTGCGACGCTGACTCAAGTCGACTGCATTACCATCGGCATCCGTCGTGTTATATTCAGCCATCTGAATGGGCAGTCCGCCCATGTTGTTCCAGCCTTCAGCAGTGATGCTGACGTTCGGGGTGAGGCGAGTATTCAGGAAACTGACCTTGGGTTTGTTGCCCCACGGACGACCCAAGGCTGTGGTGCTGCCATTCTGTTGGGCATCAATAACACAGTTGGAGAAGACATAGCCATAGCGGGCTGATGCGTGGTCAGGAGCCACAATGACATTCGACGTGCGAACCACCACAAGGGTGTCGGCATCGAAATAGGCCTCGCCAGCGCCATAGATGAAGTCGGTGGTACCCGTTATCCTAGAGTTGCGCACCAAGTGGCGCTGCCCGTCCTTGCCCGTGCGGTAGGTGTCCTGCCAGCCCTCGAGGTTGCACGAGGTGATGACGATGCGGTCGGCCTTGGTGTAGAGTGCCAGCGCCTGACCTTCGTTCTGGCGGGTGTTGCGAATGGTGAGGTTGTCGAACGACACGTCATTCGCTGTGACGTTGACCGTCGCAGTGTTGTCAACCCCTCCTTCTGCGGCGGTCTTGTCCCACGTGATGATGGTGTTCTGCTTCGACATACCCATCAGGTGGAGGTTGGGTTTGTCTATCTGAACATGTTCGTTGTAGATACCGGGATAAATCAGGATAATGCTGCCCTCCGGAGCAAGGTTGACGGCCTCCTGAATGGTGGTGACAGAATGAACAACGCTCTCGGGCGTCCCTTCCTTGCTGACAAACCAAATGTACTCTACTGATATCTGCTCTTCTGGCTGGTGATGGGTGTACTTCTTGGCATCAATCTGTCCGTCGGCAACGCCATTGAGGAACACTTCCAAATTACTGTATCCGCTCTCCGTCAGCTTCATGCCGTCAGTAGCGTCGTTGGGATTCAGGCTCACCAAGGTTTCGTAAGCGTCGGGCAGTCCGTCGCCATCGGTATCAACGACCTGACAAGCATAGTCGTCAGCCATCGGTTGCAGGCGGGGATAGCACGTGATGTCGATTTCCTTATCGTCAGCGGCATTATCGCCTTCGTAGAGAGCCGCGAAGTCGTCGTGCGACAGGAGGGTGATGTCGTAGGGCGAGTCGATGATACCTGACTTCGAGCCCCGGGCGCCGCCAAACTGCGGGTCCTGTGTCCCTGCAGCCTCAGCAAGAACGCGTTTGTCTACCTCATCATAGCGGGGCAAGGAAGCTCCCGCCTGCGTGACAACCTTTGCGTAAGCCTCATCGGCAGACTCGTAGGCGGTATAGCCCAGTTCGTCGACAATGCTAGTAAGCAGTGCTTTGTCAGCCAAAGCCTGCGAGGGTGACAACGACCAGAAATTCATAGCTCGTGAGGCATTGTTAGCGACAAACCCATAGTAGTTATCATCGTTGACCTTCTGCAGTTCCTCGTCCTTCCATATATTGGTCGATGGCGCCCACTTGCTGGAGAGCTCGAACTTATTACCTTTCAGATACCACTGTCCCACGCCATTGGAATCACCGCTGGCTGAACACCAGTAGCGCCGACTGCCTGTGGCATCCTTCGTGGCAGGACCTGGGCGGTAGTAGTTGTTAATCATGTAGACGCGGTTATAGTCGGTGGTACCGCCTGCTGAGTTCTCGCCGCCGTAGATGGCATTGACGCTGCCCCAGTTGTAGATGACATTGTTAGTAAACTCGTTGACGGCCTGACGATCGTGGTTCTCAGGTCGAACGCCGTTGAATCGGGGAGAGCGAGAATTATTGTGAGCAAACAGACAATGATGCATGGTACTGCGCTTGCCTCCCCACTGGGCGCCGTAAGCACGGTTACCTTTCGAGTTGCGCGAGTCGTAGAGCCCCTCGGCAAAGATGCACCACTGAGTGGTGGTATTGTTGTTGTCATAGAGTGTCAGATTCTCCTCCATGGACCAGCTTAGGGAACAATGGTCGAGCACAATGTTCTCGACATTTTCAACACCCAGGGGTGACATACTCTTGTTGGGCAGGTCGCCAGCACGAAAACGCAGATGGCGGATGATGATATTCGAACCCAGCTTCACCCGATAGCCTGCCAAACAGATGCCACCGCCAGGAGCCGTCTGTCCGGCAATAGTGGTATTCGACTTGACATCGACATTCTTGGTCAGGAAGATGGTGCCAGAGACCTTGAAGAGCACAGTGCGAGGCGTGTCGTCGCCCGTTGTTACAGCCCAGCGGAAAGTGCCTTCTTCACCCGTATCGTCCAAACGCGTTACGTAATACACCTTCGAGCCACGACTGTCGACCATGCGGCCACCCGTCGTAAAGCGGCCATAGCCCTCACAACCTGGGAAGCTGATGAGGTCGGCATTGTAGTTCTCGAGTTTCGAGAATACGGCATAGAGCATCACATCACTATCGATGTTAAACGTATAGTTAGCATTGGTAGATACTTGTTTTCCGTTAGCATCCTCCCAGTAATCGAAGCAAAAACCTTTGTTGGGTATAGCCTTTACCGTAATCTGGGTTCCGGCAGTGTACTTATAGCCGCTTTCTGTCGTAGTACCCACCGGAGTAACTCCTACCGTTCCCCTGCCCTCACAATCAGACCTGACGGCAAGAACAAGGGTACTGGCTGCCAACTGCTTGAACTTGGCGACAACAGTCATATCACTCTCGCCAGTCATAAACTTAAACTGAGAAGCATCAGTGCCTTTCAGTTCGTCGTTGATATACCAACCGGCAAACACGTAACCAGGATTAGTTTGTGCAGAAATGGTCATCTCCTTTCCTGAAAACGCTTGGGCAGAGGTCTTTTTCTGACCACTCAACAGCACATTGCCAGCCCCTTCTGGTTCGATGACAAATGTTACATTGATGACTCCATTTAAGGCTGCCAACGTGTCCCATGCAATTGATGTCGTGCATATCAGCAGCACAGCCATCAGCATCATGATTTGTTTCTTCATCTTAGTTTTTTGTTTTAGTATAATTAAAGACGGACAACAAATCTTTTTGTAATATTGATGAAAAGAAAAAAGGAGCCGCTTGTCAGCGACTCCCAATTCATTATAGGATAGTTTTTATTTACTTAACCATATATTTCTTGCCATTCTGAATAACCAGTCCCTTGAAACCATTCTCAACACGCTGGCCTGCCAGATTGTAAACAGGAGCATTCACGTTGAGTTCTGCATTCAGGACAGAGATACCCGTGCCATCAAAGTCTGCCTCTACAGACTCGGGCTCAGCACCGCCAACAGCCTCAACAGCCATACTTGCCGTACCAAAGTTCACAACAGAACCACGATTGTCAACATTGGTGGCATTACCATCGGCGTCAACAACATTGGCAAACTCCGTGTTCAAGGCGATTGTTTCACCCATATTCAAGCAAGCTATATAACTCTCGCCATTGAACTCATAGCCTCCAAAACCGAGCTGTGAACTCTGCTGATAGATGACATAGCTTTCACCTGCCTCTACATTTAAAGTAATCCAACCCCAGACGGCCTGATTTCCTGCGTCAATGACATAAGGAGCGCTGTCGACACCATCTTCACCCACCTTGGCGGCATCGTGACGGGCTTTAATCTCCTCAGCAGTGAAGTAAGTAGGTGCCTGAATCCACACGGGATTGCCATCGTTATCGAGTTGTTGCTGTCCTGTCTCAGGATCAATCTTGGGCTGGTCCGTATTGGTGTTCTGACCATTTACATAACCATCGAAAGAATAGTCTACATAAGGAACGAGGGGCGCACCCGTAGAAGCCTTTACTACGAAAGTCTTACGGTTACCCTTGTTTACCCATACATTTACCTTCAGCGTACCGGCTGCAGCAGGAGTGAACTTATAATAAAGTCCGTAGGCAGGAATACCTGTCTCACCACTCTCATAGGAGATATAAGTGTAGGCCGGACGGGTAAACCAATCACCTTTGTCGTCACTGTAATAATAGTCTGCAAGAAGTGTAGCATAACCATTACCTGTTCCCATCAGGAAAAGCATGTCATTGTTGTTCTTGTCCTTCTTATTATTACCATTTTTCCAGGTAATAGACTTCCAGACTACATTCTTTACAGGATATTTACCCGCAGCATGTCCCTGGGAATCTGTTTCCTGAGCGTTAACACCCACGGCTACGAAAGCCATCGCAATAAGAGTAAAGATTTTCTTCATAATCGTTTTGTTTTAATTATTTGTTAGTAAATTTGTTTGTTTCGTTACGTTTTGCACGGCATATGCACGTACTTCGTTGCAAAAGTACGTGTTTTCTTTGAAACCACCAAAAAAATTAAGGATTATTTTTCCTTTTTCAGTCGGAATGAGTTCTCGATGCTGTTCAATTCAGCCACAAAAGACTTGTCTACCTTCAGGCGCTGCTCGATAGCACTGCAGCTGTGGATGACAGTAGAATGGTCGCGTCCGCCAATGAGCTGTCCGATGCGTCCGGCAGGCATATTGGTGTATTTCTGGGCCAGATACATAGACACCTGGCGCACGATAACCAGGTCGCGCTTACGCGAACGGGTAAAGATGCTCTTCTGCTCGACGCCGTAGTGTCCGCAGACTTTCTCCAGAATGTCGTCGATGGTCAAAACCTTGTTGTCCAACTTCACTGCACGCTGGATGATGCGCTGCGCCAGACGGATGTCGATATTGGAATTGTAGACCACCGAGTAGGCCAGCAACGAATTGATGACACCCTCCAGATCACGCACAGAGCCATTGGCAGTCTGGGCAATATACTCGATGACATCCTCAGGAATCTTCAGTCCGTCGCGACGGCACTTGGCATTCAGAATATCGATGCACAACTGCACGTTGGGCTGTTCGAGCTCGGCAATGAGACCACAGGCAAAGCGGGTCAGCAGGCGGTCCTTGACACCCTGCAAATCAACAGGAGGACGGTCAGAAGCCAGAATAATCTGTTTGCCCAGACGGGACAGATGGTCGAAAATGTGGAAGAATGTGTCGAGCGTTTTCGTAGCAGTAGCCCATTCCTGAATATCATCCACAATCAGTACGTCGATGCTCTGATAGAAACGGATGAAGTCATTGACGGTGTTCTGACGGGTGGCATCAGTGAACTGCACCTGGAAGAGGCGGGCCGATACATAAAGTACGCGTCTACGCGGGTACATTTCTTTACAACGTACGCCAATAGCGTTGATGAGGTGCGTCTTTCCACAGCCCGAAGGTCCATAGACGAAGAAGGGATTGAACGTCGACTTTCCCGGATGCTCGGCAATAGACAATCCGACGGTACGCGGCAACTTATTGGAATCGCCTTCGATGAAACTCTGGAATGTCTTGTGCAGGTCGAGCTGGGGATCCAGATCCTGATGGGGTACGGAGTCGAGAATGCCAGGACCCTTGTTGATACCCTCGCGCTTCTGGGGCACGTCGATAGAAACAGCCTCGCTACCCTCTTCGTCGACTGTCAGCTTGTGCTGCTGGTCGACCACAATACGGTAATTCAACTGCACATTATTGCCGAAACTACGCGACAGCCCCTTGCTCAGCAGATTCACGTAGTGCTGCTCCAGATACTCATACACGTACCTGCTCGGCACCTGTATGAGGAGAGTCCGGCTGTCGTCGTCGTATTTCTCGAAGACGATAGGCGCGAACCATGTTCTGAATTGCTGCTCGGTGACGTTGCTCTTGATGAATTGAAGGCAGTTGTCCCAAAGCGCCTTTGGACTATTTCCCATGCGGCGATCGTTGTTCTTTTAATAAATTACACTAATGTGCGGTTAATAATGATTTCGCTTGCAAAGTTCGCAATTATTTTTGAAATATGCAAATCTGTATTTTTAATCAGTTTATACCCAAAAACGCGTAACTCGTTTGTTTATCGGACTTTAGACTATTTTTGAATTTTTCTTAACAACATTCCTTATTTGCATATATCCAATTTCCTCACATACAATCACTTACGCATCATCTGCACATCCATCAAGTCTTGTGCATCATAAAAAATCCTGCACGGCAGAAAGTATATAATATCAAGCAGTTACGAGGCATTAAGTTGAAAAATAAACCAATCGTTCACTATTTAGACAAAATAAATATAAGGAAGAATTTTTATTTATCTTTTTTACCGAAAATGGAAAAGTGGACATAACGCTTGGGATGAGCCTTCAAGTCGATGAGCAGAGAGTCGGCAGAAGCTGTCGTTGCTGCCAGATTGTTGTAAAGCGTAGCATCGCGCATAAGCAGTCCCAGCGTACCCTCTGTGCTGTTCAACTTGCGGGTCATCTCGTTGACATTGGCCAGTGTCTGGTTGATGCTGGCAGTCATCGTCGCCACATCGACAGCTGCCAGATTACCGGTCAGCTGCTGGGTGTTATCGAGTATGCCATTGGTTTTCTGCATCATAGAAGGCATCTCGCGATTGAGTGACGCCGACAGAGAACGCAGGTCGCGACTGGTGGCATTCAGGTTGTCCGTCATGCCCTCAACATTATGCAAGGTCTGTCGCAATGCAGGATCAGCCAACAGCAGGTTCAGACTGGTTATAATGCTGTCCAGCTTAGGCATCATAGCCTCGATGGCAGGAGCCATTGCTCCCAGCTTACTCATCAGCCCCTGTTCTGCACCTCCAGAAATGGTATCGCCCTTGCTCATCATGTGGATGGGATCTTCGCCTAACATCAGATTGATTTTGATATTTCCCAACAAATCGCTGGCAATTTCGGCCCGTGAACCCTGCGGCAGGCGCATCTCTTTATCGAGTCCCATCTCGGCGACAATCATCCCCTGAGGATTATAGTCATACTGAATACCTTTGATGACCCCCACCTTATAGCCATTAGCATAGACGGGAGTAGAAGCTGACACACCGCTGACATCTGTAAAGGTCACGTAATAGGAGTCGTCAGAGGAAAACACGGTAAGTCCCTTCAAAAACGTCAGGCCGTAGTAAAGCACGACAATGCCAAGAATGGCCACTAAAGCGATTTTTACCTCTTTTGTGAAGAACTTCATATCGTATATTACTTTTTGTTATTATTCCTAAATTCCTGTATAGCCAGTTGGACATTTACCTTGGCACCGTCCTTGAAGGCTATGATGAAACACTGGGGAAAGTCGGCAGCAAGCGTCTTGCGCAGCTGGGCAATCTCGTTATAGTTCGCTGACGAGCCAACCGTATATTTATACAATCCGCCTTCCTCATAGCAAGCTGCGTCTTTCTGTCCTTTCAGTCGGGGATCGTTGGACTTCAGTTTGGTGCTGCTGGCCAGAATCTGAACCTTAAAGACGGGAACAGCAGGAATTGCAGAAACAAAATCGGGCCTTACTTCAGATTTGGGCTCAGATTTCACCTCAGGCTGGGGTTCCCGTTTCGGTTCCGTCTTAACCTCTGGCTTCGTTTCTGGTTTCGGTTCCGGATTAACCTCAGGCTGGGGCTCCGGTTTTGGTTCCGGCTTAACCTCAGGCTGGGGTTCCGGTTTTGGTTCCTGCTTAACCTCAAGCTGGGGTTCCGGTTTGGGTTCCTGCTTAACCTCCTTCTTGGGAGTATCAGCCTTAGGAACAACGGTAGGAATCTCGACTTCCGTCTTTTGTTCGGCCTTCAAAGGAACAGTCACACCACCATAGTTCTTCCGCTTATAGTCCAGGAAAGCCTGATAGATACCCTGCGCCAACTGATTGACTCCCGACGTCGAGTTCAGGAATCGTTCTTCATCGGGCGTAGAAATAAAGCCCAGCTCAATCAGACAACTCGGCATCGACGTCTCGCGCAGCACCAGGAAGCCGGCCTGTTTGACACCTTTGTCGATACGTCCTGCCGAAGCACAAGTGCGTCGCTGGACGTATTTCGCCAATTCGACGCTCTGCGCCATGTTATGGTCCTGAATAAACTCGAACATGATATAGCTCTCCGACGAATTGGGGTCGAAGCCCTGATAACGCTGCTTGTAGTCCTTCTCGTAAAGAATGACCTCGTTCTCGCGTTTGGCGACCTCCAGATTGTCGGCAGCACGGTGCATACCCAGCGTATAGGTCTCCAAACCTCGTGAGATGCGGCCTTTGGGCAAGGAATTCGTATGGATGGAAATAAAGAGGTCAGCCTTGTTGCGGTTGGCGATATCGGCACGGGTATGCAAGGGTATAAACACATCCGTCTTACGAGTGTAGATCACCTTCACATCCGAGCAGTTGCGCTCTACCAGCTTTCCGAAGGCCAGCGCCACATTCAGGTTGATGATTTTCTCTTTCGTAAGGGGACCTATGGCACCGGCGTCGTTGCCCCCATGTCCGGCATCAATCACCAGTGTAAACTTGCTCGTCTTGGCAGCCGTAGAGAGGGTTACTGTCTTGCCGAAAGCAACCATCATCACCATCATCAGCAGCATCAATATAGTCAGAAAACGTTTATTATCCTTCATTGCGAGTGCAAAAGTACATATTTTCCTGAGAAAATCCCCGATTTACACGCCAGTTTTATCATTTATTAAATGTAGCTCCACGCCAGCGCCCTTGCAGTCGCCTCGCAAAGGAGGATTCAGCTTGGTGATGGTGAGGTCCAACGACGCCACCATCGGAAACTCGCGGAAGATACTCTTGGCCATACGTCCCGCCACATGTTCTATGAGCTGTGATGTCTGAGCCATTTCGCGTGCTATCAACTCGTAGAGCGTCGCATAATTCAACGTCGTCTCTAACGTGTCGTGCTCCATAGCCTCCGAGATGTCGACGCCACAGCGTACCGACACCAGGAAGTCCTGTCCCACTTCGTTCTCCTGAGGCAGCACACCATGATAGGCATGTATCCGGACATCCTCCAGGAAGATATAGCTCGACGTCATTTTCATACCGCTACCCTCAGCTTACTGATGACTTTCTGCGCCGTCCGTGCCGTCAATGGGAGCATCGTCCAGATACTTCTTCAAGGCACGTTCCACACCGACCTTCCACGTGTTGATGTTCTCCGACTGCAACTGCAACGAACTGACCAGCTTGATGACATGTTCAAGGGGCATCCTGTAGCGCAGCACGCCGGAAATGAGCTTGGCATAGTTCCAATATTCGGGATTGAACTTCTCCGACAGGCCCTCTACCGTAATCTTATAGCCACGCGTATTCTCGAACTGAAAGTCGTAACGCTTCGTGCCGTCCTGATTGACGTGTTTGATAATCTTGCCTTTGGTCACAGATTTGGGCAAGATGATGCCTTCCTCGTCGTCCTGAAGACCTGTAAAGATCTCATAAGGATAACCATTCAGCAGACCCACCAAAGCCACCCACTTATCCTTGTTGTTCTGGAAACGCACCACGTCGCATTCCAACTCCTGCGGACGCACTTCCGTCACCTCGGGACGCAGCGTTGACTGATAGCGTTCCAACAATGGAATAATCTCTTCTTCCGTCAGCGGCTTCTTCTTCTGACGTCCCATCTGAGCCAGTTCGCTGGCAATGCGATGAAGGCTCTCTTTTTGCAAATTTGATTCCATATCTTTATATTTTGTCTGCAAAGATACGATTTTTTCTTTATTTATTCGTATCTTTGTCCCAAAAATCTATAAAAATGAAATCAATTCTTACTCGAAGGACCATCCGCAAGTACGCCGACCGCGAAGTCAGCGAAACACTTTTAAACCGCCTCATGACAGAGGCCAGTCGTACACAGACCATGGGCAACCTGCAGCTCTACAGCGTCGTCGTCACACGCTCTCCGGAGATGAAGGCCAAGCTGGCCCCCGCCCATTTCAACCAGCCCATGGTGACACAGGCTCCCGTGGTACTGACCATCTGTGCCGACTTCAACCGCACCAGCACGTGGGCACGCTGTCGCAATGCCGACCCCGGCTACGACAACTTCCTGTCGTTCATCAATGCCACTACCGACGCACTGCTCTATACGCAGACGCTCTGTAACCTCATGGACGAAGAAGGGCTCGGCTACTGCTATCTGGGCACTACCGTCTATCAGCCTCAACAGATCATCGACCTGCTGGAACTGCCCAAACTGACGTTCCCCGTAGCTACACTCACTGTCGGTTGGCCTGCTGAGGAGCCTCCCCTCTCCGACCGTCTGCCTCTGGAGAGTTTTGTCCACCAGGAGACTTATGCCGACTATCTGGCAATGGATATCGACAAGCACTACGAGGACAAAGAGCACCGTCCGGAGAACCTCGAGTTTGTACGTATCAACAACAAAGAGACCCTCGCACAAGTCTTCACCGACATCCGCTATACGCGAAAGGATAATGAAGCCATGAGCGAGGGACTCATCGATGCCCTCAAACGCCAAGGTTTTCTGCCTTGGACGGTCAGAGGATATTAATCTTCCAGTTCAATGGGCTTGTACTTCGGTACGAGGGCCTTCATGATGCACCAGCCAATGAGGTAAGCCACTGCACAGATGCAGAACACCACCATGTAGGCTGCGGGCTTGCCGTCGAATCCGAAGAACGAGAAGTTGACACCCTGATCAGCAGCCCAGGTAAAGAACATACCTGAACCCTTATTGATACTCATCGAGCCCAGACCTCCTGCCATCGTACCCAGACCTACAATCGTACCGATGGTCGACTTGGGGAACATGTCGCCAATGGTCGAGAACAGGTTAGCCGACCAAGCTTGGTGACCAGCACCCAGCAGACCAATGAGAATGGCAGGCCACCAAGCGCTGATAGTGCCAAGAGGCTGTGCGAACAGGCCCAACAGTGGGAAGCAGGCGAAGATGAACATGGCGCGCATGCGACCCAGGTAGGGGTTCATGCCCTTTCTGTCGACGAAATAGGTAGGCAGATAGCCGCCGCCTATCGACAGGATGGTTACGATAGCGTAGAGCGTGAAGATCAGTGCGATACCCATAGGCGAGTCAGAAGTATAGCCGTACTGGTCGGAGAAGTATGCCGGTGCCCAGAACAGGAAGAACCACCACACACCGTCCGTCATGAACTTACCCACGAGGAACGACCACGTCTGCTTGTAGGTGAAGCACTTCATGAACGGAATGGTCTTCTCCTCCTTCACGGCATCACGATCCTGTACCTCAGCCAGGTCGTTGTCCTGCTCGATGTAGTTCAGCTCAGCCTGGTTGACGCGCTTGTTATGACGGGGCTTCTCATAGAGCCACATCCACAGACCCATCCAGATGAAGCCCAGCGCACCGATGATGATGAAAGCCATCTCCCACCCCATGGCACGAGCCAGCAGGGGAATCGTAGCAGGAGCTGCCAGTGCACCTACCGACGCACCGCTGTTGAAGATAGAAGTCGAGAACGCACGGTCCTTCTTGGGAAAATACTCTGCCGTAGCCTTGATGGCAGCAGGGAAGTTGCCTGCCTCACCGACAGCGAGAATCAGACGGCACGAGAGGAACAGCCATACGGAGATGGAAGCAATAGCCACAGCAGCATCACCCGTCAGCTGACCCAGCTGGGCCACCGACTCGTAACCCTTGACGGTCATAGCCACCCAGCCGCAACCAGCGTGCAGCACGGCACCCAGCGACCATACGAAGATAGCAATCAGGTAACCCTTCTTCGTACCCATCCAGTCGATGAATTTACCCGCAAACAGGTTCGCAACGGCATAGAACAGCGAGAACATACCGGTAATCGTACCGTAGTCGTCGTCCGTCCAGTGGAACTCGGGAGCGATAAAGTCTTTCCATGTCAGCGACAGCACCTGTCGGTCCATGTAGTTAATCGTCGTTGCCAGGAACAGCAGCGCACAGATGACCCAACGGAAGTTGGACATTTTGGTAGTTTGAATAGGAGTCATATTATTTTAATTGATAATTGACAATTGATAATTATTTAATGTCGATGACGGGGATGTTGTCCTTGTCGTTATAATACAGGTTCTCGCCGGCCATACCCCAGATGAAGGTGTAGTAATAGGTGCCGGCAGCAGCGTGCATCGACCACTCGGGCGACATGATGGCCTGCTCGTTGTGCAGCCATACGACGCGACTCTCCTGGGGCTCGCCCATGATGTGGGCAATGGTCTGTTCCTGGGGCAGGTTGAAATAGTAGTAAGCCTCGATGCGACGGCCATGGGTGTGAGGAGGCATCGTGTTCCATGCAGCACCGGGGTTGAGCTGTGTCAGACCCAGCTGCAACTGGCAGGGACCCTCCTCCAGAACGTCGTTGACGATGAGCTTATATACGGTACGGTTGTTACATTCCTCCAGCGAACCTACGGGACCCCACACGGCAGCCTTCAGCGAACCCTTGCGGCCGTCCAGCGTCACCCACTGCGTCTTATAGTGCTGGTGGGCAGTAGCCGAGTTCAGGTAGAACTTGGCGGGCTTAGCAGCGTCCTTCGAACGGAACAGCACTTCCTTGTTCACATCCTTGTCCTTGCCGATATGGCCACGACCGACGTAGAGAGCCTCCTTGGGAGAGAGGGCATACTCCTTACCGTCGACAATCACCCAACCGTCGCCCTCGCCACAGTTCACAATACCGATCTCGCGGTTATACAGGAAATACTTGTCCTTGATGCCCGGATCCACGTCGAGACCCAGGTCGCGGAAATTCTCCAGCTTCAGGTCCTTGGTCACAGGCATAGCGCCACCAAAGATGAAACGGTCGTAGTGCGAGTAGGTCAGATTGATCTCGTCGTCCACCATCACCTTCTCCATCACGAAGCGCTCACGAAGGGTCTTTGTGTCGTAGTGCTTCACGTCCTCGGGGTGACAAGCCGTCTGGAAACTAACCTTCTGCTGAGCCTGCATGCCCAGCGCGCCCATCATCAGCAGGGCGAAACATAGCATAGTCTTTTTCATAATTATTGTAGCTTTATATTTTTTACCTTTTTACTCTTTTACCTTTTTCTCTGAAGCCACAATGCGCATGCGGTTCCACACCAACATACCCACAGTGATGATGGTCAGGATGCCAGCACCCACATACTCCAGCGAGTTGACGCACTTGTAGATAACCCAGCCGAAGAGCGACGAGGCGAAGTCCAGCGCACCGCCCTCGAACCCTGCGGGGATGTCGGCAGCCTTGTCACCCGTCTGCTCGAACACGGTCTTGGCTGCCTGTGTGAAGGCAGGAGCCATATCGGTGACGAAATACAGTCCGATGGCCAGCGCCACGAGTCCGATGATGAAGGTCTTCACCACGTTACCCTTGGTGAAGGGCAACACCATGGGGAACAGGTAGAACATGCCTGCCAGCGAGGCCAGCGGCAGGAACTGGTTGCCGGGCAGCACCACAGCCAGGCCCAGTGCCACGGGAATCAGCAGCAGCGATACGACGAGTGTCGTGGGGTGACCAATGACGACGGCTGGCGACATACCGATGTACACCTTCTTGCCGTTGAACTTCTTCTTCACCACCTCCTGCGTCTTCTCGGCAATGGGTTTCAGTCCCTCTATAAATAAAGAGGTAATACGGGGGATGAGCTCCATCACGGCACCCATCGTCACACCCAGGAACAGGATTTTCTTGATGTCCAGCTGGGCCAGCACACCAATCAGCGCACCCACGATGACACCCAGAATGAGCGGTTCACCCATCACGCCGAACTTCTTCTTCATACCCTCGGCGTCGATGTTCAGCTTCTCGAAACCGGGAATCATGTCGAGCGCCTTGCCGATGATCAGGGCAAAGGGCACAAAGCTCTGACAGAACGGCTGGGGAATCGAGATGCCCTGCCACTCAGGATAGTACTCCTGGAACTTGTCTGCCGTCAGGTCGGCCATCACCAGCGTGATGATGTAGCACACGATAGCAGCGAAATAGCCCCACACCAGGCTCTGGTCCATCACGAAATAGGCCACCGCCCCGATGAAGGCAAAGTGCCAGTAGTTCCACAGGTCGATGTTCACCGTACGCGTGCACTTGGTAATGACCAACAGGAAGTTGACACCCAGACAGATGGGGATAATCAGTGCGCCCACAGCGGTGTTATAAGCCACAGCGGCAGCTGCGGGCCAACCCATGTCGAACACCTTCAGCTGTAGGTCGTAAAGCTGGGAAATCTCGCTCAGCGGGCCACCGAAGTTCGTGGTCAGCAGGGCGGTCACAATGCCCAGTCCCACAAAACCGACACCCACGTAGAGGCCACTCTTCAGCGAGCGTCCGAATTTCAGTCCGATGCACAGTCCGATGATGGTAAACAGGATAGGCATCATCACCGAAGCACCCAGACTGATAATGTAACTAAATACTTGTTCCATTGTTCTATTATCGTATTTTTTTTGTTTGTTTTAGCGTCTTTGACAGCTTTGTCGGTGCAAAGTTAATAAAAAAATGGCGAAACGCTACACATTTCGCCACTTTTTCTTACTAAATCGTTAACGTAAATTCTTTTTTCACTTATTCAGCACCACGCGGCCCTTGCTGATCACCAGTCCGCGGTGGCTGCTGTCGACGCGCTGTCCATGCAGGTTGTACAGCGGTCCCTCCGCACCGTCGTCGAAGGTCACCGTACGGATTCCCGTGGGGGCATCCACCTCGACGGGCGACGCCGTCATATACAGCTCGTCCACCACTTCACCGTCCACCACGCCGGTACCATAGATAGCCGTCACGTCGAAATAGTGGCCGTCATAATTCGTGGGCACCTTGATGCCCTTGTTGCGGAACTTGTTATACACACGGGCTCGCTTGTCGCCACTGACTGCCCAGACGTTGGTTTCCTTCACAAACTTCACGGCCTTCACCAACACCAGGTCGCTGTAGTCCTTCTCCGTCAGGTTCTCCAGCGTCACCTCACGGGGCTCGGCAGCTTCGCCCTCAGTACGCTCCAGTCCGGCGTCGTCGGTCTTGCCGGCAATGCCCAAAGCCTGCATCATCTTGTTCTCCTGGCCCACCTTGGCATAGATGAAGCCGTCCAGCACGTCGTTGGTCTTCAGCTCCAGACCGGTATTCTTCAGCATGATGCTGCCCTTGGCGTCACGCACATAGGCCTCGTCGCTGGTGCTGACGGCATACACCACCTGGGCACCGTCCAGCTTCAATGCCACCTCTGCGTCGACTTCCTTCTGCAGGAATTCGTCGACGCCCGCAATTTCCACCTCCTGCACCGTCAGCTTACACGTGGCCAGCAGGCCGTTGTCGCTGGTGACGCTGATGGTACACGTGCCGGCCTTGACACCCGTCACACGGCCTTGCTCGTCGATGGTAGCCACCTCGTCGTTGCTCGACGCCCACGTCAGCTCATAGTGCGCATACTCGGGGGTGATGACAGCCTTCAGCCGACTCCTCAGCCCCACGCCGACGGTGTCCGCTTCGGGCAGTGCCAGTTCCCTCAGGATGTACGTATTCTCCACGTCGAAGGTCACCTGTCCTGCCAGCATGTAGATGTTCTTCAGTCCCCACTCCGTGTCCTTGCCGGCCCAACTCTTCAGGTTGGCAGGCGACGTGGCGTTGTTCAGCGTACGCACACCCTGGGAACCGGGGAACACGTCGCCCGTCGAGTGGGCATTATCCTTGCCGTTGGCCCACACCACCTCGTAGTAGTTGTGCTCCGGATTGGCGTTCACCTTATTACTGGTCCATACGCCGTTTTTCGTCCTGTCCACACGGTGCACCAGCATACCGCTGGCGGGCAGATAGGCATCCCACTTGAAGGCATTCTTCTGGCGGTTCTCCAGCAGGAAGTATTCGTTGGTCACAGGCGTGTTGATGCGATAGCCCTTGAAGCTGCTGTGCAGCGGGTCCAGCGTGTAGCTGCCCTCGCCGTTAATCACCTCCGGAGCGTCGCAGAAGCGCACCGAATAGCGTTCGTACAGCGAATAGCCCACGGGGGTGCGGGCATCGTTCATATAACAGCCTGCATCCATCACCGACCAGACGCCGGGCGTGACGCTCTCTCCCCCACTCTCTGCGTAGTCGCTGTCGTAGAAGTCGGGCAGTCCCAGCACGTGGCTGAACTCATGGCAGATGGTGCCAATGCCGTCCAGCTTGACGCTCTTGGGCTGTGAGACTAAACCCATCAACTCCACCGAACTGGCGTAGTCGCGCAGATAGACGCCGTCCTTACTGATCCACGACCAGGTCTTGGGGTCATAGATGTAGCTGCGGTGGGGCCACCACAGGTTCTCGTCGTTGCCGACATAGTTGGCACCGTTGCCAGCCACGATGAAGTACACCAGGTCCACATAGCCGTCGCCGTCGCCGTCGTAGTTCTTGAAATTGATGCCGCCCACCACGTCGGCCGAGTCAATGGCAGCCATCAGGATGTCCATGCACTTGTTTTCGCCCTTGATGGGGCAGTCATACTGGCTGTAGTCCACCTTATACGGACCTGCGATGTCGAACTGCGGCTGGAACTTGCCGTCGGAGTTGTCCGAGAAGTAGTCGCGCACGCTGCCCGTAAACTGCTGGTAGTCGTAGCCCGTGTAGCCTTCCTTGTTCACCATGTCGGTAATGATCTCCTGATAGTCGTCGCGCGAAAAACTCTTGTCGTTGAACTCAATGAGGATAATCAGTCCCTTGAACTTGCCGTAGTCGGTGGCGCGGTTTCCCTGTGCACGGCGGGCCAGCGTCTCCTGCTGGAGTTCCTGCACGCGCTGCCGCATCAGGACCGTCTGCTCGTCCATGTCCGCAGCCTGGTATTTTTTCACATCAGCCAGGAATGCCTGCTCCTTCGCCGAGCGCTCGCTCGCGTCGTGGGCCACCTGTGCCGTAGCCTGCAGCTTTCCGTTCCGCTTCTCGGCATACACATAGTATCCGCGGGTGTTCTTCACCACCGTATAGCCGTCGACGGTGGTCTGCATGTGGCGCCACTCGTCGCCCACCAGCCGCAGTGTCACCGTCGTGCCGTCGGGCTGTTGCACCTTCACAGTGCCAGGGTGCGCTGGCACGGCGTTCGTCATACCCACACAGAGCACCCACACCGCCGTCAAAATCAGGAAAATTCTTTTGTTCATTCGGTTATTTAAGTTATTATTTCGTTTCTATTCTCTTACCTCTCACCTCTTTCCACTTACCTCTTGACAACAACCTTTCCGTTCTTGATCACCAGTCCCTTATACCGGCTGTCCACGCGCTGTCCGGCCAGGTTATACGTTGCACCGTCCGTCGGGCGGCGCTCCGCAGCGATGGTGTTCACCGCTGTCGGCACCGGTTCCAGCAGGCAGTAGGCCACATCGTCCAGATAGCACGCCGACGTGCTCTCCTTGCCTTTTTCCTGACACGACATCATAAACTGGATGTACGGGTATTGGATGCTGCGGTAGTGGAACGTCTTCGAGGCATTCTTGTTAATTGTTGTCGCCTGGGCCTTGCCGCCTACGGTGGGCAGCACCGTCCAGTCTGTGCCGTTCGTGCTGCCGCGCAGGGCGAAGCGCACCTGTGCACCGCCGTTCCGCACGGTGAAGTCCAGCGTACGCAGCGTCTGGCCCTGCAGGTTGTCCGACGTCACCTTGCTCAGGTGGCCCATCTTCACCACACGCTGTCCGTTGCCCATGTTGTCGACAGGCTCCTCCACGGTGGCATTCTCCAGCGTCCACGTGGTCAGCTTGCCTTTCAGTCCGGTGGCATCGGCAGTGGTCAGCGGCAGGTCCTCGAAGTCCTCCAGCACCGACGGATACAGGTCGTTGCCAGCCTCGAAGGTCACCGCACCCACGTCTATATTGATGTCATACAGTCCCATCACGGCGGGCTCGCCAGCCCACGACCTCAGTGCGGGGTCCGTGTCGGGCGTCAGGTCGATATACTTGCCGCCCTGCGGGGCGTTGCACACCATCACCAGATGGTTGTGCTCAGGGTTGGTGTTCACCATGTTCGTCTGCCACACGGTGGCGTCCGACGTCTCTGCACGCCACACCACCAGTCCTTCGCCGGGCAGGAATCGGTCCCAGCCCGTCCGCTTGCGGTACTCCAGATAGAAGTCGTCGTCCTTCGTACCCGTCTTCAGCAGGAATGCCTGGTTCGTCGTCAGCAGCGGCTCCAGGCTGTACAATCCCGGCTCCGTCAGCTCCGTCGGCTCACAGAATCCCAGCACGTGGCGTTCGAAGGCACTGTATCCCACTGGCGTCAGTCCGTAGTTATTGTCAGCGCCCATGTCCATCACGTCCCATAGTTCCGGCGTCGTGCTCAGGCCGTCCTCCTCGTAGTTCGCATCGTAGTGGTCGGCCAGTCCCAGCACATGGCTGAATTCGTGACACATCGTGCCGATGCCGTCGAAATACTGGTGCTGCGCCTTTTCCGATTCGTAATCTTGGAACTCCACACCGCATGCATAGCGGCCGAACCGCTTGCCGTCATACGTGCCGATGCCCGACCACCACGAGGGTATGTCCGAGAAGTCGTTGGCGTGGGGCCACATGTAGCCCACATCGTTGCCCTGCACATAGCTGCCGTAGCCGGCAAACACCATGTACACCATGTCTATCACGCCGTTCTGGTCCAGGTCGTAGTTGCTGAAGTCCACCTGCGTGTCCACACTGTCCAGCACGGCCTTCAGGATCTTGTAGATGCGCTCCTCGAATTTCTCATCCACCACGCCGTCCTTGTCCTTCGGACTGGGATATTTACACGAATAGTCGATGGTCACCGGTCCCACCACGTCGAATGTCGGGTCGAACACCCCCATCGAGTTGTCGCGGAAGTAGTCGCGTGCGCTGCCCTCTACGTCCACGGGGTAGTATTGCTTCGAGTCGTCCTTCAGGTTCTTCTCGCTCGTCATCCGCTGGTAGAAATTCCTCGCCTCGTCGCCCAGCTTAAACTGGCAGTCGTTCCAGTTCACCAGCACCACCAAGCCCTTGAATTTCTCGTAGTTGATGCGGGGCCAGATGTTGGCCGCACGGCGACTGGCTGCGTCGCTGCCATACAGGGGACTCACCATTGCTGCCGCGCGCTGCTTCATGCGCAGGCTGCCCGCACTCATCCGCGCTGCCTGCATTTTCTTGCAGGTCGTCAGGAATGCCCGTTCCTCTGCCGTGCGCTGGGCCTCGTTGCGTGCTATGTGGCTTGTTGCCGCCAGCCGTCCCTCGGCTGTCCGCTGGGCATAGCGGTAGTATCCGTCCTCGCCCTTCACCACCGTATATCCGTCCACCGTCGTCGTAAAGCTCCGGTATTCGTCACCGTGCAGCATCAGCGTCACCGTCGTACCATCGGGTTGCACTATGTTGACAGGCCGCTTCAGCGCAGGCTTTGCCCACACCGACGCCACACCCACCAGCATCACCACACATATCGTCGTCAGTTTTTTCATTGTCATTTCTTTATGCAGTTTTTATTCAACTTGCAAAAATACATAAAAAAATCGGACTGACCATAAATCAGCCCGAATTTTATTATTTTTTATTTCTTATTTTTTATTTAGGTTGCAACGCAACAGCCTTTATTTTTTATTTCTTATTTTTTATTTAGAAAATCGACCTTGTGTCGATTTTCGCCTGGCCTTACGGCAAAGTGCACCCAAATGCTTTTGGAGCTTTTCTCTATCAGCAGCTCATCAAAGGGCTCTCCACTCTCCTCGCTGATGTCTAAGAGTATAAACGCATAGCGTATCGCCTGCTCTATCCCCTTGCACCGTATATCCACCGCACACCCCGTCAGGTGATTGCTCCCCGTCGCTCCGCCCACAGCCTCATTCACCTCCGGACTCCTATACCCGCTGTTAATAATTATCGGCTCATCTTTATTTTTTATTTTTTCTTTTTTATTTAGGTTGCATCGCAACCGCAACCCCTCCAGCCATCCGCAGACTCGCTTCAAGTTCTCAATATGCACATGACTCGGAATATTTCCATCCGCCGTCTTTACGCTTGTCTTGCAAAGCTCCCCCAGCGTAAAATGCTGGGAGAGTTTGACATCCTTGTTAATTTCTACGTTCATAGTTCTTGCTTAAATAGTTAAATAGTTAAATTCTTAAATCTCGTTGAAACCTTCCTGTCATAATTGAATAAATGAATATTTGAATAAATGAATACAATGCCATGCTGGCATGAGCATTGTTGAATGCAGACAAATATCGACAAAGTCAATATTTGAATATTTCGACGAAGTCAATACTTTACGGCAGTTCCTGCAATACCTTTCGGTAGAGTCCATGCTGTACGCGCTCTACAATGCCATCCTCCAGCAAACGCAGGATGCTGCGAGAGGCCGTAGGCTGCGAACAACCGAAAACCTCCATAAACTGCTGCGTCTTGAACTCGTCGGGTAACTTGCGGAAACACTCGTCGTAACGGGTGGTGCGGCGGCGCTGCACGAATTCCTTGTTCTGGTCGGCAAAGTAGTTGTACGCCATCTCGCCAAAGAAGAACTGCTGGCATTTGTACTGGATTTCCATCGCCAGGCGACAGAGGCGCTTGTCCCTATCGTCCATCGTCAGCGTTTTCGACTCCTGCCACTCGTCCCAATGACGCATCAGGATGAACGGCAGCGAGATGCCGATACCGTAGTAAGGAATACGCTTCAGCAGCATCTTGTCACCCTTGTCGCCATTGAACTCGGCGATTTCCAGACGTGCCGACTGCCAGTCGTAGGTCTCGTCATTCAGCGGCTCAATGGGCAGCTCGCCCTCGACTTTATCCAGACGGTAAGCCCACGTGCGCAGCGTCTCGTTGGCTGACGGGTCTACCTGCTGACGGCGCTTTGCCACACCCTTGTCAGGCAGCGGTATTACGGCCAGTCGCGTCGACATACCCGTACCGAAATTCCGCTGGTTCACCTTGCGGTGCAGGGCATACGGCGTACCGGTGTAGATGAAGTTCCAGAAGATGTTGAACATGCCCGTCACCGACTCTTGGTTGGCATACATCTGACCATCCTGCTCGTTGTGGAAGGCTTTCAGTTCCAGTATTTCGCGGTCCTTCCAGTCGCCGCCCTTGTTCTGCTTGGTGACATTGTCCAGCTCGGCATCGAACGAGAACATGTGCAGGTTCAGACGCTCTCCCTGAACGGTTTCCACGGCAGCCCGCATGTGCCGGATGAACTCACCCGTTGCCGTACGGGCTGGGTGCACGCGGATGCCCACCTCGGGGCGTTTCAGTGCGTCACCCTTCTGAGCCTTCGACGAGGTGGTTCGTTCCGTGCGGCCTTCCTTGTAGCGGTTCACGGCATCCACCAGGCACTGGTCTGCCTGAATCATCGGGTCGGCAATCTTCTTGTAGAACTTCTCCACCATGTTCTTGCCGGATCCCGGGTCGCCGATGATGAAGATGCTGTAGTTCAGCCTTCTGACAATCTCCGGCTCGTACCAGAAATAATACCACGCCCTGGTCATCAGCGTACCGAACAATGCCGCACTTGAGAACCACACCGCAGGCAGCTTGTGCGGATGCACATTCAGAAACAGCTGCTTCAGACAGGGATAATACTCCGCCATCTCCTGCAGTTCCTCAGCCCACTTGTCCAGCGGCAGCACGTCGTAAACATCCGCGGCGCCAGCCCCCGGGACTGTCCCATCTGTGCTGCTTGCAGCACTGGGGGACTGTCCCGTATTAGTAATAGTCAAAGCCCCAGCCTTTTCCAATGCCTCACGAAGCTTTGGCGGCTTCTTTTCCGTATATCGCCAACCCATGACGGAACTGACCGTACCTGCCACATCCTCACCTTCTGTCGCAAGGTCCTGAACCCACTGCAGCGTCATCACCACCTCGGTAATCTTCTTCGCATTCCTACCAATCAGATAGCGCAGGTGGCTTGCCAACTCCGTCAGCGTGTTATGGCGGTTCTTGTCCAGATTGACACCCTCCAGCCACGCCTCGATAATCTTCGCGATGGGCACATCGTTGTAAGTCACCACTTCCTGAGCATCCACTGTCCCGACAGCCTCAGTCCCTTGTCCAGCTTTCTGACCGGCCACAGCAGCAGTCTGAGTAGGAGCACTATGACCAGCATGATATTCAGCATCATACTTCTTACCAAAATCTTCACTTTCATAATTGATCAGTCTTTCTTCATCAATAAAAATAATGTCATCACTCGTAGTCAGGAACGCACCTCTAGATGCATCCTTACAGGCTTCGTCCGGGTTCAAACCCAGCTTCAGAGAAAACGCCTTCTGGTTGTCTATCAGGTTGCCCACAGCTGCATCAGCGATAAACACAACCTTCAATCCATGACCACTTGGCGTTACGAACACAAAAAGCACACGGGCCCTGTCTTCGTCAGACAATCGTGCATAGGCTTCATCCCATATCTCCCTCACGGTCTTTTTACTCCCCTCGCCCTTTGGAGAGGGGTCGGGGGTGAGGCTGTCCACATGGTCAAAGTCTATCACGCACAAACCATTCAGCCTGCAGTACTTCTGGTTACGCCAACGCCCCAGTTTCTTCGTCTTCTCGCCAGTATCCTTATCCTCAAACTCCTTTTCGCTCTCGTCGTAGGTAGCGATGAAAATAACAAAAGGCAAACCCTTCTTCTTGGCATCATAGGTCTTCCTGTCACCACAATCCAGTGCTTCGCGGGCCTCTTTTACTTTTCTGATAGTTTCAGGCGCCGTAATCAGCGCCCGAAACTGTTCCAGAGATACTACTTCAGTTGGCAAACCAAAGCTTCGTTGAAAGCAAAACATTTCTCAACTTTACTGCTTAACTGGTAAAACTCTTTCCTTATGTCCATAAATCCTTCTGATGCAAATTTTAGCCAGACAGTAACTTTTCTGTCTTTTGCCGATAAATGCACTTTCACATTCTCGTCGTTCAGCAGATATTCCCCGTCGGGCATCTGCGGCTCCTCAATCTGGATGTCCTTAGTCAGCTTTGCCAACTCCTTGTGGAAGAAGGCAGCCTTGTCCTGCACATCCTCAGAACACTTCATCTCAATGCAAGTCAGCGGGTTCTTGCCGTTAGTCACATACCGTTTCGACTTACCCACCTTCTTCACATCCTTCTGACTGGGCTCGCCCTGAGCCTGTGGATCCACCTCAATCGAACCGTCATCATAGATGCGGGTGTTCGACTTAAACGACTTCTGCAGTTTCCTGCGGGGAGCGACTGAGGACTGTGCCTCAGTATTCTGCTCCTGAACTTTTTTTTCATCTGTCTTTTTCATTTCTTCTAAAAGTTCTAAAAATTCCAGCGTCATCCTTATGTTCGTATTCCTTATTTAATCATTTCCGTCAGACACTCAAACAGCGCCAGGCTCTGCGGCAGCACCTGTGGAATATCCATCCTTGCAGGTTTCAGCACCGTGTTCAGCTGCTGGTAAGCATCCCAATAACTGACTGGCTGGGGACTGTCCCCGCTGTGCGAAGTACTGGGGGACTGTCCCCTATTAGTAAACAAAGCTAATAAGTTCTCTGCCGTTTCGTTGATCTGGCTCGAGTTCAGCGGATAAGTCTGCGCCACGCGCAACACGTCGTTCTGCGTATCGTGCAGGATGCGCTTCTCCACCAAGATGCCTATCAGCCTCAGCATATCGTCGCGATTCATCTGTGCCGACTTCAGGGCACCCATGCGCTCACGGCGAATCTTCTGGAATGGCTCGTAGTCATCAGCCCACTGCTGCGCCCTCGCCAGCACATCTTCTACTGTCATCCTATCTCCCCTTCCCTTTGGGAGGGGCTGGGGGTAGGCTCCCCAGCATGCATAGTTGCTCACCACATCCTGCGCCCCCAGAATAGTCTGGTTGTGGCACACCTTCACCATTGGTCCGATACCCAGTTGGATGCCCTTCTGATGGTACGCCACCGCCAGGCACGTCACCAAGTCATCCGTTTCGTCGCTTCGGATCTCGATGTTGGCATACACCCTTCGCAGCAGATGCGCCTCGACGGCACGCTCACCATACTTCTCCTCCAGCTGTGGCAGCAGCGTCACACCCGGACGTTTCGAGTCGCGGTTGGCGGCAGCAAAGATTTCCTGCACCACCGGCTTCAGACTGCGGCGTTCAAAAGCCTCCAGCACCTGCCCTATCAGTTCGAAGTGGTAGATACCGCCGACGGGCTGACCCGTCGGCAAGTTCTCGTGATAGCTTCTTTCCAGTTCCTCGAGAGTCAGCACCTGTACTGGCTTCTCGGCAAAATTCAGCGTACTCATAATCCTACTTCATTGCGATTTTGTCCAGGTAAATCGTCGTAGCCTTCATGTGTTCGCCGGTCTGAGAGCTATCCCATTCCCTGACCACCATCGAGCACTGCACGCGGTAGAAGTAGTTCTTGTCGTACTGCGGGCAGTTCACGGCGCGTTCGCCTGTCACCTCACCCAGGAAAGTGTCGATGCCGTCCGACAGCTTAAACGTCACGGCGTTGATCACCTTCTCCTCACCAGTCTTCTTGTCGGTATACTTTTTGGTCGAAAGTGCCGACTGCTCCAAAATTCTCACAGTTTTTTCCATAAAAATAATCCGTTTAATCCGTTAAATCTGTGGTCCTTTTTTCCTTATCCTTTAAACACCAAATACAATCCCATCCTTAACAACATGGTCAAAGTTGCTCAGTTCCGTCTTCTTCACATCCTTCTTCAGCTTGTCGCTGATGATGAGGCCTTTACGGATAACTGATATTTCCGCCAGATTCTCAAGTACGAAGAAATAGGTGTGTAGATCTCTGAACAGCTCGTCCAAATCGTCATAGCCGTCCACGTCGGCCAACACAGAGCAACTCTCATTGTAATCCTCCACCCGGAACGAGTACTTACCCTTACGTTTGCTGGTCACGCTGTTTTCAAACACCCTGACATCGAGTTCAAGAGGTTTGCGGTCCCATTTCACGCCCAATTCCTTCATGTGACAGACCGATAGTTTCAGGTCGGCACCAATTCCTTCGAAGGGGAATTCCATCACTTTTCCCAAAACCTTTGCAATCTGCAATGTCTGGGCCATCTCACCATCCAGCGACAGCACAAAGAACCGCATATCTTCCAGGTCTTCGTCCCTCACATAGTCTTCCAGCGTCTTGGGTTCCTCACCCGGAGTAATGTTAATCCACTGTGCCTTCCCGTACTCGTCAAGTCCGGCAAACATGGCACGATAAACCATTCCACAAAGGGAATCATACAAAAATGCTTTTGTCATAATACTTTTATTTTTTTACGTTTTTACCTTTATCCTTTTATCATCTTCCTTATAAATTCCAGACCTTTGGGAGTCCAGACGAGATAGGTCTGACGTTTCTTCTTCCCGTCCTTCGAATAGTAGATGAACAGCCTGTCGTGTGTCAGCCCCAGCCCCTCGTATTGGGGTGTCAGCCGATACTGACCTTGCTTCCATTTCTGGACGCCCATGTCGCGCAGAAACGAGTTCAGGTCCCTGGCTTCCATACCCAGTTCCCCGGCTATCTCCGTCACCGTCAGGCATCCGTTGTCACCTTGGTTTTCACGCTGCAGGGTATGCCCCACTATGCGCTCCGCCTCATTCATCACGTCGTCGTCAGTCACCAGCAGGTGGCGCACAGCACGACGCATCAAATCCTTATCTTGTTGTTCTGTTTTCATATTCCTTTCAAATTTTGATAAATGTACGCATACATGCGTGTATGTGTACGTAAGTAAAAAGATGTGCGTAGAAAAACAGATTATCAATTCCGTTGTAACAATATGTCAAAGACCGCATCAGCGAGCGAAGAACCAAACTCGTTTGAGCTCTTCCGAGCGCCAAAGGTTTTCGAGACGAAGTCTCAAATACCTCCGCAATCACCCACCATCGGGTTTCGGATTTCCTCACCCCTCCGGGATTGGATTGCGATGCAAAGGTCTGAAAAATAAATGGGTGAAAAAAAGAAAGAAAGTTGCGCAACTTTCTTTCTTTCCTTCACTCGCTGATATACAAGAAGTTAGGCCACTTTTCGGGTGACCCAACTTTCTTTTTTCCTTCAAAAAATGATTATTCTAAATGCTTTTTCATGTAATCCTCTACTGCATTCTTTATGTCTTTATCTGGAACTTCTCCAAGCTTTTGCCTTACCGGATGATCTGCCCCTCTTTCGGGTTCCAAATAAGTAGTCATCAGTGCATTATTGGCTGAAGAAAGATAGATGATTTCCACCTGATGGATAAGCTGAGCCAGAAGATTGCGGTTAAAGGTTGTGTCCTGCTGCTTACCTTTATTATATATCACAGCTTTCACTTGGCTGATTTCCAGGATACCCTCCCATATCTGGTCGTATCGCTCCTGATACTGTTCTTTCACTAAAGGCCGAAGCCGTCCTACATATTCCATGATGGCCTTCTTGCCTTTTTTCTGCAAGTTGTCATCACCATCATCCTTCATTTTCTTATTAGGTGCTTCGTAGCTAACCGTTGAACCACTCTCAGCGATTCCAACCACCACTGAGTTATTAAATGTTGCACCTGCAAACATTCCTTTCGTATATTCTGCTTTCTTATTCTCGTCCATCTTTCTCTATTTTGTGATGAAATACTGTTGATCCTTTCTCTGCAACTCCGACGGCGACATCGGCATGTTCAATATGCTTGTCTATAATGAGATCTATCTGAGGCCTATCAAATATTATCACTGGTTGAGGGTCATTAAAATAACCCGCCTTTTTCATCTCTTTGCAAGCTATCTTCCAAACATCAATTCCTCCGAAAAGCCTCTCCATTGTCTGCATGGCGAAAGTTCTTTCTACTAAGTTGTTACAATCATTAAAGGCCTGAATGATTACTGACTTGGTTATCTGAGATTGAGTTAGTTCTGCTATTTTTCTATCCCTCTCTGCCAATTCTTCCTGATACGAAACAAGTTCCCACCAGCCTTTTCTTCCTTCAGTACGACGGAATAATTCTGGAGTCGTTTGGAGTAAACGACGTAACGTTGCCCTAATATCACTTCCTGGTTTATACTTAATATAAGGAATAACCCGAGGATATATATCCCTTAACCTTGCTCTGCCGCCAAGTTCCTCAAGCGCCTTTTTCACAGCCTCTTTATGTGTCAGAAATGTTTGTTCATACATCATGGTGCAAAGGTACAAAAAAAGCCGATCTGAACAAGACCGGCCGATCCGGGTGGATCCACTTTTGGGATTTTTTAACCTTTCGGATGTCTCTAGGATCTTTAAACAGCTTATTTGTTCTGAAATCACATCTGCAAATAATCATTAAAATAAAACTAAAAAACGGCAAAAATTTGGATATTTGCCGAATTTTAGCTATCTTTGCAGCGATTTTTATTCACGATAAATAATGGTAGGAGTAAGTAACAACATCATGAACTATGCCAATGGCCTTCAGCAGTTTGCAATTGACGACATGCCGATAGAGGTTACTGCTGGAATTGCAAGGAATACGCTCAGCTGGCATTTGAGCAATCTTTGCAGACAAGGAAAGCTGAAGAGGATTGGACGTGGTATATATACTGCTCACATCTCTAATTCATTTCAGGTGAAAGCCAATACTAAAGCCCGTTCGCTATACAAGTCTTTGTCAAAGCAGTTTCCACTAGCAGACTTTTGCGTTTATGGTGGCGGTGTCATTACTCCCTTACTGCATGACCTCACGCCGAACAACACTGTCTATATCGAGACAAACCGTGAGGTTACGGAGAGTGTTTTCAACGTGTTGCTACCAAAACATAAGGGACGTCTCTTCCTCTCTCCTACTAAGAAAATAGCATCGACCTACATTGATTTTAGCAGCGAGAACATCATTGTAAAACCACTCGTTACAGAATCTCCACTAATGTTTGACGGAAAAGTGCCCGTCCCTACCATAGAGAAATTATTGGTAGATACAAGGGTTGATCCCGACTTCTACTATCTGCATGGCTATGAGAATTTAGAGATGCTTAGAACCGCCGTCACCCATTATAACGTTAACCAGACCCGTCTGCTAAGATATGCAGACCGTCGAAATGAGAAGGAATCAATACTTAACGACTTGAAGGAAATACAATGATACAGGAAGAATGTTTTGAAAAGGAATGGATTGACAAAGTATGTTCATCACATAAATTCAGACACCCCGAACTTGTTGAGAAGGTTATTCGTGCTTTCTCACTATTGGAGATGCTTGTCAAGGAAGGCTGTCCACTGACTTTCAAGGGCGGAACAAGTCTTCTTCTGATACTCGGTGAAAAGGCCCGCAGGCTCTCTATAGACATAGACGTTCTATGCCCACCAGGAACCGACATTGAAAAATATCTCCAGAACTGCGAGAAATATGGCTTTACTGATTGTAAGACTATCAGACGTGAGAACAGGAACGGCAATGTACCCAAGGGCCATTACAAATCATTCTTCGAGGTGGTGTATTCTGACCAGATAGAGGACTCTGTATTACTCGATGTGCTTTTCGAGGACAACCACTATCATCAGATAGAAGACAAGCCTCTCTTGCATCCATTCATTAAGACTGATAATAGCGAAACCATCATTCGAGTACCGTCAGTTGCTGATATTCTTGGCGACAAACTGACAGCCTTTGCACCCAATACATGCGGTGTTCCCTATTATAAAGGCACACACAACTCCACTATCAACGTCGCTAAGCAGCTACACGATATTGGAAGGTTGTTTGATGCCGTAGAAGACATTGCCACCACGGCGGAAACATTCAAGTCGATAGCAGTAGTTGAACTGTCATCATATCGTGGAAAGGGTGACGACCTCAGCATTGTCTATGAAGACATCCGGAATTCAGCAATGGCACTTGGTACACGCGGAAAGGTTGACCCCAACAATGATTTTGAACTGCTTGCCGAGGGAGTTGATAAGTTGAAGAGCCATATCTATGTTGGCAGGTATACGCTTGATCAGGCCATAACCGATGCAGCAAAGGCGGCCTATTTGGCTACAGCTATTGAATATGGCCAGCATGAAATCATGAAATATTCAGGCAATGCTAATGATGCAATGAATATGAAAATTAGTGCTGCCGTTAGCAAAGAACTAACCAAAATACGTCGCGGTAATCCGGAGGCGTACTACTATTGGAGCAAAATCAGTGACATACTACAAGGTGTCACTCAAACGCCTTGATGGCCTCTTCGTATTTCTTAATCCAATAGGCTCCACGCTGCTCTTGTAAGTTAAGCAACAACGACTTGTTGAACACCTTTCCTTTTATCTCATCCAATGGCTTTTCCAGATGGATAAGCCAGTAGGTTTTGTCACGTGTTGGCTTATAGTAAGAAGTATGCGAAGCCATCTCTTCTATCTGTTCTCGGGTCTTTACTTGGGGCTTTACCGAAGATATTCTGCACAGCTGGGCCCGCTTCGGATTTTTCCCAAGAAAAGCCAACACATATTCTGCACCAAGCAATTTTGGCATAAACAGAATTTTGCTGATTGGTAAGATATAGGTGTGAGACTTCTCAAACCATTCCCATTGCTCTTCAGAACCAATCCTTCCCACGAGTACATGATGCGGTTGCTCTGCTTGGATGGCTCCATTGAAATCCACCAGCACCATCTCCTTATAAGCCTGCCTAACCTCCTCATTTTCCAGTTCCTCTCTACGTTTTGAGGCCAGTTCAAGATACCCAGAATCCATATCTATACCCAGATACTTTCTCCCAAGCAGAGAGGCGGCGATGCCAGTGGTACCGCTACCATTAAAGGGATCGAGCACCCAGTCACCTTCCTTTGTAGAAGCCATGATCATGCGCGACAACAAACTTAATGGCTTCTGCGTAGGATGTTTACCACATGACTTCTCCCATTTCGCCACTGCCGGCATTCGCCACACATCCGTCATTTGCTTGCCGTCGTTCAGTTGGCGCATCAGTTCGTAATTATAGCGGTGCTGAGCCCGTTTCGATTTCTTGGCCCAGATGATATACTCCGCAGAGTGTTTGAACACACGATGAGATACATTGTCAGGCGGATCAGTCTTATTCCACGTTACCACATTCAGAATTTTGAATCCCAATTCTGACAGCTGGTCTGCCACAGAGAAAATATTGTGGTGGGTACCACTAATCCAAATGGTTCCATTGTCTTTCAGTTTATCCTTGCAAGCCGTGATCCACCGACGATTAAACTCATCAATATACTCCGCTGAAGGAGCCTTGTCCCATCCTCCTTTATCCACACAAACCACCTTACCGCTACTGACACTGATGCCGCCATTACTCAGGAAGTAAGGAGGGTCAGCAAATATCATGTCGAACTTGAAATCAAACGATTCAAGTACCGACACGCAATCACCATTTACGAGGGTGAAGTCTTTGCTGCCAGAGCGGTAGAAGGGAGTAATTGTAGCCATTATTCTTTAGGTGCTAATTCAGATAATTTATTCCTTATCTCATCCTCACTTCGTTTGAAAACAGCAACAAGAACTTCTATTGGACACTGTTTTTCTTCAAATAACGTCTTTAATAATTCTAAGTCTTTATCAGACCACTGCTTTGTTGCTTCATCAGCTTTCTTTTGTGATGCAACAATCAATTGCATCTCGTCTGTGCCTTCTGAGAAGTTTCGCTCTTTATGTTCCGTAAGCATTGAGCCTCCAGAGCTATTCCTACGAGTTGGAATATGTGGACTCCCCACAAAGCATTCCTCCCAATTTCGGTCTGAATTAGGCAGTCCAAACTGAAAATGCAGGCCAACATTATCCAAGATTAGGCAAATGCTTTTACCTGCTGTTGGGCGCAATCCACGTCCAACTTGCTGCAGATACTTCACTAACGATCTTGTTGGCCTTGCCAATTGGATAAACTCTATATCAGGGCAATCAAAACCTTCTGAGAATATATCTACGTTTACAATAATATCAATCAGGCCTTTTCTGAAACGGTCCACATATAGTTTTCGTTCGTCTTTAGGTGTTTTGCTATCTATACGAACGATGTTTATACCCGCTTCACGATATTCTTGGCAGATGTGGTCACTATGTTTTCTGCTAACAGAATAGATAATCCCCTTCTTGCCTTTGGCAAATTTCAAATAGCTATCCAGTAATTGAGCTCGAATACGTGAGGTGTCTATCTTTTTCTCCAAAGCAGAAATCTTATAATCACCTTCCACATCAAACTCGGTAATTGATTCAATCTCCTTCTGAATCTCGCTATTATAGCTGATAGAATAATAGTCGTAAGGAGCAAGCCAACCTGCATCAATAAAACTTTGGATAGACTGCGAAATGATAATCTTATCGAAAACGCTTTCAAAGCCTCCGTTGTTCATTCGCCAAGGTGTTGCAGTCACTCCCAGTTTTTTTGCATTAGGATACATGTCCCAAAGCTTCTTATAAGAATTAGCAACACAATGATGGGCCTCATCCACAATAATGAAATTGACATTCAAGTCACTTGCCACATCAAGATTGTTACGGTGAGTTATGGTTTGGACAGAAGCCACTTGGACGGGATATCTTAAATCGCGAGGTTTTCCACCGGCAATAATAGCATGTGAAACTTTATAACGTTCCAAATTCTCACTGATTTGGTCTATCAGTTCTATGCGGTGTGCTATGATAAGGATTTTTACGTCCTCACCGTTCTGAACGCTCCAAGTCTTGATATCGCTGATGATGGATGAAAACAGGCGGGTCTTTCCAGTACCAGTTGGCATCTGGAACATCACGCCATCACATTCGTCCCAGGCAGAGAAGATGTCCTCCTTTGCCTGTTGCTGATAGGGGCGCAGCGAATTATCCGTTCTTGATATCTCCTTGTATGTCATTCAACATCAATGAAGTTGGCCAAATGTGTATTGATCAATTCCAGACGATTTAAATCTGAACGTGTCAAAGCAGAAGTCTTTTTACCTTTGGGTTCACTAATCATCGTCATCCAATTGAGTTTGTCTTTCTTTGATTTAAAAGCAAGTCCAATGTTAATAGCAAAGACTTCCTCGAACTCCTGATAGCTGAAGTTCTTATCAATCACGTCACGATATTCCGAGACTTCCAAGTAATCTCTCCAATCGTATTCAGACAGATCGAAATCATCGTTGTCACCATACTCTTTGATGATTCTACCTTCAATGGCGTTCTTAAGAATGGCCACATTATTCAACCATTTTGCACCATACACCTTTTCAAGTCGAGCAAACAGGAGTGTTCTGAGTTGGCGACGGATATCTGCCTTGCGCTCTGCGCCTTCCTGCTGTAACGATTGATCTTGTGTCTCTTTCCATTCTACCAGTTCTTCAGGCGCATATTCAGGGAATTGTTTGTTGATGATATTCTGGAAAGAGCGAAGCCAGAATGTATCGGCACCCTGTCCCAACACACCTTTGATAATTCGGTTGTCTTCGTCTGAGAGGTTGTTGAGACTGTTTGCCAAATGACGAATGTACGGATCAACAGCTGCAATTCTATCAGGAATTGATGATTGAGGATTAATTGTATTTATCTTGATAAGATATGTATGCAAAGACCCCAAGAGAGCAATGAATGCAAACGTGGCTCGGTTAGAGAACAGGTAGTCTTGTTTGACCTCTTCTGTCATGATTGAGTCCGCAATGGCATAGCCATCATCAATGAACTTTGTTATCCTGGTACGGCTATCCTTCATGGCTTTATCAATGTCCGTCTCGTTGGTGTTGTATATGCAGACATCAGTATCACCAGTCCATTGTGTTGAAGAGGCTTTGGGTATCAATCCTGAGCGTCCCAATGCGGTATCAAAAGGCTTGAAGGCCAAAAGAGACGGATCTTCGCCAACAGAGATTTTGTTGTAAAGCACATAGTTTGAATTGGCTGCAAGAGCTTTGATACATGACGAACGCAGCGCTTTCATGCGAGAATCAAGACGAGCTGATTTCCAGTAAAGGTCTTCCTCCAAGTCTAGTCGCAGGCTTGGGCTGACGGCCTTTTGATTCTCGTTAATCTCCATGAATATCTTAAGCTGTTCCTCCGATTCCATACCCTCGAAAGCAACAACAGGGATAGTGCTGTCTTCCTTATGTTGTGACTGGGCATAACCATACACGCGGTGTTGTCCGTCGATGATGTAAGCAATGCCATAAGCATTAGGGATGCGCAGGAACCCGAACTCTGATTGGGAGTCCTTTTCTGCCCTGATGGGTGTAAACTTCACTTTCAGCTCATCATTTGCTGCACTGAAGTTGATGATGATGGAATTTGGGAAATAGCCTCCTCCGTCAATAAAATTAGTAATGCCTTTCAGTCTTGATGGAACAAGAAGACGTTGATACGTTGGTGCCATAGAATCATTGACACGGGTTCTATGAAGGACGAATCCTATCTTTAGCAACGTGCTCGGCTCGATAGAGAAAATATAATAGTTACGTTCACCCATCTTGCCCTTCAAAACAGGTATTTTAATCAGATCGTCATTTATAAGTTCATCCTTAAACATCAACCCATAGAATTGGTAGATGACGGATTCTTTGTATGACTTGATGAGGTTGTTGATATAGTTATAGGAGTTGTCATTCAAATGGAATATTCCAGCATTTCCCATACGAGCAATATCTTCGTCATTAATACGGTAGTTTCGAGAGGCAAAAATAAATTTTACTCGTTTGTTACCGTATATCTGCCGTAAAGATTCAGTAATACCAGTCATGTATTGCTCCATTTTGTTTAGTTCAGTCTTGAAACTGTGACCAACAGAAGTTAGAGCTGCCTTACATTCAACAACGAATATGGCATCATCGCCTACAGCTACCACATCAAGTTGTTGGGTATCTTCCTTATTGGGGCCCCATTGAACAACAAGTTTCTCGTCTCCATTCAAAATTCGAAATCCAAGTTTATAGAACATACACCACACGTCATCTTCAAACTGCACGCCATGATCCTTTTTTCGAGATAATGTTGTTTTGCGTGCAGAAGACCGAACCACAGAATACCCCATTTTCTCATAGGCCTCAACTTCGTTGTGAGGTCTGCTGATAGTGTCAAATTCGGTATTCTTTGCTTTGAACTTAATTCTTAATGCATCTTCGTCGCGCATCATGTGCGATTTGACATTTTCTACTTGTAGTTCCGTTAGATGTGCCATATCTTTAATATTTTGTATTCATTTTCTCAATAATCCTCTTACACCATTTCACGATATTATCCGACCTCCGCTCATAAACTGCTTCGCTATAACCCGGATAGTATTCTTTTGTTAGCTCCATAGCGAATGTCGATGGGTCTTCATTCGGGAGCACATAGATTCGTGCAAAGATCTGCCCCATCAGCTCATCAGAGATGATTCTTGCGTAGACTCGTTCTGAAATTTCTGCTGGATTGTTCGTAAAAATATCAATTGCAAGAGAAGTTTTACTCCAATCATCATTTATCAGGTCTAGATATTTGCAGGCATTTGTGTAGTAATCTGCCTGCCGGAGCGTAAAACCGCAATAGTCTGCCAGTTCTTGTTTTGTGCAGCCAGGATGCATATAGATATACATAAAGGTATCTATGACTGTGTCAAGATTGTTGGCTTGTATCAATATCTTTCCCATAGCTCAATAATTTCTAATGACTACTTCTGTTAGCTTCACACGTTTTTCGGGATCTGCATTGATAAATCTAGCTGCTAAGACCCTCTGGATATCGTATCCCACATATAATTCCTCAAAATAGGATTCTCCATTCTCGGTTTTACTGTCAGAATTACTCTGCATGACAAGGCAATTCTGATTAGACAACTTGTCGCAGAAGAGTTTCAACTCTTCTTGCTGTTTATCACCAAAAGGACTATTTGAGTATTCCTTAAATGAAGACGTAACACTAATAGGCCGATAAGGAGGATCGAAATATACGAAGTTCACATGATTCTTGCTGAGATTCTGCCTGACAAGTTTATAATCTCCGGGCTGACGGATAATCAGTTCTACTGAGTTAAGCACTTGGTGGTCTTCCATTATCAGCTCTTTATTACAAATGAGAGGTTTCTTATACCGCCCGTATGGAACATTGAATTTGCCCGCGGCATTCACTCTATAAAGGCCATTAAAGCATGTGCGATTCAGAAAGATAAACAACGCAGCTCGTTCGTCGGGATGAATTCCTTCGCTGTTATATTGATCGCGATAGGCATAATATTGCTCCTTCCTTGCTGGGAATTCCACGCTATAGTAGTTGTTTTCAATGACACTAAGGCGGTCTATCAGAATTTCTGGTGTATCAGCTATAAGTTGGTAACAGCGAATGAGATCAGGATTAATGTCGTTAATGACTGCACGCTTGATGCATTTGTGGTAATGTAGCATGTGGAATAGCATGGCACCACCACCAACAAAAGGCTCTATGTAAGTTACATTCTTAAGATCGTCGAAATCAGCAGGTAGCAGCGCTTCCAGCTTTTGTAGTAGGTTCCCTTTGCCGCCAGCCCATTTAATAAACGGCTTTGCGACAACGGGCTTTTTCTTTACAACCGTGTTTTGAGGCATCGGTCAGCAACGTGTTGTTCTGACTGATACCCAAATGTCAGAGGTTTCTTAGTTAGTGATGGCGGCATACAAAAAGCGGGGTATCCTCACCTGCCCGTCCCGCTATCTGAGGCCTTCCACAGCCCGACCAGTGAACGAACAGAGTTTGAATACCCACGCCGGTCAGTATATAATGCACCCCGAAAAGTGTGCGTGAGGGCATCGTTAGCCCTCGGCACACTCCGGGAGTATATACTACACCCGTAGCATTCACCTCCGCTGTTGCTCTTGACTGGTCTATCATTTGTGGAAGTTTCAGATAGCCAAAAACAAAGCATCAATGACGCTTTCCAATATGTCGTCGTCCCACCCATTCGCCCAAAAGCGCGGGTATGAACGATGCAAAGATACGAATAAGTGAGCAAAAAACCAAAAGAAAGTAGAATTATCTTTTGTTTTTTCGCGCAGGTGTTGTCTTTACCAAGGGGGAATAATACAAAAGAATCAGATTATCGCGAAAAAGATTTCAGGTATCCTCCTAACATCAATGCTGCAGGGAGATATTCGTACCAATGTTCTATCATAGCTGTTTCAGATGTTAAGCGTAATCACAGTCAGGCATAGGAACGTCAAAACCCTGCCACAAGAGGCTGAAGCCTGATGCAGCAGGGGGGCATTGGCAGTAATGCCGTGGGATGTGGTTATACCTGTGAGATTACAAAATATTGGGGGGGGCAGTTTTATTAAACCCCTCATATTTAGCGAGTTATGTGTTGCATTTCGTTCGTTCGTCATTTCAGCAGTAGCATATTTGTTGGCACGGACGGTGCAAACCGAGTGCAATCAAGCTCGCTTGAATTGCCGAGGCGCAGCCCGTTCTCGCAACCTTCTTGGTTGCAAAGATAGTAAAATATTTCTAAAGTACCAAAGAAAATTGGGGGATTTATTCAAATATTGACATTGTCGATATTTTTTGCATTCAATAAAGCTCATGCGAGCATGGCTTTATCTTCATTTATTGACTTCGTCGATATTTCTCCCGCTTGGCAGAGTCGAAACGAACTTCACTCTGCTCTCGCTTACTCGAAATATTCAAATATTCATTTATTCAATTATGACAGGAAGGTTTTTACAAAATTCGGTGATTTGAATTCCGTGGGAGGGTGTGTTAGGGATGGAATAGAAAGAATTATAATTTGTGTAATATTTTATTATATTATATATTATATATAATATATAATATAATAATGGTTTCTGCTTCGGTAAACGCAGAAACCTTCCTGTCATAATTGAATATTTGAATAAATGAATATTTCGAAGTTCGTGTGTACTGAAAGCGTTCTCTGACCTAAAGGTCTGAGTGTGGCGATGCGATGACTTTTACCCCTGAAAAAGTTCTCTGACCTGAAGGTCTGAGTGTGGCGTTGCGATGACTCCTACCTATTATAATAGCGTCACAAATAATAGCCTCCAGCGCAATGGCTGAAGGCTCCGGCGAGACAGCGGAAGGCTCCTGCTGAAAATTCTACGGCTCGCCAAGCTCTGCGTAGATCAGGTCTACCTCGGCAGGGGTGAATGTGCGACGCGAGAGCGACGACAGCGGACGGAGGCGCGGATTGAATTCGAGCCACTCCTTGAACTTGCGCCAGGCGGACATCGCCGTAAGCTCAGGAAAGTACTGCAGTGCGAGTTCACTGCGACCGAAGGTCTTCGGTTTTGATGATTTTTCGTTCATATAATAGTATTTTTAGTTAATTTCGGATTACGAGTACAAGGCTTGTGCAAACCGAGAGCAGAAAGCTCGCTTTTTGCCGAGGTGCAGCCAAGCCTCGCAGATGATATTTATTTTCATCTGCAAAGGTATAAAAAAATTTTGAAATATCCAAACATTTTGTTGCAATAATTAGCAGAAACTTGCAATAAGTTGCAAGGCCAAAATATTTTTTCGTAACTTTGCAATACCAAAGGAGATAAATGGCAGTGCGCAGGCCGGAAAGGAGAAGGAACAAACGAAACAAAACAAACTATTTAAAAACTTAAAAAACATTACAAATTATGATTGAACTGTACATTACAAAAAACAACAACGACAAGAGTGCGAGCTTCGGTAAGTTCTATCCCCGAGTTCGCTACAAGCAGACGATGAACATCCACGACATGGCTGTTCACATGGCAGAGCACAACACCCCGTTCTCGGAAGGTACCATCGAGGGTATCCTGCGCGACTTCGTGAAGTGTACCCGTGAGCAGACTCTGATGGGTAACACCGTCAAGGTGGACAACCTGGCCATCTTCAAGGTGAGCTGCATCGGCAACGGCAGCATCAAGCTGTACGACGCCGACAACGACAAGGTGATCACGGCCAGCATCGGCGAGATGAAGAAGACCGACAAGACCGGTCCTGCCGTGCAGTCGCTGAAGCTGCTGGCTCAGGCCACGGGCGACTACACCCGCGAGGAGCTGAACAAGGACGGACGTCTGGCATGGACGGACCAGGCTCAGGCCATGATTGCCGAGGCCAAGGGAAGCCTCACCCCCACCCCCTCTCCAACGGGCGAGGGGAGCCAGAGCGGCAGTAACTCTGGTTCGCAGAACAGCGGCAACTCCGGCAACAGTGGTTCGCAGAACCAGCAGAACAGCGTAGCAGCTCCTACGATTAGCGGTGTGAATCCGTTCGAGGAGACCAGCCAGGTGAGCATCAGCGGTCCTGACGGTGCTACCATCTACTATTCTGAGAACGGCGACGACCCCGACAGCAACGACACGCTGTACACCCAGCCCTTCACCATTGATGAGACTACGACCATCAAGGCCATCGCCATCAAGGACGGTGTGAGCAGCCAGGTGACTACGAAGGTGTTCACTAAGGGCACCGGCGGCAGCGGCGGCTTCGAAACGGGATCTTAAAAAGGTTAGCGCCTGAAAGGGCGCAAACCTTTTTAAATGAGAAATGAGAAATGAAAGAAATGAGAAATGTAAATGAAGAAATGAAGGAATGGTCGCCTTCGGCGATTAAGAATTGAGAATTATTCATTCAAACATCGCAGCGAAGCGAGAATCATTCAACATTCAACACTCAACATTCAACATTAAAACTCAACATTCAACACTCAACATTCAACATTATTAAAGCGTATGAAGAAGAATTTTTGGGAAGTCGTGATTCGCATAGCGATAGCGGCGCTGACGGCGGCACTGACCGCACTGGGAACGACGAGCTGTATGGGCTATGGTCCGTTCTAAGAACGGAAATGAGGAATGAGAAATGAGAAGTGAGAAATGAAAGAATCCGGGCAACGATGAAGTTGCTCGGATTCTTTGTGTTAATAGGGTGTATCAGTAATGTGGGGATTACTTAACCACAACCTGATTACTTGTTCATGAACTTACGGCCGTTCTTGATGACGAGGCCCTTGAAGTTGTCGTTGACGCGCTGGCCGGCGAGGTTGAAGGTAGAACCTACAAACTTGCCGTTGGCATCGAACTTCATGGCGTTTACACCAGTGATGGTGGCGTCGCCCTGAACGATGTAGATAGGAGCCTGATTCTTAGCACCCAGAGCGCTCTTGAGGTTTATCTCGGCAGAACGTCCGGTAACGCCATCGGGCAGAGCCTCGACAGTGAACCAAACCATATGCAAGCCGCGAACGCTGCCCTCGTCGGTAGCATACTCGTAATAGGTAGGATCGATCTTGACCTGAGCCCACTCGGGGATGCCCTCGAACTCGTAGATGCCTGAATCCTCGTAGTTGTCGCCTTCCTGAATGAAGAAGGGATAGTTGGTCCATACATAGGCAGGAGCGCCCTCGCCACCATCGGTGGGCTGAGAAGCGGTGTCGCCACCGGCAACAGGAGCAATCTGCACGTTCAGAGCATCGTCGGTCTCAACCTTGATGGCATCCATCTCGCCATAGAGGTAGAATACGATGTTGTAGCAGTACTTCTGACCATCCTTGGTGATATTGAAGTAAGACAGGCCGTTGGGGTTGCCATTGGGATTCTCGATGGGCTTGCCCTGAGCGTCGAACGGTACGATGTAGGTAGGAGTAGCACGGGTGTTCCACTCTTCCTCGTGCTCGCCCTGGTCGCCGAAATAGAAGCGAACGTCCATAGCCAGTGAGGGATTCTCGGTCCCCTCGATGGTGATGGCGAAAGCCTCGTCGAGCAGCAGCGGCAGCACTTCCTCGGTACCGAACTCGTCGATAACGGTGTTGGCGAAGATCAGGTCACCAGGATAGCGGCCAGTGGTACCAATCTGCTCGGTAGACATGTTAGCCTGCACGCACTTCATCTCACCAATCTTCTCGCCAATGTAGCGATAGGTTCTTTCACCAACCTGCACACGCTCGACCTTGTTGAACACCAGCTTCAGGTAATCGCCAGTGAAAGCGGGGCTGTTAGAATGTGCCCAAAGCTTGACCTCGTGCAGATACAGGGGAGAAGCGGGCTTCTCGAAGTACTGACGGAACTGGGGATAGAAGGTCTCGGCTGTGCCGTCGCCATCGAAATCGAAAGAATCTGGACCAGACTGGAAGGCAGACTCACCACTGGAAAAACCATAATATCTCTTGGTCTTCACATAGTCGAAGGGATGCAGTGTCTGAACTGCAGAGTCCATCGTCAGGACATAGTCAGCCACCTGATAAGTGATTTCGCCAGCGGTGTACTTGGGGCAATAAGACACGTAACCCGGGGTGACCTTGTCGAAATCGAAAACCAAGTTATGGTCTTCATCCACATACTCATCGAGCGCAGTATCCTTGCTGCCGATGGTCCACTTACCTGTCAGGTCGTTGCTGACATTGATGAACTTCAGGTCGGTGAAGGGAGGAACGACGAGGTACTCGTAAGTTTCGTCAGAAGAGGTAGTACCCGAAACCCAATAGGTTCCAGCAGGACGAGCATAGTAAATGCTGTCGATAGCAGAACGGCGCTTAGCCACAGCCTGCTCGCCATCGAGGCTTGCCTGACGAACTACGGGAGCAGCAACCTGCTGATGATCAGCCACACGATTGCTCACATTCTTCACCACAGCAACCTCGCTTTGGGCAAAGCCTGCGGTTGTTGCAACGAATGCAACGAGTGTTAGTAAAACTTTTTTCATACTCTTAAATCATTAGTTTATAATTAGAATGAGTTAATAATTCACGATGAACCACAGGTCGGGATCGGACACGGAAGTGAACTTCACCTTGTTATAGTTGAAAGATGTCACGTTAGGTGTCACGACGAACTGCTGAGAGAGTGTCTGCTGCAGGAGCGAACGGATGCCGTCGACACGGTTGATGATGGCCTCGGCATTGGATGTGGCAGGCTTCAGGTAAGTGAAGCTGGCTTTGTCGCCCTCGATGGCTCCGGAATACAGGAACTCGATGTTCTTGGCAGCATTACCAGTCTGATACTTAAAGAACCAGCAGAAGCCATTCTCGGCATCGTAGCGCAGCGAAATCTGGTTGATGCCATAGTTCTTGTTGACGGCGCGGATGCCCTCGTGAGCGGCGTTCAGCGCCTGCTGCATCTTTTCGGAGAGTTCGCCGGCAGGGGCATTCCTATTGACGCGATAGATGTGGTTGCCTTCGAGCTGCTGTTTCAAGAACTCGGTGACGGTATAACGGCTGGCCACCCAGTTGTCGGGGTTGGTCTCGTCGATGAAGCGGTCGGTGACGGGGTCGTAGACCAGTTCCTGAATGGCATTATCCTCGCTGACGCTGTCGGGCTTGATGAGCTCGCGGAAACGCAGATAATAATTGCCGTCGTGCTGGGAAACGAGGAAAGCGTGCGACTCGGTCTGTGAAATCTCGTCGCCACCCTCGGGATAGAAATCCATGATGCACGACTCGCTACCGGTAATCACATAACGCTGGCCTCCGAAGCTGATGAGCGGCTCGTTGGGGGCGTCCTGAGAGAACATCGTAGACGTGAAGTCGTTGACATCCTGCAGGTAGGCCTTGAAGTCGGTATCGTCGGGCAGACGGGTCAGACGGTTGTAGGTGCTGCGCTTCTTACCCTTGAGCATGCCGTATTTGGCGCCTTCCTCGAGGCTGAGGATGACGAACTCGTAGTCGCCCTCGTAGCCCTGACCGGTCTGATAGAGTCCGGGGTCGGAGAAGGTGTGGATACACTTGTTGTAGGAGTTGAAGGAGAGCACGGTGCCCTGGTCGGAGATGACCTCCCAGAGGGATGTATCGGTGAGATACTTACCGTCGCTCAGGTCGTTCTGCATGGCCTGGACGACGGAACCGTCCTTCTTGAACTGGTTCAGGATGAGGTAGCCGTTACCCTTGGGGGCCTCGTCGGTGTTCACGGGATAGAACTCCATGAGCCACGTGGTGCCGCCCAGACGTTCGGTATACACCTTCTTCGACTGCATGAGTCGCTCAGCGGCAGAAGTGCTGAACAGATCGTCCTCTTCCGACACACAGCCTGTGAACAGCATGGCGGTCACAGAGAAGAGCAGGGATAGTGAAAATATTTTCTTCATATTGTTCTGATAGTCTTTTTCTGTTTTTACTTGCTTACTACACGCTTATTTGGTGGTCATGAGTGACTTGTAGCGGTCGACCATCTGGCGCAGCTCATCCATGAGCGTGGTGCCGTCGGGACGGACGTAGGTCAGCGCATTGACGGGACGGCCCTTGGCGTCGAGCACGAGGTGGTCGTTGGCGTCGTAGATGTACTGCTTGTGCTGTACGGCGTAACGCACGGCGTCGATGTCGTAGTTGAAATTGGTCTTGAGCCACTCGCGGCACATCTCGAGCTTCTTCAGGATGATTTCGCGGCCTGTCTCGACATTGTTCTTGTCGACAATGCTCAGGTAGACGATGTTTCCGTTGGCATCGGGAACGGCATAACCGTCGGCGTTGCGCTGGATGTACTTACGCACCACCTGACAGGTAACAACCTTACCACCGCTGGTGGTACCGTCCTTATAGTAGTAGCCCACAGAGTCGCGGTGGGCCTTGCCCTGCAGACACTTGGCGTTGATGCGCTGCCAGTGGTCGTAGTCGACGTCGGTAGCGAGCTCCCAACTGCGGGTAGCGCCATCGAGCATGTTGGCCCAGGTGATGGAGTCCTTGACAATGTAGTTGGCAATGGTCTCGACCCAGTCCTCACGAGCCTGCGACGAGGCGTAGTTCGACACAAAGCCCTGTCCGAGTGCCACCGAGTCGGGGGTATCCTGCCAGCCAGCGGTATTGTAGAACTGGGTGGAGATAAGGTTGAAGTCGGTGGGATAGTTGATGGTCTGGTGCAGGATGTGCGAGAACTCGTGGTGCATGGTCTTGAAGAAGTACTCGTTGAGATTGTCGAGGTCGTCGGGACGAAGACTCTCGGCATTGTAAAGGGTAATCTTCAGACCGCCCTCGGCAGTACCCAGTCTGATGGTTCCGCTGGTGGGGTTGTAGGCCGGCGAACCGATGATGTGCATCACACGGGGGCTGTAGGTCTTGAGGAACTCGTCGCCCACAATGTCGCGATAGACATCGTACCACAAATACTTGTTCAGCACGGCCAGATTGACACACTGGTCGTAGGAGCAGGGCGTCAGGTTGTAGTCCATGTCGGAGCCGATATCCTGCAACTTGTACAGATAACGCATGTTGTAGGGCTCGAGGAAGTTGACCTTCACAAAGGTATCGAGCGGGAAGGTGTAGATACTACGGTCGAGGGGATATTCCTTCGTATCGAAGATGGACGGTCCCAGGTCGTCGTCCTTACACGACGACAGGTTCAGCGTAGTCAAAGCCACAAGGGCCAACAGAATGATATTCAGTTTCTTCATATCTTTATACCTCCTTCTTGATTATTTGCTAACATATTGTGCACCGTCGGAAGCAGTAGAGTTGCTGGTTCCGCCCTGGGCGCTTTCCAGAGGACGCGACGACTCAAGACCAGCCAGCAGCACTTCCTGAGGAAGCTCGATGGCCAGACGGCTGTCATGGGCACGCAAGTCGTACTTCGTGGCTTCGGGACCATAGACGTGGCTGTAGGGGATGCCGAAGCGCTTCAGGTCGAAGAAGCGCAGGCCTGTCCACGCTGTCTCGTAGCGGCGCATGTCGTTGATACAGTTCATATAGACGAGTACGTCGGGGCTGATGACGAACTTGGGACTCACCTCCTGGGTGAAGTTCCAGTCGGCAAAGGTGTTACTGTGGTTGCCGGCGTCAACTGCGGTGTACCACTTCTCAATGCGCTCCTTGGTCAGCGGGTACATGGCGTTGATGTAGCTGGCCTTGGTGGTCTCGGAGAAGTTCTGACGACTCTCCTCGTAGGCAATGAGGTCCTCGACGCAGCCGTCGATGTCGTTGTTGCCCAACAGCTCGGCCTCGGCACGCTCCAGCAGCAGCTCGGAAGCGGTGAACTCGCGACGGATGATGTGGGCATAGCCGATGCCTGCCACCTTGTCGGAGTACTCGAAGCGCTCGGCAATACGCGAGCTCATGTAGCCGTGATCGGAGTTGCCGTCCCAGTAGAACTTGTCGGCCACAGCTGCCATACGCATGCAATAGTAGTTCCAGTTGGGACCGAGGTGATAGTAGATGTCGCGCAGGGCCTTACCAGCGGTAGCATAGCGATAGCCCACCGAGCGGCGCCACTGCGTGGAGTGGGTAGCCACAAGCATCAGGTTGTTGGCCTGGTCGGGACCTTGCCATAACTCGGCACAGTCGACGGAGTTGGTGGCATTGTCGAAACCTGCCAGCTGGTAGAGCAGGGCAGGCAGTCCGGCACGTCCGCTCGCCGTGTTTTCGCCCAGCACGTAGTTGGCATGCTCGATGACCTTGGCATACTCGCGCTTGTAGAGGTAGAAGCGGGCGGCAAAGGCATGGGCGGCCTTCAGGTTGAAGTGCCACTTGGGTTTCTCGATGTTGGCGTCGGAAAGGTATTTCAGACCCAGCATCAGGTCGTTCTCAATCTTCTGATAGGTCTCCGTCACACTGCCTCGCTCATAGTCGACGAGCACCTTGTCCTCAGGAGTAGTGATGTAAGGCACACCGACGTCCTGCTTGCTCAGCTCTGCGTCGCGGTAGGCCTGCGAGAAGACGTTGACCAGCACGAAGTGGTTGTAGGCACGGGTCAGATAAGCCTCGGCATAGGCACTGCGCATGGCGTTGGAGGTGCTGGGGTCGTCCAAAGAGACATTTCCGCGCAACTCGTCCAGCTTCACCAAGGCATGGTTGGCAACGGCAATGGCCTGATAGGTATTCTCCCACACCTCGGCAGGAGAGTCGCTGCTGGTTGACGAACGCACGGGCTCGAAGCAATAGGCCTCGTCGTCCATACGGTTGTAAGACGTCAGGTTGAAACGGACCTCCAACTCATCGCCATTCGACTGAGTGGCCATGTAGGGGGCGTTGATATCAATGATGTTGTCGCTCGAAATCTCGCAAATCCATCCGTAGTTGGCTGTAGAGTAGGCAGTACCCAACAACTTAACCACGTCACTGACGCTGGTCAGCTCCACACGCTCGTCGGGAGTCTTGTCCAGAAAGCTGTCAGAGCAGGAGGTCAGGCCCAAGGCCAAGGCGAGAATCGATAATCCTATATATTTCTTCATAATCATATTCTATATTTTTAAATTACATTCCCAGACGGACAGTGAATGTGAACTGCTTAGGCATAGGCGTTGCCACACCACCGGAATTAACAAACTCGGGGTCCTGACCGTTCAGTTTCTTGTCGGAATAGAGCAGGCAGAGGTTCGTGGCATCGAGCTTCAGCGAACAGGTGCTCAGGCCAATCTTGCTGATCCACTGACGGGGAAGGTCGTAGGTCAGCGAAACGTCCTTCAGACGGATGAAGCCGCCGTCGGCCACGCGGGCTGTAGAGTAGTTGTAGGCATTGTAGGCATAGCTCAGGTGCTGGATGTCGCGATACTGACGACGGCTGGCAATAACAGGAATATCAGTAATCAGCTCGTCGCCGGGCTCTACCCAACGGTTCTTGAACTCCTTCGGCATGGCGCTCATGTCGGAGTAGGCTGCAGAGAACTGCGGGTCGAGGCGCACCTTGTTGCCAAACGAATAGGTGATGAAGACGTTCAGGCGCCAGTTCTTCCAGCGAAGCATGTTGTTCATACCACCCGTCGTAGTAGGCTCCGTAGGACCTTCGTACTTCAGGTAGTCAATCTTATCGTACTCCTGGAAGTAGATGTCGGTCAGCGTCTTCTCGCCATCCTCGTTGATGAACTGAGGCAGACCCTCGTCGTTCAGACCCACGAAGGGAATAGAGAACAGGGCTGATACGGGATAGCCCTCGCGGAAGTGATTCGTGCTGGTGCCACTGACCAGGCTGATGACGTTCGAGCGCGACTTCAGGTCGGTAATCTCGTTCTTAGCATACGAGAATGTCAAGTCGGTATCCCAGTTGAAGTCCTTGCTCTGGATGTTGTGCGTGGTCAGCGTAAACTCGATACCATGCGACTTCATGGTAGCGACGTTGGCCATCTTGTTGATGAAACCACCGACACCCTGCGTCTGGATGTAACCAATCAGGTCGTAGTTCTGACGCCAGTAGACATCGGTATTCAGATTGATGCGGTTGTTCAGGAAACCTAAGTCAAGACCTACGTTGAACTCGTGTTTCTTCTCGTAAGTCAACTCGGTATTGGCAATATCGCTCAGCACGTTAACCGTCTCCATCTGGTCGGCCTGCGGACGCCAGGCATTCGTAGAATAGTAGATGGGCAGTGCGTTCGACACATACGACGGACCGCGATCGGCAGTCAGCGAGTACGACAGGCGCAGGGCAGCATGCGACACGGCATTGTTGCTCTTCTCCATCCACTTGCGGAAGAAGCTCTCCTCGTGGGCGTTCCATGCACCGGAGACGTTCCACGTCGGCAGCCAGCGGGCAGAACGGGCCTTACCCAGCTTATTGGTACCCTCGTAGCGGAAAGTGCCGTTGATGACGTAGCGGCCCTTGTAAGAATAGCTGCCCATGAAGAAGTAAGCCAGGTTGCGCGTCCACGACTTCGAGAACGACGTCAGCACGGTACCCTCCTCCTTGGCCTGCTTATAAAACTCGGGGGTGATGGTCACCAGACGGGCTGCATTGTAGTCTACACCATAGTCGGAATGGAACGACTGGTCGCGATCGGTCTTGTTGGCCTCCATACCGGCAAAGAGGGTCATGATATGGGTATCGTTCCACACCTTATTATATTGTACGGTGCCGCGGAAATCCAGCTGGCGAACCATATAGTCGTTGCGGGTATAGATACCACCCTTGGGCATCACCGAGATAGGCAGCGAGTTGGGGTCGTCAGGATCGGTATACAGATAGGGGTTCGAACTCTGGATACTGGGATTGTCCACACCGGCACGATAAGCCTCAGCCTGGTTCGACTCATTCAGGATGAAGTGCTCCTGAGAGGTCTTCTGGGTACGATAGGCGCCCAACAGATGAATCTCAAGACCCATGACGGGCTTGTAGGTCAACTCGCCCTGGAACTTCATGTCGGAAATGGAGAGGTCGATGTAGTTATTGTCGAGCTCCTTGAAAATGTTGAAGGGAGCATAGTTACGCGTGTAGGTGGCATCAGGGTCCAGCGTACGGGCCGTATTCATGGCGTAGCTGAAGGGGTTGATGTCGAACGAACGGTTCACGGCACCACTGACGACGTCGGTAGAACGGGCCAAGGTACCGGGAGCCTTCTGGTCGCGGTAAGAACCGTTGGTCAGAATGGATACGGTCAGCTTTTTCGACAGGTTGTACGAAGCGTTCATGTTGGCGGTATAACGCTCGACCTTAGAGTCCTTCGTCCAGCCCGGATCGTACATAGCCGATACAGAAGCGTACAGGCTGGCCTTCTCGGTACCAGTGGAAATGCTGGCAGAGTGGTTCTGGATGATGTTGTTGGTGAACAACAGGTCGAACCAGTCGGTATTGCGGAACTCAGCAGTCTGCAGATACTGGTTCATGGCAGCATCGGTATAGGGCAGGCCATACTTGCCGTCCTGATAGTCGGCAATGAGCTTGTACATGCGTCCATACAAACCGGAAGAGCTGCTGTTGGCGAGTGTAGAGAACTCGAGCCAGCCCTTCTCGCCCATCTCCTTATAGATACCCATCTGCTCCTGAGAGTTCGAGATGTTATAGTTGCTATAAGAGGGCTTCAGACGATAGGTAAACTCACCGGTATAGTTGATGGTGCTGCGACCGACCTTACCACGCTTGGTAGTAATGACAACCACACCAGCCATAGCACGGGCACCATAGATAGACGTGGCGGAACCGTCCTTCAACACCTGGAACGACTCGATATCGTCGGCACTCAGACCGGCAATGGCGTTAGAAATCAGCGTCACAGCGTCACCAGACGACAGGTCGTCGGCACTGACGTCGACAGCATCTTCCTGAATCACACCGTCGATCACCCACAGGGGCTTGGAACTACCGTAGATAGACGTAGCACCACGCACACGGATCTTTGGTGCGGTACCGAAAGTACCAGACACGTTCTGCACACTGACACCGGCAGCACGGCCTTCCAGTGCGCGGCTCACGTCAGCCACACCATCCAACTTAGCCTTCTCGGCATCCACCTTCGTGGTGGCACCAGTAAACAGTCGCTTGTCCTGCTTCATCATACCCACAGCGACGACTTCGCCAAGGGTATGGGCGTCGGGCACCAGCGTGATCGTCATGCCATCCTTGGGCTTAACGGTCTCGGTAACCATACCTACATAGCTTATCACAAGCTTCTTACCTGCAGGTACGGCGATGGTGAAATGACCATCCAGGTCGGTTTTGGTACCTTGTTTCGTGCCTTGAATCATGACAGTAGCGCCAATACACGGCTCGCCCGTGTCTTCAAGGACGGTACCTGTAATCTTGTTCTGTGCTAAAGCCAGTCCCATGGAAAGGAACAGACCGAACAAAATCAGCGTAATCTTTTTTCTCATATACTATTTCCTATTTTTAATGATTCACCTTTATTATATACGCGCGCATAGGCGAGAGTATACGGCAAAATAACGTGCAAATATACTATATATTTATGAGAAAACAAATAAAATTAATTAAAAACGCACTTTATGAAGCAAAAATTTAACATTTCTGCCACTTTCGCAACAAAAAAGCACGTTTTTAATTAAATTTATAAATTCTCAGACGATACCCCCGTGAAGCTTACTTCACCAGGATGACCAGATACTTGCTGGTAGACCAGAATTTCGAAGGATTCTCGATGCGCAGCACATACTGCTTGTTGGCATCCGTCTCGAGCTTGTAGCTGCCTGCGGGATGGCTGGTCAGCAACTTGGCTGAACGCGAATACAGCTTGATTTCCTTGTCGACGCGGATGTCAATCTTGGTGAAGTAGTCCTGATTGAAGTTCGAGCGGAGTACTTCGCCATCCTCGATGATGTGCTGTTCCTTCAGCTCCTTCTTCGTGCCAAAGACGAACCAGGCTGAATTCAACTGCTTATCCTGCTGAGAGATGGTCTGCGACTTCTCGCTGCTCTCTTCCTTCAGGTTGCTGACGTTGGTCGAGAGGTCGGAAACCTGCTCGGTCAGTTCCTCAATCTGAATATTCTTAGCCTGCAATTCTGCCTGCAGGGCCTTCAGCTGGGCATCTTTCTCTTCCATCTGCTGAGTGAGGGTTTCCAGCGTACGACGCAGCTGATCGCCCTTGACAGAGCTGGTACGCAGCTGGTTGCGCAACTTGTTGATCAACTCGCGGTTCTGCTGCATGGTCTGCTGAATGAACTGCATATTCTCCTGAATACGCTCCTTGGCACTGGCGCCTTCACCCTGACGGGCTACGCTGACACGATCCTCGGCAGCATTGATGGCACGGAAACCTTCCTCAATGTCGTTCATCGTACCGATCATGTCGTTGATTTCATTGTCCTTCTGGGCAATAATACGATTCAGTGAGTCAGCCTGCTGAACAAGCTTATCATCACCACTTCCCTTCTGGTTGCAGGCTGTCAGTGACAGCAGGGCAACAACAAACAATAATGCTTTTTTCATCTTCTTATGTTTTTTACTTTTCTTTATGATTATCTTTCTTGTCTTCTTTTCCAGCCAACACAATGACAAATTCTCCACGCGGCTCGTGCTCGGTAAAGTGAGCAATGGCCTCTGCCAGCGTGCCGCGTACGCTCTCCTCGTGAACCTTCGAGATTTCACGGCAGACGCTGACCTGACGCTCGGCGCCAAACACCTCGGCAAACTGCTGGAGAGTTTTCAGCACACGATAGGGTGACTCGTAGAAAATCATCGTACGCTCCTCGGCAGCCAGACTCTGCAACTTCGTCTGACGACCTTTCTTCTGGGGCAGGAAACCCTCGAAGCAGAAGCGGTCGCAGGGAAGTCCGCTCGACACCAGCGCAGGGACGAAAGCCGTAGCACCGGGCAACGTCTGTACCTCAATGCCAGCACGCACAGCCTCGCGAACGAGGAAGAACCCCGGATCGGAGATGCCTGGAGTACCGGCGTCGCTGATGAGGGCTACCGTCTGACCTGCCTGAAGGCGCTCAACCACCGAGGCACTCGTGCCGTGTTCGTTGAACTTATGGTGCGACAAAAGGTGCTGCTGAATACCGAAATGTTTCAGCAAAATGCCCGACGTACGCGTGTCCTCAGCCAACACAAGGTCGGCCTCCTTCAGGACGCGAATGGCACGTAGCGTCATGTCCTCCATATTGCCCACAGGCGTGGGTACGATATACAATATGCCCATTTCGGCTGCAAAGGTAAGAAAAAAAATGAGAAATGAGAAATGAGAAATGAGAAATGTAAATGAAAAAATGAAAAATGACAATGGTGGGAGCAAATTTTTCACTTTTCACTATTCACTTTTCACTTAAAATGACTATCTTTGCAGCATGATTACTTATCCTACATCGGGCGAGGCACGTCGCCCAGGCAGAATAGAGGTGGTGTGCGGTTCTATGTTCTCAGGCAAAACCGAGGAACTCATCCGCCGTTTGCGCCGTGCACAGTTTGCCAAACAGAAGGTGGAAATCTTCAAGCCAGCCATCGACACCCGCTACAGCGACGAGGAGGTGGTGAGCCATGATCACAACGCCATCCCCTCTACCCCACTCGACTCCTCGGCCAGCATTCTCCTGCTGTCATCCGACATTGACGTGGTGGGCATTGACGAAGCGCAGTTTTTCGACGAAGGACTCGTCGACGTGTGTAACCAGCTGGCCTACAGGGGTGTTCGTGTCATCATTGCCGGACTCGATATGGACTTCCGGGGTGTTCCCTTTGGTCCGATGCCTGCCCTTTGCGCCATTGCCGACGACGTGACGAAAGTACACGCCATCTGCGTCAAGTGCGGTTCGCTGGCCTACGTCAGTCACCGTACAGTGAAAAACGACAAACGCGTGCTGCTGGGAGAAACACAGGAATACGAGCCCCTATGCCGCGACTGCTACCTGCGCGCCATAGAGGAAGAAAAGGCGAAAGATGAAAAAACATCCCAATAAATTTGGCTGTTTCATCAAAAAGTCGTACCTTTGCAGCCGATTTCGATGAAATCACCCCCTTAAGGTCGATCCGCTAGCTCAGTTGGTAGAGCACAACACTTTTAATGTTGGGGTCTTGGGTTCGAGCCCCAAGCGGATCACAAAGAAATGGAAAGCCACTGATTATCAGTGGCTTTAAAAGTAAATACAAGATGATGACAGCCAACGAGATTCGCGACTCGTTCAAGAAGTTTTTCGAGTCGAAGCAACACGCCATCGTGCCTTCTGCACCGATGGTTATCAAAGACGACCCCACGTTGATGTTTACCAACGCGGGCATGAACCAGTGGAAAGATATTATATTAGGTACGCGCGACCCAGAGCCGCGTCGCCGAGCGGATACTCAGAAATGCTTGCGTGTCAGTGGTAAGCACAACGATCTGGAAGAGGTGGGTCACGATACCTACCACCATACCATGTTCGAGATGCTCGGCAACTGGTCGTTTGGCGACTATTTCAAAGAGGGCGCCATCGATATGGCCTGGGAATACCTGGTGGATGTGCTGAAGCTGAATCCCGAGGATCTCTACGTCACTGTGTTCGAGGGCTCACCTGAAGAGAATATCCCCCGTGACGACGAGGCTGCCAAATACTGGGCCAAGCACGTGCCTGAGGATCATATCATCAACGGCAACAAGCACGACAACTTCTGGGAGATGGGCGATACGGGTCCCTGTGGTCCCTGCTCTGAGATTCATGTCGACTCGCGTACCCCTGAGCAGAAAGCTGCTTCAGGCAAGACGGGCCGTGAACTGGTGAATCAGGACGATCCGCAGGTCATCGAGATCTGGAACCTCGTGTTCATGCAGTTCAACCGTAAGGCTGACGGAAGTCTTGAGAAGCTGTCGATGAATGTCATTGATACCGGCATGGGCTTCGAGCGCCTGGTTCGCATGATGCAGGGCAAGCACTCGAACTACGATACCGACGTCTTCCAGCCCATCATCAAGGCCGAGCAGGACATCACGGGTCTGAAATACACCACTTTTGAGGAAGAGGTTGAAGCTGCTAAAGACAAATCTCAAATCTCAAACCTCAAATCTCAAAACGAAGTCAACGTCGCCATGCGTGTCTGCGCCGACCACCTGCGCGCCGTATCATTCTCGATTGCTGATGGTCAGTTGCCCAGCAACGCCAAGGCAGGCTACGTCATCCGTCGTATTCTGCGTCGTGCCGTGCGTTACGCCTACACCTTCCTCGGACAGAAGGATGGTTTCCTCTATAAGCTCGTCCCCACCCTCGTGCACGAGATGGGCGATGCCTTCCCCGAACTGAAGGCCCAGCAGCAGCTGATTACCAAGGTGATTAAGGAAGAGGAAGACAGTTTCCTGCGCACCCTCGACAAGGGTATCTCGCTGCTCGACAAGGCCATGGAGGAGATGAAGAGCAAAGGAGAGAAGGAATTGAATGGAGAGCAGGCTTTCCGTCTGTTCGATACTTACGGATTCCCTCTTGATTTGACAGAACTGATTTGTCGTGAGAATGGTTTTACCGTTAACGAAGAGCAGTTCAACGTCGAGATGCAGAAACAGAAGGAGCGTGCTCGTAATGCCGCTGCCGTAGAGAATAGCGACTGGATCACTGTGGCCGATGGTTCTGCCATCGGCACAGAACAGGTGTTCGTAGGCTATGATTATACAGAATATGAGTGTGAGATTCTGCGCTACCGTAAGGTCACCCAGAAGAAGAACGAGTTCTACGAGATTGTGCTGTCTGCTACACCGTTCTATGGTGAGATGGGCGGACAGGTCGGCGATCAGGGTGTGCTCGTCTCTGAGAACGAGACCATCGAGGTCATTGACTCCAAGCGTGAGAACGGACAGACCGTCCATATTGTCAAGCAGCTGCCTAAGGACCCCACAGCACATTTTATGGCTTGCGTCGATACCGACAAGCGCGACGCTTCGGCAGCCAACCACACCGCTACCCACTTGCTCGACTATGCGTTGAAGCAAGTACTGGGCGACCACGTGGAGCAGAAGGGTTCGTTTGTATCGCCTGACACGCTGCGTTTCGACTTCTCGCACTTCGAGAAGGTCACCGACGAGCAGCTGCGTGAGGTAGAGCGCATGGTCAACGACATGATCCGCCAGGACCTGCCACGCGACGAACATCGTGACATGCCGATGGAAGAAGCCAAGAAACTGGGTGCTATTGCCCTCTTTGGCGAGAAGTATGGCGACAAAGTTCGCGTGATGCGCTTCGGTCCGTCGTGCGAGCTCTGCGGTGGTATCCACGCCACCTCGACAGGTCGCATCGGTTTCTTCAAGATTCTCTCTGAAAGTAGCGTGGCAGCTGGCATCCGCCGTATCGAGGCCAAGACAGGTAAGGAGTGTGAGGAACTGCTGTATCAGACCGAGGATTTGCTGCGTGCAGTCAAGTCGTTCTTCAACAACGCGAAGGACCTGCAGGGCGTCATCCGCAAGTATATCGAGGAGCACGACGCCATGAAGAAGGAAATCGAAGGCTTCCAGGCACAGGCTGTAGAGCGCGCTGCCAAGCAGCTGATAGAGAAGGCCCGCGAGGTGAATGGCGTCAAGGTCGTCACCGCCGTACTGCCCATGTCACCTGCAGCAGCCAAGGACCTGGCCTTTAAGATTCGTGCCGCTGTCGAAGGCTCACTGCTCTGCGTCATTGGTTCACACGACAACCAGAAGCCACAGCTCTCGATTATGATGAGCGACGACATGGTCAGCGAACACGGACTGAATGCAGGCCAGATGGTTCGCGAGGCTGCTAAGCTTATCCAAGGCGGCGGCGGTGGTCAGCCCCACTTCGCACAGGCTGGCGGAAAGGATGTCGACGGACTCAGTGCCGCGGTCGACAAGGTCATCGAACTGGCAAACCTGTAAATTCTGTCGGACGAAACGAAAATTCCGTCGGACGAAAGAAAAATTCTGTCGGACGAAATAAAAAAAATACGTTCGGAGTAACCAAAAATACTCCGAACGTTTTTTATTGGTCTTGGGTGATTTGCGCCCTAAGGCTTCATGCCTCGCACCCTTAGGCTTCGAGGCATGAAGCCTAACCCTTTACTTGAACAAGCTCTGGGCCATCTTCTCGAGGCAACGGCGCCAGGTGAGGAACTCGTGGGCAGTACCCTCGGAAACGAGACCCTCGGCATTGAAACCAGCAGCCTTCAAAGCTTCGGCGCTCTTGTTGATGCCATCAGGATTCTCCTTGTCGCCACAACCTACGAAGATGTACTTCACAGCCTTCGGATCCTTGATCTCATCCGGCATATAGGTACCGCCAGAGAGCAATCCCCAGTATCCGAACACCTCAGGACGACGCAGGGTGATGAGTTTGGTTTCCATGCCACCCATCGACAGGCCGGCCATAGCGCGGTTCCACTTGTCGGGCTTGGTGAGGAACTGCTTGTCGATGACGGGGATGAGCTCGTCGATGAGCACCTTCTCGAACTCTTCGGCAGTGAACTTACCGATAGTACCGAACTTGAAGTCGTTGGTCAGACCATAGGCCATCACCACAATGAAGGGCTTGATCTTACCGTCAGCAATGAGGTTGTCCATGATGATGCCGGCCTTACCCTGTACGGGCCAGCTGGTTTCGTTCTCACCCCAGCCATGCTGCAAGTAAAGAACAGGATAGCGCTCCTGCTTACCCTTCACGAGTTTGCCATAGCCATAAGGCAGATAGACATTGGCAGTCTGCATCTTGCCTGTGCTCTCAGACCAGAAGTTCACCTGCTGAATGTTTCCGTGAGGAATGTCCTTGCGCCAAGCATAGAAATCCTGATCGGGAGCGGGAATCTCGATACCACTCTCCCAACGGCAAGAGCCGAAGTAGTTGTGCGTGCCAGGATCGTTGAACACGCCACCGTCGATGGTCAGGTGATAGTAGTGGAAACCAGGATCCATCGGACCCTCAGTGGTACCCGTCCACACACCGTCCTTATCCTTGCGCAGCACCGTACCGCCACGACCACCAAGGCCCAGGCTGACAATAACCGACTTGGCATCGGGAGCCTCGATACGGAAGCGGGCATAACCCTCGCTGTTCACCTGAGGATACTCCTGACCAGGCTGGTTGCAGGGATTGGCTACCCAGTCGTCCTTCGGTGTTGCATTATCAAGCTTAACGTCGAAGTCGCGAATGACCTGGAACGAACGCTTTGCTTTCAGATTCTCGTCGATGGGCAACGGATGGTTGCCGAGACCGAGCCAAGAGTCCTTGTCGCTGAGGTTCCAGAAGGTCACATTCTTAACGACATTCTTATACTTGCGGAAAATCTTGAACAGGCGGTTGTACTGGTCTTCCTGCAGCGTGGCAATATAAGGAGCCTGGGGCTTGGCCTCACCACGCGAGAAACGCAACTGACCACCACTCTCGGTGTTGGTACGGAGGTCGAGCTCGGTAATGTGGATGATATTCACAATCTCAGAGAAACGCTGAATGGCCTTCTCCAGCTGGTCCTCATCGGGGAAATAGATGTTGTAGTGGCCCTGCATACCGATACCGTCGATAGGCACACCAGCGTCCTTCATCTTCTTCACCATCTCGTAGATACGCTCACGCTTGCCGTTATCCACGCAGCTGTAGTCGTTATAAATCAGGATACCGGTGGGATCAGCCTCACGGGCAAACTCGAAAGCCTTGGCAATGAACTCATCACCACAGAGTTTGAAATGACGGCTCTGACGATAAGGACTGGCCTTGACCATCTTACCATCGACAAAGTCGAATGGACGTCCATCGTCGGCCATAGCCTCGTTCACCACATCCCAAGCATACACCACGTCCTTATAACGGTTCACCACCGTGTGAATATGGTCGCGCAGACGCTCGTAGAACACTTCCTTCTTGACGGGCTTGCCCTTCTTGTCGGTAAACATCCAGTCAGCAAACTGAGAGTGCCAGCACAGGCAGTGACCACGCATCTTAATACCGTTCTCACGGCAGAAGTTGGCAATCTTGTCGGCCTTTTCGAAGTTCCAGACGCCCTCCTTCGGATGAATCTCGCCTGGCTTCCAGTCGTTCTCTGCGGTCACGCTGTTGAACTGTTTCTTGACAATCTCGCTTTGAGCGGGATCAGAGATGTTGTTCTGATTGACAGCTACACCGATGGTAAAATAATCCTTGTAGGCATCCTTCAGACTAGGGCCTGCGAAATAGTCGACAGGACGTCCCCACTGAGCCAGCATTGGTGTGATGCCAAGAAATGCCAGCATCAGACCTGAAATAATTCTTTTCTTCATACTGTTATGGTTTAATGTTAATGATTATTATTGAATGTCTATTGTCTGTTTCTTCAGATCCTTGTCGAGTGAGCTGTTGCCGATGAGAATCTCATACTTACCAGGCTTCACACGCATGGTGTTCGTCTCGGCATCCCAGAACTCGAAACTCTTGCGGTCAAGCGTCAGATTGACGGTTACCGTCTGTCCAGCCTTCACCTCGACGCGCTGGAAAGCACGCAGCGACTTCAGCGGACCATCGGGGTCTTGCAGGTTACGGATGTAGAGCTGCACCGTTTCCGAACCATCCTGCTTTCCCGTGTTAGCCACGGGAACGGCAATATTGAAGCCGGAATTCTCATCAGATGTATTGATGATGCTTGGATCACCCAGTTCAAACTGTGTGTAGCTCAGTCCAAATCCGAAGGGGAACAGCGCATCATTGAAGTAACGATACGTACGGCCCTTCATCGAATAGTCCTCGTAGTCGGGCAGCTGACTGCTCGACTTGTAGAACGTGACGGGAAGCTTGCCGCTGGGGTTCACATCGCCAAAGAGCACGTCGGCAACAGCCGTGCCACCCTCCTGTCCTGAATACCATGCCTGTACGATGGCGTCGCAACTCTCCGTCTCAGGCTCCAAGGCAATACAAGAACCAGAGCAGTTGACGAAGATGACCTGCTTACCGGCAGCTTTCAGGGCCTTCAGGAAATCACGCTGCACCTTAGGCAGTTCGATATGGGTACGGTCGCCACCCTTGAAACCGTCTATATCCACGGGCATCTCCTCGCCTTCCAAACTGGGGGCGATGCCTCCCACGAAGACGACCTTGTCGATACCCTTCAGCTGGGCAATGGTCTGCTGATAGTCGATGGGCAACTCCTTCGCCACATTGATCTTCAGATCGGCATTGTAGGTTTGGATATGCGAGAAACGCACCTCGATATTGTAGCTCTTGCCCTTCTCGGCCTGGATGGGCACACGATTGGGAGTGGTTCTCCAAATGTGGTGACGGAACTTGCGCTCGCCGTCGATGTAGAGCTCGAAATGGCCTGTACCCTCTACGTTCACCACATACTCACCAGACTCTTTAGGGGTGAATACGGTCTCGTATTTAGCAGAGAAGTCCTCTATCTGTACGCCTGGGGCGAAATTGTGCATACCTGCCGTCGTTACTGCCAGCGGTGTGGTGTAGTACTGCGTCGTTACAGGTTTGCCCTCCATACGGCGGTTGTTCCAGAAGGTGCCCTTCATGCCTTTCTTGCCCTCGAAACTGCATTGGTTAGCCAACTGGCAATCCATCACCTGATCGTAGGTCAGGTCACAACCCTTGGCATAATACAGCCTCTTCTGCTTGGCCTTGATGCCGTCAAGAATAGTGACGGTGTGGTTAGGCATACCATTGTAGTTACCCCACATCATCGGAGCATTGTCGGCATTCGGACCAATGACGGCAATCTTTTCTGCATTTTTCTTCAGAGGCAGGATATTTCCTTTATTCTGCAAAAGCACAATGGCCTGACGCGCCATAGCCAGCGAGATGTTGGCCGACTCCTTGGTAGACATCGCTGAATAAGGAATCTTCGACCATTCTACCAGCGAGGGATCGTCCATCTCACCCAAGTCGAAACGGCCTTCCAACAGGCGAATGACATGTTTGTCGACTTCTGCCTCTGTGATAAAACCGCGACGCACGGCATCGGGAATGCCCTTATAGGCATAGGCAAAGCCACATTCCACATCAGTACCGGCCAGCGTAGCCTTAGCCGAGGCATGGATGGAGTCGCTAGAACTCTTGTGCGAAGTATAGAAATCGCTGACAGCACCGCAGTCGCTCACCACCAGATACTGGAAGCCCCACTCGTCGCGAAGGATGGTCTGCAACAAGCGGTTCGAGCCACAGCAGGGGTCGTCGTCCAACCGCTGATAGGCACACATCACCTCGCGAACCTTCGCATCCTGCACCAGCGTTTTGAAAGCGGGCATATACGTCTCCCACATATCGCGTGGCGATACGTTGGTCAGGTTGGCCGAGTGACGCGTATATTCCGGACCGCTGTGCACAGCATAGTGCTTGGCACAAGCCCACAGCTTACGATACTTCGCCTCCTCAGGACCCTGCAAGCCCTTCACTACCTGCACACCCATCACTGAGGTCAGATAGGGATCCTCGCCGTAGGTTTCCTGTCCCCTGCCCCATCGCGGGTCACGGAAGATGTTCACGTTCGGCGTCCATACCGACAGGCTGTGGAATTTCTCGTCCTCGCCCGAGCCACGATACATGCGCTCGTTATACTGCGCACGGAACTCCGTCGAGGCAGCATCGAACACCTTATATAATAAGTCGGGGTTAAACGACGAAGCCATAGCTATCGGCTCGGGGAACACAGTGACATTACCCATGTTGGCCGCACCATGCAGCGCCTCGCTCCACCAGAAGAACTTCTTGATGCCCAGACGGGGAATGGCCGGACTCTCATCCAGCATCAGCTGAGCCTTCTCCTCCAACGTCAGTCGCGAGCACAAGTCCTTGGCACGTTCCAGCGCCGATAGGTTCGGATTCTGATAAGGGTACGTCTGTGCCGACACCATCAGGCCGGCACAGCACACCACGAATGTTGATAATAAGCGTTTTTTCATAACTTTGATTTACTCTTCAATCTTAATAACAAAGCCTCCGCGCGGCTGGCAGGCAATGCTTTCCGGCATAGCATCCAACGAAGTGATGTTCCAAGGTGTCTCGGCATTGCCACTGTCGGCAAACAGCGTCATCTTGGTTCCCAGGTCCTTCAGAATCCCTGTCGGAATGGCCAGCGTCAGCACATTGTCCGTACCATTGATGCCTGCCACATACCACGTCTTGCCACTTCTGCGGGCCAACACGGCACTCTCGCCGGGATAGCCCGACACAAAACGCGTCTCGTCCCATACGGTAGGCAACTGTCCCAGAAAATCCTGCACCTCTTGGGGTTGTGCCAGGAAACTCTCCGGACGGTCGGCCAAGTGCTGCAGTCCGCTCTCGTACAGCACCGTCAGTGCCAGCTCGTGGGCATTCGACGTAATGTGCGGATGCTGCGAATCGCTGAAGGCACAGGGCGTATAGTCCATCGGGCCAATGACGTTACGCGTAAAGGGTAACGTGGCGTTGTGACTGGCGGCCTTCTTCGTGAAGTGAGGCACGTTGTTATACCACTCAGCACCATAGACGCCCTCCGTCGACAACAGGTTCGGATAGGTGCGCTGCCATCCGCGGGGAATGGGGGCACCATGGAAATTCACCAGCAGATGGTGACGAGCCGCACTCTCCAGCAAGTCCTGACAATAGTCCATATTAGCCTGGTTGTCACCGCTGAAGAAGTCTATCTTCACTCCAGCCACACCGATCTTCTCGCACCAGGCAAATTCCTTCTCACGGTCCTCGGGCTTGTTCAGGCGGAACTTCGGTCCGGGAGCGCCATCTATCCAACCGATGCAGGAATTATACCAGATAAGCGGTTTGACACCCTTCGAGTTGGCGTAGGCTACGGCATCTTCAATGGTCTTGCCTTCGTTCGTGGTCACCTTGTTCATCTCGTCCCATTCGGCGTCGATGAGTACATACGGCAGCTTCAGCTCGACGGCCATATCCACATATTTCTTGATGATGTTGTAGTCGTTCGACCCGTGGTTGTTGGCCCAATAGATCCACGACACTACACCGGGTTTGATCCAGCCGGTATCAGCCATCTTTGACGGCTCACTGACGTCGGTGACCAGCGTCGACTCGACGATATCAGCCAGTTTTCCGATGATGACGACGCGCCAAGGGGTATGCCAAGCACCCGTCAAATCCAAGTCGTTCTGGTCTTGCACCACGCGGAACACCTCACCTTCATTAAACAGGCTCGACGCACTCTGCCGGCGCTCGATGTTGGCCTCGGTGATCAGCGCATAAATCCCCCCTCCTTTGGAGGGGCTGGGGGAGGCTTCTATTAACAGCGGATAACCCCAGTGGGTATTGATTTTATCCGTGACTATCGAACCACCAAAGCCGCCCAGCGTCTTCACATTGGCTGTGGTCGTCATGGGGAAGAATCCCTCGTAGCCGTCGCTCCACTGCAGCATCCAGCGTTTGGTCCCCTCAGGGATGATATAAGCGGTCTGCTCATCAGGATGTTTCTCGTTTTGCAGGTTCGTATATTCATAGCGGAAAGCAATGCCGTCGTTATACACCCGCAGTACCAGGTTGCCGCAACGATACTCGTTGGCCTCGTTCGTACAATGCAGGCGTTTGCCGGTCAGCATCTGGTAATCAGCCTTCACAGGGCCCGTCCAATTCACGAAATCCGTATTGCTCAGGCCCATGCCCGTCAGTTCCAACGCCTTCTTTCCGTCGTAATTAACTACCAGATTCTCGCCCTTCACGTCGATGTTCAACAACCCATTGGGCGACACCATCGTCTGCTGCTCCTTGGGAGCCTGACCCAGCAGGAAGCGGTCTATGAACGACTGCACGATGGGGAACTGGCTTTGGGGCAGCTGACAGTGGCCGTGACCGCCGACAATGCTCCACGACATACGGTCGGCAATGCCGAAACGCTGCCATACCTGATAGGCAGCCTTGGCCGAAGCCTCCATAGCGGGGTCGGTAAGCCATTCGTAGTCGGTATTTCCCAACAGCAACAGGGCACGCGGACATACCATCGCACACAACTCGTGCTGGTCGTAGGGCAGCCGATAGACGCTGTCGCCTCGGAAATTCTCCTTCTGGCTCTCCAAGAACCAATGATAGTCGGTCTTGTCCAAGTCTTCCACATTCCTGCCTGCCAACGTCGCTTCGTGCGACTTTCTCCACGCTGCCGCACCACCGCCGCCAGGTTCCTGGGCGATGGTCAAGGCGATACGCTCGTCGAAGGCACCACAGTAGAGTGCCATCTTACCGGCATACGAACACCCCGTCACACCAATACGCCTCACGTCAATCTTCGTCTTCTCAGGACCCAGCTGCTGCAGTCCGTCAATCAGTCGGCTCATGCCCCATGCCCACTCGCTGTAGGCGCCGTTGTCCTTCAGTTCCGGATAGAGTCTGTCGAAGGCGTGACCTCCTCTGTCGTTATGTTTGCCGAACTGCTTGTAGTCGTTCACCTGCGCCGAGGTGAAGGTGGCAGTGGCAATAGCTCTGTCCTCGAACAGTTGTCGGGGCAGGGCAATCATGTCCGTGCCGATCATCAGCGCATAAGGCGGCTGACCCACCTTCGGATAGCGTATCGTCGACTTCAGCGTCAGCGTCTGCTTGCCGACCTTCACGTCGACAAACAGCGTGTCGCCGTCCATGCGGGCCTTTACCTGCTTCGACTTGACTGTGGGCTTCTCACCGATGCCGTAGTGCTGGATCATGTGTCCGATATCGCTGCGTCTGCGGGTCCAGTCGGCAAAACTCGTGACACCCTCCAGGGCATCAGGCAGTTCGCGGACAATGGGTAACTCGTCGGCAGCAGGCATCATAGGCTTAGGCATTTTACTGCCCGTGTGTTCCACGTCATACACCAAGGGGGTGGTCGCTCCTTGCGACCATCCACCCAGTGTAATCAAAGTAAATGAAATAGTCGATAAAAGTTTCTTCACAGAGGTTAGTTTTATGGAAAAGGAAAAGGGATTAGTCTACTTCAGCTGCTGGAACAGCTTGTTCTTCTCTATCGTCCAGTCTTTGCGGTCGAGCAGTTGGGGCTTCTTGCCGATAAACATCTTGGCGGCTTCCTGGTCGCCCTTCAGCTGCCAGTTCAGCCAAGCCAGTGCGGGGATGGTGAACTCACCGCCGTGAGCCTCGCGATAGGTGCCACCGTGACCTACGGGGAAGTTGATGGCAACGGCGGGCACATGACTGATGCGATGGAAATCGTCCATACCGTTCTCGTAGGCAATGTCCTCCTTGCCGCCCAGCATATACATAATAGGTGTATGCAACTCGTTCAGCTTGTCCTTCTTGGGCATCGGCATACCGCCTACGGCCTGACCGGCATTCTGCTGGTTAAAGAGTCCACTGTTGCAGATCATGATGGTGGTGATGCGCTTGTCGGCACAGTTGAACAGGGTCTGCAGACCACCGCACGACATACCTGCCACACAGATGTTCTTCACGTCCAGCTTCTGGTAGTAAGGCGACTGGGGGTCGTCATTCTGCTTGAAAGCCCAGTCGATACTCTCGATCTGCTGCTCTGAGCGCGACATGGGACCCTTGTACCACTCGTCCGTCATGGGGATGTTACCCGTAGCCAGCACGATGTATCCGTTCGAGGCTATCTCGTTCAGGAAATTCATGTGTTCGAAGGGCGAGTTGGCACAGGCACCATTGCCCCATACCAGGATGGGCAGCGGGTGCTGGGCATTAAACTTCGTCAGGTCCTGCGGCACGAACACGGTATGTTCTTTCAGGTCGCTCTCCTCTTTCATGATGACCTTGTAGGCACCCGTACCACCGTCCTCGATGATGCGTGTCTTGGCACCTTCCTTCTTGCAGCAGTCGCCCTTGCAGCCCTTAGCCTTGCGGGCACAGTCCAGGAAGCATAC
>SUYI01000079.1:733-6897 GCA_015060485.1 Prevotella sp. | reverse complement strand
TCCTGCTTGGCCTCCTCGATGCAGGTCATGTAGGATTTGGAATACTCATAGGTTGTATCAATCTGGAACATGTCTGCATCGGGCAGCAATGCCTTAATCTTCTGGGCAACCACCTCAGTATTTCCCAGTTTCAGGTTCACGATGCTTCCGTTCACATAGTTCTCCCCGCGACGAGAGTAGTACGCAATCAATACTTTCTTTGCCATAATGTCTTGTTTTTAAATTATCTGGTGCAAAGGTACGATAATCCCCCAAAACTGCATTAACACAATTTTCGGGGGATTTTACCATATTTGGAGAAACGTCGTTATTCAATGTCAACCTTAACCTTAACTGAGTTGCAAGAATTCTTCAACAATGAGACCATCTCACTGTCAAATTCACCTATCTTTACAAGTTGATAAGGTGCAACGTCTGCATCTGCAAACAATAACGACAGGCAGTTCCATCCTCCAAAGTACATCAGTTCCCCAGCATGTGCCTTTGTTGTCTTTGTGCTATTACTCTCATCTACCTTTTTAGGCAGACGACTATAGTATTCATGATTGCCACTACGGATGAACTCCAGACTCAACGGACACATGGCTGCAATCTGCGTCACAAGCGAATCATCATTTGTGTTTACATTGAACACCTGACCGTCTATCGTAAACTTCATCATCATTCCCTTTTTATGCACCTGTGCTGATGCCACAGCGAAACACAGAAGCATCAGCACAAGGTGAATCATTCTTTTCATCAGAGCTTACCCCAGCACCTGATTCGTTGACCATTCGAAGTGCTGCTCACGCTCAGCTATCCACCAGCGGCCTTCAATCTTCACGTACTTGTCGTAGTAACGTACGGCGTGGGTAGTCAGCACGTCCTTGCCGTCCTGCTCCGTAACCAATGTTGCCAGAGCGTAACAAGTTCCATTGGCGTGAGTCTCGTCCACGAAGTCCACGTTCTGCTGTCCGTTCATGTGGAACGAAACCTTGGCGGCACCGAATGCCTTGTACTGGCGAATCATGTCCTGCACCTCACGGGCCTGCATACCCAGTTTGTCACCGAAATACACGTCGAGCTTGATGTCCGGACGGAAAATCTCCACGTAGCAGTCCTGGTTGTTCTTGTCACTCTCGGTTGCGTAGAAGTCTACTAATGCCTTCAACTCTGCGCGGTCTTGCATTCTGAAATCCATATTGTTTCCTTTTCTAAGTTTCACGGTGCAAAGGTACGACAATCCCCCGAAACTGCTGTTACACAATTTTCGGGGGATTTTACCAAATTCTGACTTTCGTACTTTTCAGCTTCGCTATAGGGGTAATTACTCCCTGAAATCCGAAGGTTTGGCACCTAAATTTGTCAGAACATAACGGCTGAAGTGCGATAGCGAAGAGAAGCCGAACATATCGCTGATCTCAGTAAACGAGAGCGAGCGGTCTCTCAACAATCGGCTGATGTCAAGTGACGTGTAACGGGTAATCCAGAATGCTGCTGGCAGACCGCTTACCTTCTTGCAGACCTCGCTCAGGTATTTCGATGTGACGCAGAGTTTGTCGGCATAATAGCCAATGTCACGGTTCTGACGGAAGTCGCCACGTTCCAGCATCGCCATGAACTCTTCCATCAGTTGATGTTGCTGGCTGCTGATTTTGTCTGCTGGATATAACTGGGCATGAAAGTCGAAAAAATCTATAATCATGCACTCCACGGCGTTCATCAGTGCATCATGTCGGAAACGATGGTCGGTCTGCTTCAGCCGTCGTTTCACGGCTTCAAAATTCAGACGGCATATCTCCTGCTGCTCAGGCTTCAGCTTCATGATGGGATTCTGAAACAAAAAGAGTTGCCCGCGCATTCCGTAGTTGCTCTGCGGTGTGGACATCTCAATGAACTTCTGAGTCACATAGATGACATCCACGCGGAAATCCTCGCTCTCCTTCAGGTTCATCACCAAGTCGCCTCGGCGGGCAATAATCAGGCAGTCGCCAGCCTCGAAACGGAACGATTGTCCGTTGCGCTCAAACGTGCAATACCCATCATAGCAATAAGCATGGCATAGGTAGTCGGCGAACTGTGTCTCACCAATTCTACTCAATGTATTGTCAATAATGATATGTTGAATCGTTTCCATTGATTACTATATGCTTTTCTCAAACAGTTTAGCAAGCGAAGATATGTCTTTAGGACTGATTGCAAACTTTTCATATCCATGTCTGACCAAGGCAAGTTGTGAGAGCGCAATTTCCCTCATATTGTTAGCTTGGCCTAAAAGTCGTAGTACGGGATAGAATGGCAGGAAGAAATACTGCATCGTCTGGATGTGCTTTTGTCCCTTGGCCCATTTCATGATGGCAGGTCGCAGGGCAAAGGCTCGTCTGAATCCCTTGGTCTGGATCTCTGCTTCCGTCTTGCTCTTCACCTGCTGCCAGAACTGCTTGCCGTCAGATGATGTTCCAGCACCACTAAGATAAATAAAGGTCATGCGTTCCTTGCCTGGCATAATGTCAGCGAAATGCAGGGGAATCTCCTGTGATATCTGTACATATACATCTTTGGGCGTTCCGACAGACGTGATACCAGCAATGAAGAACACTGCATCGTAACCTTTGAAATGCTCGTCGCCTTCCTTCAGTTGCATAAAGTCCGATACCAGATATTCCTCCAGTTTCTCATGCTTGATGCCAGTCGGCTTCCTGCTAACGGATAATACCTTCCCAACTGCATTGCACTTTAGCAGTTCAAGCAAAGTTCCCTCGCCAACATATCCTGTGGCTCCTGTAAGTATTATCTTCATTGTTTCTATTTCAATAGCTTACCGTCGGAAAAAGCCTTTCCTACAGTCTCACCCAAACGGATATAGGTATGGTGAACAGGGTCATAGGTAATCAAATTCATTTTCTCAACATCAGGCTTGCCGTCTTCTGCCAGATACCTTTCATCACAGAGAATGTTCACGATTTCAGCTATGAGGTAGTAGCCTGTCTCACTCTCGTCAATCTTCTGCTTCACGCGACACTCCAACGTCATCGGGAACTCCTTAAATACAGGGGCATTCACATTGGGAGCCTTCTCGATAGTCCAACCTGTCTTCTCCATTTTGTAAGGGTTGTTTCTTCCACTGGCGATGCCCACATAATCGGACGCTACTAAAGTGTCAGTTGTTGCAAAGGTAACGGTGAACTCAGGGTTAACGGCGAGGTTGTCCGTAGTCTGATGTGAACCAAGCGAGATGATAATCTCGTGCATATCCCACTGACCTCCCCAAGCGGCATTCATGGCGTTGGGCTTACCATCCTTATCGTATGTGCCGATAATCAGCACCGGTTGTGGCAGTAGCCACGCTGTTGACTTAAAACTCTTCATATTATTTGTTTTATAATACTCTTTTGCCCTAAATTCATTTAAATATGGTGGCAAAATTACCAATAATCAGCGTAAAATCGCTATCTTTGCCATCAGTTTTGAGAATAATTAGGATTTAGACATGGGTAATATAAAGATATTAAGAGGTGTGTTTGACACCAAACTGGAACTGGAACATGCTGGTGTAGCAGCAGGATTTCCCAGTCCGGCTGATGATTATAGGCATGAGACGCTGGACTTCAACCGTGACTATATCCGTCATCCTGAAGCCTCGTTCTATGGTGACGTGGAGGGGGATTCGATGAGGGATGCAGGACTGTTGGATGGCGACCGTGTGATCATCGACAGGGCTGTGGAGCCGCATGACGGCTCTATTGTCGTGGCATGGTGGGACGGTGGCTTCACGATGAAATTCCTCGATCTGACACATCGGAAAGACGGCTACATCGAACTGCGACCAGCCAACCCTGATTATCCCGTGTTCAAGGTCACTGATCCTGAGAATTTCCAGATTTGGGGAACGGTGATTCACCTGATTCGTACTTTTGAAAAGATATAAAACAGATGTACGGTATAGCTGACTTGGACAATTGCTACTGTTCATGTGAGAAGGTTTTCCGGCCTGATTTGGAGGGAAAGCCTATCGTGGTTCTGTCGAATAACGACGGTTGCGTAGTAGCTCGTTCCAATGAGGCTAAGAAGATGGGTATCAAGGAGGGTACGCCATATTTTCAGTTGGCTCAGTTGTTCCCTGGGCAAAAGATTGCAGTATTCTCCTCGAACTATGAACTTTATGGTGAACTGACTGGCCGTGTAGTGAGCATCATCCGACAAGAGACTCCTGCCTATTTCCGCTACTCGATAGACGAGTGTTTCATGTATCTCGACGGCATAGAGCTGGATAAGTTGCAGACGTGGGGAGAGAATCTGCACAAGCGAGTGAAGCGTGAGGTGGGACTGCCAATCAGCATCGGACTGGCTCCCAACAAGACATTGGCCAAGATTGCCTCGAAACTGGCAAAGAAATATGCTGCCTATAAACACTGCTGCATGATTGACACGGACTATAAACGTGAGAAGGCTCTCGAATGGTGTCCCATTGAGGATGTATGGGGTATTGGCAGACGCTATGCTGCCAAACTCCAGTCATTAGGTTGCAAAACGGCCCTCGACTTTGCCAAGCATCACAAGGATTGGGTACGACAGACGTTCAATAACATCAACATCGTGCGCACGTGGCAGGAACTGAACGGCGAGGATGCTGTGCCGAATGAGGAATTGGCCAAGAAGAAAAGCATCTGCACCAGCCGCTCGTTCAACGGCATGATAAGCGACAAGGACAACCTGCGCACGCACATTGCCAGCTATGCCGCCCGTTGTGCCGAGAAACTGAGGGCACAGAAGACAGTAGCCACCACCGTTGGCGTATTTGTGAATACCAATGCCTTCCGTGAAGATCTGGCACAATACTGGAACTTTCAGGAACTGCGCCTTGTCACTCCTACCAGTTCGACGATCCCCATTGTTCAGGCTGCTCACGATGTGCTTGACCGCATTTTCATTCTGGGCTACCAATATAAGAAAGCGGGTGTCATCGTGATGGGTATCTCACCAGACAGTCCCATCCAGCAGGACTTGTTTGACCTGAACGCCGAACAGATTCAGAAGATGCGCCGCCTCGATGAGGTGATAGACCGCATCAACCGCATGCACGGCTCAGAGACCATTGTCATTGGTGCCCAGCAGTACACCCAGAAAAACGGCAAGGGGAAGGCAGAAGTCTTTGCCAATGCCATCAAGCACGATTTCAGGAGTAAGAATCCAACGACCCGTTGGAGCGACATTATAAAACTCAAATAAAAAAGATAGACTATGGCACATTTTGGACAATCTGACGATTACCGACGTGATGAACTGATACGAATCATCGAGCATTCTGTTGAGAAGTTGACGTTAGCAGAGTTAGAGGCCCTGTGCTACATCCGTAATCGATAGGTCTTCGCGCTTCAGCAGGCGGGCAATTTCTTCGGCAGTGAAGTGCTCGATGAAGAAACTGGCATTATGATGGCTCGCCTTGATACAGCATTCCGTGAGGTAATTGGGCGTGATATTCAGAAATTTGTTTTTATCTTTGCAGCCGAAAACAATTAAATAATGAAAGATATGATTTGTGACACGTACCAGGTACCTGTCATATTCGATTAATTATTTAGAAATATTTATCCATTTCGATACTCTGCGGGTGTCATCCCCGTCTCGCGCTTGAAGAACTTGGAGAAGAACGAGGGATTAGGGAAGTTCAGCGATTCAGCGATTTGCCAGACAGGCAGGTCGCTGTATTTCAGTTGTAGTTTGGCCTGCTGGATGATGTGGCGGTGAATCCATTGCATGACTGTCTGTCCGCTGACTTCCCTGATGACGGCTCCAAGATGGTTGGGTGTCAGGCAGAGACAGTCGGCATAGAAGGCGATGGCATGTTCACGAGCGGCATGCTCGTTGATGAGAGCGGTGAAGCGATGAAAAATATCCTCCTGACGGCTGATGGGACGACGCTTCCTTTCTGCGTTTTCCTTATTACGTATAAGGTGGAGTTCGGAGAGAAGCGCCGTTTGCAAGGCCCGGACAGAGGAAAGTGACAGGGGCTGGCGGTTGACGGTATGCCAGAGCAGACGGAAATACTCGTCGGTAAGCTGCCAGTCGTCATCGTTCAAATGAAAAGTCGTACACTCCTTGAAAAGTGTCTCTTTTGGTAACTCCCGATAGGAGAAGGTCTGGATGTCGAACTCATCGTCCATCTCTTCAATTTCGAATACGGA
>SUYI01000079.1:0-723 GCA_015060485.1 Prevotella sp. | reverse complement strand
GACCGTCATCCACCCGATAGGGCTGGCCTGTCTGGAGAAACTGCTTGCCAAACTTGCGGGCGCTCATGGCCATGAACAAATCATCGCCTACATACTCACCGTGGTCATCACCAGCCAAGTGTTCTACCTCCCTCAGAGTAAGATTTTCTATCTTTTTTGCCATTTTCGTTGAATTAGAACATTTCTGCCTTTTATATGATAACGTAAAGGTGGGAAAAACATTGTAATTTTGCAGCAGAAAACTTCAAAATATTAAAAATTATGGCAAACGTAAAAGAAATGATGATTCGCAAGGAGTCGCTGAAGTATCGCGACGTGTGTGAGTATGAAGGAAAGTTCTATGACTGGAAGGCTGGCGAACACCTGTTGCAGAAAGGTATGGTAGTTGATGAGATGTTCCACCCGCTGGAGCATGACATCCGCTTCATCAAGGATGAGCAGGTGCCTCTGAGAGACGGAGTGAAGATTCTGACTGACGTGTATCTGCCAACCGATTCAGACGAGCCGCTGCCCGCCATCATCGCCTGGAGCCCCTACGGCAAGAATTCGGGCAATGCCGACCGCTTTAAGAACCTCTTCGGGCTGCTGGGACTCGATCAGAAGCGCATGAGTGGCTTGCAGAAGTTTGAGGGACCAGACCCCGACTTCTGGTGCGCCAACGGCTATGCCATTGTCTATCCCGATCCGCGCGGCATCGGCCGTTCGGAGGGCGACAGCACCATG
>SUYI01000078.1 GCA_015060485.1 Prevotella sp. | reverse complement strand
AATAACAATTTGCACACCTCGTTGATTTTCAATTACTTACAGTAAATAATACCGCTTAATACTCATCCTCGTTGAAAACTTGGCTCTTGACTGATTATCAACAACTTACGCAATTCTTAACTATTTTTAGCCAAATAAACCGCACGGTCTGAGGCGGTCAAAGGCTATTCATTGGCGGATTGGACAAACATATTATATGTATGAGGCACTACACTTGAATATGCAAAGTTTAATACACGACAAAGCTAAGCACTATCGAGAAAGAGCAGCAGGCGGTTGATGACATTAACGCTGCTTACCCCGCTGTCGAAGTCGAGACTGAGCAGGTTCAGGTGGGGATAGTGTCGCAGAACAGCTTTCTCGATGCCTTTTGCAACGATGTGATTGGCTATGCAGCCGAAGGGTTGCAGACTGATAACGCTGTTCACACCCTGCTCTGCCAGCTCCATCATGTCGCCTGGCAATAGCCAGCCCTCGCCAGCCTGGGCAGCGGGAGACACGATATGAAAGGCCAGACGCGCCTCGCGACGAATGTCGGTGAAAGGCGCGAACTGCGGATAGCGGCTGAGTACACTGTTGAACCGCTGTATGTGTCGCCATGCAAGACGGTAGAGCATACGGACAACCACCGAAGGAAGGTGTGAAGCGGAAAGTCCCAGTCGTTTGTTCTGCACGACGTTGACAAATTCCTGCAGGAAGAAGGGCGTGATGAGCGGCGGTACCACCTCGAACCCCTGGTTGATGAGCACGTCGGTGATTTGCTGATGGGCAAAGTGATTGAACTTCAAGAATATCTCACCAACGATGCCTACCCTCTTCGTCTTCCGGTCTGTGCAGGCTGCATTAAACTCAGAAGCAGCTTGGTCGATCAGCAACATGAGTTGCTTCGTGTCATGCTTTCGTATTACCTCTGAGGCAAGACGAAGATATTTGTCGCGCAGCACGTCAGCTGTACCTGCCTGTTTCTCCCGGCAGACGGTGGAATAGTACATCTTGGCCACGGCATCAGCATACAGCAGACCGGTAACAAGCACAGGGAAAAGCCTTAGCCAGGGAACGTCGAATCCCTCTTGCTGATTGGCCTTCGTTTCGTTCGTGGTCACACCAAGTGTAATGAGCGGTATCTGCTGGAAGCCCGCCTGCACCATTGCCCGCTTGATGAGACCCGCGTAGTTGGTGGCACGGCATTGTCCGCCTGTCTGCGACATGGCTACGGCAATCTCCTCCGGGTGGTAGCGGCCTGACTGTAGTGCCTTGATGATGTCGCCCACAATGAGCGTAGCGGGATAGCACACTTCGTTGTTGGCATATTGCAGTCCGACAGCGGCCGACTCGGCATCGCTGGGTGGTAACACCTCGATGTCGTAGCCAGCCACATGGCCAAAGGCAGGCAGCAAGGGTGTGATGAACTCAGAGATATGTGGAACAAGAATCTTCCGACGACGGTCGTTACGAGTATAGGTACGGGTAGTCTGAAAGGGTAGCACAATTGGGTTGTCGCGACCCGATTGCAGACGCAGACTCTCAATGAGCGAGCGGACACGTAGTTTCAGAGAACCGATATTGCTCACGTCGTCAATTTTCAGCAGGGTGTAGGTTTTATGATGGCGGGCCAGCAGCGAACGCACTTCGTCCTGTATAAACGCATCTGGGCCACAGCCAAAGGAAGTCATCTGCACAAACTGCACGTCGGTTGCCACGGAGCTTACCCACTGTGCGGCCTTGATGATACGGTTTGTGTATGCCCACTGGCGTACACTGTTGGTATGACCATCGGCAATATCTTGGCGATTCCTGACAATGTCTTCGCTGATGACGCATGCACCCATCTGACTGATGGTCTCACTCAAGCGGTGCTGAATGAGCGGATCAGCATGGTAGGGGCGTCCAGCCAGCAAAACAATCATCTGTTGCTTCCGTCGGCCTTCATCCAAAATCTTCTGAGTCAGCTCCTGGATGCTTGTCTCGTAGTCTTCTTGTGCCTGCAAAGCCTGACTGAAAGCTTTATTGGCTATCTTCGGGCTGATGCCGAGCGACAAGAGATAGTCCACCACCTGCTTCTTGAGCAGACGGCTGTCAGCGAAGTTGATAACGGGAGAATCGACAGGAACGGCGGACGACATACTGCTACGGATGACATCGGAATAGCCCGACACGATGGGACAGTTGTAGCTGTTGACGGCCGTCAGGCTCTCCTGCTTATCGAACACCACGTAGGGCATCAGTATGCGCTCCACGCCCGAATTCTGCAGCTCTTCTATGTGGCTGTGTACCAGTTTCGCCGGGAAGCAGATATTGTCGCTCATCACCATGCAGAGGGCACCCTCGTAGCGTTGCATCTTCGACTCCGACGAGAGCACAACCTGGAAACCACAGTATGTGAGAAGACGGTGCCAAAACGGATAATCCTCATACATGTTCAGTACACGCGGAATGCCGATGCGGCGCAAGGCTGCAGCGTTGGTATCACGGTCAAAGAGCATGCGTAGTTTTTCGGGATAAACGTTGCCCCCGGGCTGACAGGTAGTTGCAGTATTGGTAAACACCCGCTCGCACTTGTTGCCGCTGTGGTAGCTGCTACCTCCGGCAAACTTGTGCCGCGTCACTTGGCAAGCATTCTCGCAACCCCGGCATTGTAGCAAACGTGTTTCGCAGTTAGCCGATTGCATCATCTGTTCCAAAGAGCGTGGGGCGGACAGATGCCTGGCAGCGTGGAGTGCACAGCCGTATGCCCCCATCATTTCGGGCATGTTACTACGGGCTACTTGACAGCCCGTCAGCAGTTCTAATGCTCTCACAACTGCATCGTTACGCATGGTGCCGCCTTGCACTACTATCCTACGCCCCAGTTCGCTGACGTTTTTCAGTTTCAGCACTTTGTGGAGACAGTTGTTCACCACTGAGTAGGCCAGACCCGCGGCAATGTCGGCCACGCATGCTCCCTCTCGCAATACTTGTTTAATTTTCGAGTTCATGAAGACGGTGCAACGAGTACCCAGGTCGCAAGGATGTACGGCAGTGCAGGCTTGCCGGGCAAACTCCGAAATGTCGATTCCTAAGCTTTGAGCAAAGGTCTGCAGGAATGTGCCACAGCCCGACGAACAGGCCTCGTTCAGCTCCATACGTGTCACCACGCCTTTCTCCACGAAGATGGCTTTCATGTCCTGTCCACCAATATCGAGGATGAATGACACATCGGGCATCAGCCGGCTAGCGGCCTGATAATGCGCCATGGTCTCGATGATGCCGTCATCGAGCGAAAAGGCAGCCTTGATCAGGTCTTCTCCATAACCTGTGGAGCACGAGCCGACAACACTCAATCCGCAGCATTGCCGCTGTGCCTCCATCTGCAATTGTCGCAGTCCTTCGCGCACAGCCTCGATAGGCTTGCCAAGGCTCTGTGTGTAGTATGTGAAAAGTATTTCGCCCGAAGGCCTTGAGGCCACAATCTTTGTCGTGGTAGAACCAGAGTCAATGCCAATTACGACCTGCTCGCGTGACTGCATCGGCACCACCTCGATAGCATTATTCCTTTTCTCCTGCTGCCATGTGGCGACAGCGTCCTCATCAACAAAGAGTGGCTGCTGGGCCGTCTTGATGTTGATTTGCTGCTTGGCACTCAGCCTCTCCTTCAACTCTGACAGTGTAAAGGTGGCATCTTTGCAACGCAAAGTACAGCCAATGGCTGGAACCAGACAGTTGTCTTGACCTACGATGAACAGGCTCTCGTCCCAATGCATATAATCGGCAAAAGCTTTGCGCAGCGCAGAGAGAAAGGTGAGCGGGCCGCCACAGAGCAATATGGGTGGCTCAATGGTCTGTCCGTGGGCCAGTGTGGTGATGGTCTGCACGGCGATGGAGTGGAACACGGAGGCACAGATGTCGGCTACAGGTACACCACGACTCATCAGGTTCTGTACATCGGTCTTGGCAAACACACCGCAGCGTGCAGCAATGGTGTGATGGTGCGTGGCGGTCAGCGCCAAGTCGTTCATCTGCAGGTTGGTCAGTCCCAGCAGTTGTGCCATCTGGTCGATAAAGGCCCCCGTGCCCCCGGCGCAGTTGCCGTTCATGCGCAGGTCCAATCGTCCATCGTTGAAGAGCACTACTTTCGAGTCTTCACCGCCAATGTCAATGAGTGCTTTTGCCTCGGGAAACTGTTGGCGGGCGAAAAAAGAAGCTGCCACTACCTCTTGCACGAACTCGGCTCCAAGCACCTCTGCCGTCTGCATACCAACAGATCCCGTAACTGCCACTGTCACATGACTGCTGCCAACCTTTTCCTCAGCATCAGCAAAGAATCGAAGCAAGATCTCTTTTACGCGTGCATTGTGTCGTTCATAGCGTGACCAAACGATGCGTCCGTCGCCATCGGCCACAACCATCTTAGCTGTGGTAGAGCCTATATCTAAACCTATTCTATATATCATGGTTGTCTGTCCTCATTACTTTATGATCAGACTGTTTTTCTGGAATTCTTGCGGTGTCACTCCTGTATGCCTTGTGAAGAAACGACAGAATGAGGATGTATTAGGGAAGTGGAATTGAGCAGAAATCTCCTTTGCCGTAAGTTGGGTGTGGAGAAGGGTGTGCTTGATTTCGTCAACGGTCTCCTGTTCTATCAGTTTTTTGGCGGTTTGTCCACTGACTCTCCTGACGACGGTGGCGAGATATTTCGGTGTGACACGAAGGATGGCGGCATAATCGCTGACGGAATAATGCTCACGGAAATACTGCTTTATCGCCTGACGAAAGCGGAGGTAGATGTCAACATCACGAGGACGGTAGCTGTCTGTTTCGCGCTTGAGCAAATGGTAATTCTCGTTGACGCGGAAATACTGTACGCCATCCTCCATGCGATAGACTATTTCCTGCCCCTGCAAAAGACCGGAAAGGACTGTTGGGGCTATCAGGAAATTGACTTTGGCCTTTTCCAACAGCATTGTCAGTTCCACTTCGTCACCCGCCTCTATCAGCGTATTGAGCACGGCGTTAGCCTCTCGTGTGTAGTATATTGTTTCCATCGTTTTTTTGTTTCTTTGTTGTAAATTTACGTCCATCTTCCATGAATTTGATTATGATTTTGTACGAAAAGATTATGTTTTTGTATGATTCTCCAAAAATCTTTGTCTATCTATTAAAAAAAAATACTAATTTTGTAATCCAATCATACAAAATCATAATTTTCACCAAATGGGTAAGACAAAAAACATACATTATTTCTCAGTTGCGAACATGGATTTGCGAGAGGTAGGCGGCAGCGAGTGCCACACCATCAACAACGACGACATCACTATCATCCTGAATGGATGTCCACGCAATGCTACATTCTTGCGTGAGGGAGAAATATACCAACTGCCAGAGCCTCGCTTGCTATTAGTAATGAATGGCGAGGCTGACATTCAGCTGGATTTGGAGCATTATCACATAGAGAAAGGTACGCTCATACTCACCACGCCCGACATGATTTTGGAGTTTACTCATTGCAGCATGGACCTCATGCTATACGGCATTGCTGACAAGACACATATCCACATACCAGAAAGTATTGTCATGGCTTGTCCTGCTAAAGATGCAGAGTACCTGCTTCGCATGATGTATCTGCTTTGGGACATTTCCACCCAACAACCATACCGACGTGATACTGTGAAGCAGATGACAGAAGCCATGCTGAGCAATGCTAATTATATCAAACAGGCCGCTGAAGCTACCGAAAAGACTGATGCCCCGTCACGCAATCAACAGTTGTTTCAGCAGTTTAAGCTGCTGGTCAGCAAGTATTGCGAACGAGAGCGCAACATCCCCTTCTATGCCAAAGAACTGCGAGTCAGTCCTCACCATCTTTCATCGGTCATCAGCAAGGCCAGCGGCCACAGCGTCATGTACTGGATCAATCGTGCCGTTGTACTTCGGGCCAGGATACTGCTAAAGACCAGTGACCTGATGACCTACGAGATTGCCGATCGTCTGAATTTCCCCAACTCTCCAGCCTTCAATAGTTTCTTTAAACGTGAGATGGGTATAACTCCAAGAATGTATAGGAACAACCTCAATACATGTGACAGTTAGTTACCGAGATCTTCTCCGTAACTCAATGCTGTTATATGAAGAACAAATACAGGACTCCTATCAAGATACGCCCCAACCATTCCGTTTCTTCGTGCCATCCCAGTTTGTAAGCTCACCATTGGAACCGCCACCACCTGCACTGATAGCGCCTCTGCCACTAGCGGCAAGAAGTAGATTCGCCATCAAGTTTTTGGTGACCGTCATGGCATCACAAAGTTGCCGAGTGCGAGATGCTGTAAGATTAGTCTTTGAGTCAGTAATGCCACTCCATGACACCCTCTCTAATAGATAGTGTTCCTTGATGAATGACAGAATCATGGCGTTTACTAACTGCTCCGCTGCTATTCGTAGGCATCTACAAGCATTTCTGCCACAGGATTGGTCCTCATTTACTTGGTGAAATTGCCTACCTTTTCATGCCATTGTTGTAACTACGGCTATATAATTCCCTATTTCTCAGTTCCTCCAACGCATCATGAGCACCATCACGCCAGTAACGTTCAACCTTATCTTTGGCCACACACCAGATTTCATCACATAGCTGCTTCCTGTCACCACCATCGAAAGCAAGGAAGGTCTCAATAGTGTCTGCCTGCGATTGATTCAGGTGACACTGATAGGAGCAGTTGCCCATCTGGACAAGAGCCGATACGGCTGCGTCGAAGAGTTGGCTGCGCTGCTCTTGCTTCTCGTGGTAAGACTCCCATGTGCCATCGACAATGCGAAGCGCGTCCTCATGAAGAGAGTTTATTATTTTGTCATCTGCTTCCCAATCAGTATCAGTCTTGGCGAGCATCTTTGCGAAGTGAACGGCATCATCCACATAAGACTTGCGCCCTGCCTCGGTTTTCTCAACACTGATGGCACTCCAGATAAAGTCTTTCATGCCTTTGGCAAAATGCTTCATGCCTGCTTTCCACTGGTCAACGATAATCTCGACAACTCGTTTGAAGTTCATACTGCAAGTTGCGAACAAGAGGTCTTTCAACACT
>SUYI01000077.1 GCA_015060485.1 Prevotella sp. | reverse complement strand
CGGAGAACAATGAAAGAGAAATTAATTTTAGAAATCAGCAATGCAATGGCTGACATTTTGAGTGTAGAACAGATAGCGAAGTTAAACGGAGTGCTGCTGAAAACCATCAGTAAGTACACCATCACGGAGGGCGAAAGCGCTGCTCCCCTTATGGAGTCGTCGAACGAGACGCTGCTGAAACTGTTCATCTCTGCCAAACAGGTGGAGGGCTGCAGCCAACCCACTATCCGCTATTACAGCAACACCATCAAACAGCTTTCTGAAACTCTGCCCAAGCGATTCACTGACATTACGACGGAAGACGTGCGGGCTTATCTGGCCGTGTTCCAGCAGAAGCGGAAGGCCAGTAAGGTGACTGTTGACAATGTGCGCCGCATTTTCTCGTCGTTCTTCTCCTGGTTAGAGGAAGAGGACTACATCCTGAAGAATCCCGTTCGTCGCATCCACAAGGTGAAGACTGGTACACAGGTTCGCGAGGTGCTGACAGACGAATCGTTAGAGAATCTACGTGACACTTGCTCCCATCCCCGTGACCTGGCTATGATTGACCTCTTAGCATCAACAGGTATGCGTGTAGGTGAATTGGTGAAACTCAACCGCGAAGATGTCAACTTCAACGAGCGCGAGTGCATCGTCTTTGGAAAGGGCAACAAGCAGCGCATTGTCTATTTCAATGCCCGCACGAAGATCCACCTGCAGGAATACCTCAATGAGCGGAACGACCAGAACGAGGCACTGTTTGTTTCGCTTGCCAATCCCCATGAGCGGCTGCAAATCTCCGGTGTAGAGGTGCGGCTGCGCAAGATTGGCAGAGAAGCCAATATTCCACGAGTGCATCCGCACAAGTTCCGTCGCACACTGGCTACTATGGCCATCGACAAGGGGATGCCTGTTGAGCAAGTGCAGAAACTCTTGGGACATGTTAAGATAGATACGACCATGCACTATGCAATGGTCAATCAGAACAACGTAAAACTTTCGCATCGACGATTCATCAGTTAATTGCTCTACAACATGGGCTTTGTTGATAGAGTCATGGTTAAAACGAACAAGTAAATTCTCATTTATGGAACTATATAAGAAACGCATATCGGACTTAGGCAGGATAGTCACTGGTAAAACTCCTAGGACATCCAATGCTGAGAACTATGGTGGTAAAATTCCCTTTTTAACCCCATCGGATGATTTGTCAGGTAAGTTTGCACCTAAGACCGTCAAAACAATAACAGAATTAGGATTGAGCGAAGTAAGAAATTGTTTGCTTCCTTCCAAGTCCGTATGTGTTAGTTGCATTGGCTCTGATCTTGGTAAGGTGGTAATAACAAATGAGCCAACGGTTAGTAATCAGCAATTCAATTCGATAATCCCTACTGAAGAGAACGATACAGACTTCATTTATTATCTAATGACAATAGTAGGTAAAGAGTTGAATTTTCTAAGTAAGACATCAACGGCTGTTCCTATTATTAACAAGTCCACCTTTGCAGATTATGAAATAGAAATACCCTCTTTGGAGAATCAACGACGAATCGCCAAGGTCCTTTCTTCTCTTGATGACAAAATTGAGGTAAACAGGCGGATAAATGACAATTTAGAACAACGGGGGCAAGCGTTGTTTGAAGAGTATGTGATGAATCTTAACAAGCCCCGTACACAACTGTTAAGCGACTATGCGCTTATAAATCCGGCACGGACAATAGCAAAAGGCAGAGCAGCAAGATGCATTGAAATGTCATCACTGCCAACAAAAGGCACTTTTCCCAGCGATTGGACATTCAAGGAGTATAATGGTGGTATGAAGTTCCGGAATGGCGATACTATTATGGCCAGGATAACTCCTTGTCTTGAAAATGGAAAGACGGCATACATCAACTTCTTAGACGAGAACGAAGTTGCATTTGGATCAACGGAGTACATAGTGTTATCTGCACATGAGGGTTTCTGCTCAGAACTATTATATTTTCTGGCAAGGTACGATGATTTTGTCTCATACGCAGTTTCTCACATGAATGGAAGTAGTGGAAGACAGAGGGTTTCAGGAAATGACATCGCTAATTATGTAATGCCGGAAATTTCTAACGAAACTATGGATGTTGTAAGTGAAAAGTTGCATGGAATTATGGAAGTTATTAAAAACAACTCCCTTGAATCCCGTCGTCTTGCAGAAATACGCGATGCTCTTTTGCCTCGACTGATGTCTGGTGATTTTAAACTTGAAGAAGTAAACATGTAAATTCTCATTTATGGAAGAGTGGAAAGAATATAAGTTGGAAGAAATAGGAACTATTGTAGGTGGTGCAACCCCATCGACAAAAGAACCACAAAACTATGATGGTAATATCTCTTGGATAACGCCTAAAGATTTATCAAACTACAGTGGCCGCTATATTTCACGTGGAGAAAGAATGATAACTTCTGAAGGGTATAATAGTTGTTCTTGTAAGATGCTGCCAAAAGGAAGCGTTCTTTTCTCTTCACGTGCACCAATTGGATATGTTGCAATTGCTTCTAATGAATTATGTACAAACCAAGGATTTAAAAGTGTTATTCCTGATGGTCGATTTGTAGATAGTACTTTTCTCTATTACCTTCTTGTTTACAATAAAGCTATGATTGAAGGTTTAGGAAGTGGTACGACATTCAAAGAGGTGTCAGGGAATGTTATGAGAAATGTCGTCGTAAAAATCCCCTGCCTTGATACTCAAAAGAGAATATCATCTATTCTTTCCTCCCTCGATGACAAAATTGAGGTCAACAAACAGATAAATGACAATTTCGTAATTGAACCGTTTTTTGAAATTTTACTGATTTGGGCGATTACAACGCTTATAAATGACAATTTAGAGCAGCAGGCACAGGCATTGTTCAAATCGTGGTTTGTGGACTTTGAGCCGTTCCGCGACCAGACTTTTAAAGAGTCTGAATTTGGGATGATTCCTAATGGATGGCATGCTGCTGTTTTGGATGAGTTATGCTCTTTCATTTCAAGAGGCTTGACGCCAAAATATGACGAGAATTCGGATGAATTAATCTTGGGACAGACTTGTGTGCGTAATAATGTCGTGACTCTTGACAATGCGAGAAAGCATAAGCCAAAACAAAGGACAGAGAAATGGGTGCAACAATGGGACACTCTGATTAATTCTACAGGTGTAGGATCACTTGGCCGTGTCGGTATTGCATATTTCGACATGGATAATGTCGCTATCGATTCCCATATCACGGTTGTTCGTCCGAAATCCGCTTTAGTACGTCATTATGTTGGGCGAAACCTGCTGAACAGACAACTGGAGATAGAGAACATGGCTGTTGGTAGTACTGGCCAGACGGAACTTCCTAAAGAAAGAGTTAAGTCTTTACCAATAATGTTGCCAGACGAAAACGCACTGATACGTTTTAATGCAATAATAGAGCCGATAGCATACCAACTTTACAGGAACATCGAAGAATCCCGCCGTCTCGCCTGTCTCCGCGACGTTTTGTTGCCGCGTTTAATGTCAGGAGAGTTGACTATAGCTGATCTATAAAGAGTGTAAAGTCGTACATTATGGAAACAAACTCTGAATACCAAAGTAGAATGGATGGCTATAGAAACGAAAACTTGGCCAAGGATAAGCCCTTTGAAGAGATGTTCAAAGAGCTTTTAGACGAGGTTGAAGTCTTTTATATTCGTGAAAGTAAAAGGTTTACAATTACAGAAGACAAACACAGATGTTATTTTATGGACTTTTATATTCCATATTATAATATTGACATCGAGATTGATGGGAAACCTCATGAGGTAAGCGAAAAGCAAAAAGGAATAGATAAAACAAAAACCAGATATCTTAAAAATCAAAAAGATATTTTGACTGTCCGGGTTCCTAATGATAAGGTTGAAGAGATGTATAAAAGTAGGGCGATAGACTGGAACGTTGTTTTTCAGGATATTACCCAAGAAGAATTGAGAGATAGAGATTATTCCTTTGTCGCAAAAACAAAATCATGGAAGAAAGAATTTTCCAAGTGTGGAATAGATACAGAGAGACCTATTTTTTTCTACTTTTATGGTACAGACCATTTCTATCGCTATGATAACATATTGGAACTTAGAAGATCGCTTCACCTAAAATGTGGTGAGATAATAGATTATATCGATTATGAATTCAAGTCAGGATTAGCTCAATACTTTATTTCTTGGGATGAGGAATCTCTCAAGAATAGAGTCAAAGTCTGGAAGAAGAAATATAAGAAATAAAAGTACCGATATATGAGTATAAACCAGTTCACAGAAGACAGCTACGAGCAGACGCTGATAGACCTGTTTCAAAGGATGGGCTACCAGTATGAATGTGGCTACGACGTGGAGCGCGACTTCCGCGAGCCGTGGTATGTGGTCGACTTGCAAAATGCATTGCGCAAGCAGAATCCGAAGGCAAGCGACGAGGTGCTGACGGAGGCATACCGAATAGTGACCCACGTGAATGAGGGTACGCTGGAGCAGAGGAATGAGCAGATGATGGACTACCTGCAGAACGGCGTGGAAGTGAAATACTCGGAGCAGGGGCGACAGAAGACGGCTCTTGTCAGGCTGATAGACTTCGAGCATCCGCTGCAGAACCAGTTCAAGGTGTGCAACCAGTGGCGCGTGGTGGAGAAGGAGAAGATTCGTTGCGACATGGTGGTCTTCGTGAATGGTCTACCCCTGGTGGTGATAGAACTGAAGTCGCCTGCTAACGACAATGTGGAGGAAGAGGATGCATATCTGCAAATCAAGCAGTATCAGCAGAAGTGCCCATCGCTGTTTGTCTATAACGCCTTCAGCGTGACCAGCGACATGCTGACCACCAAGGCCGGAACGCTGACGGCCAAGGCCAATCGGTATATGGAATGGAAAAGCCGAGACGGAAAGACTGAGACCGTAGAGGTCATTGACTACGAGACATTCTTTGAGGGTATCTTCCGCAGGGAAAGGTTCATCGACATTCTGCAGAACTTCCTGTGCTTTGACCATAAAGACGGGCGCACTGCAAAGATTATGGCTGCCTATCATCAGTATTTCGCCGTGAACAAGGCGCTGGTGAAGACAGGAAAGGCCATCGGTGGCGATGGCAAGATTGGCGTGTTCTGGCATACGCAAGGAAGCGGCAAGAGCCTATCGATGGTGTTCTATGTACATAGGCTCGTTCAGCTATATCCCAATTGCACCATCGTGGTGGTGACCGACCGAAACGACCTCGACCAGCAACTGTATGAGCAGTTTGCAGGTTGCCAGAAGTTCTTACGACAGGAACCGCAGCGTGTGGGTTTCGACCTGAACGAGAAGGGCAAACTTACTAAGACTGGAGGACGCGAGGACTTGGTGCGCAAGTTGAAAGACTTGCAGACAGGTGGCATCATCTTTACCACCATCCAAAAATTTGAGGAAGGAACGGGACTGCTATCTGAGCGCGAGAATATCATTGTGATTACTGATGAAGCCCATCGGTCGCAATATGGTGACGAACATTGGGATGTGAAGTCAGAAAGAATGAAGAAAGGCTTTTCGCTGCTAATGCGTGAGGCTCTGCCCCATGCCTCGTTCATCGGATTCACAGGGACACCCATTAGTCAGGCTGACCGCGATACTAAGGAGGTATTTGGCGACTACATCGACGTGTACGACATGACTCAGGCTGTAGAGGATGGGGCCACCCGTCCCGTTTATTACGAGAGTCGTGTGGTGAACCTGAACCTGAACGAAGAGGTGCTGAAGAAACTGGATGACGAGTTCGACCGTCTGGCTGAGGAAGGTGCCACAGAGGAACAAATCAACAAGGCTCGCCAGGATCACAGCGGCATTAAGCAGATACTTTGCCATCCCGATACGATAGATAGTCTTTGTCGTGACATAATAGACCACTACGAAAAGAACCGCCAGCAGGAACTGACGGGAAAGGCAATGATTGTGGCCTACAATAAGGATGCCGCCGTGAAGATATACCGCAAGATGCTGGAACTGCGACCAGACTGGAAGGACATGATGCACGTGGTGGCAAGTGCTGCTAATACAGACAAGGAAGAGTGGCATGACGTGATTCAGCCAAAGATGAACAAGGAGTATGCTGCCTTGTTCAAGGAGGATAATTCGCCCATGAAGATTGCCATTGTGGTGGACATGTGGCTGACTGGCTTTGATGTGCCGTCGTTGGCAACCATGTATGTCTATAAGCCGATGAAGGGGCATAACCTAATGCAGGCTATCGCCCGTGTCAATCGTGTGTTCCCAGAAAAGGAAGGCGGTTTGATTGTTGACTATGTGGGCATTGCTGGCGCATTGAAACAGGCCATGCAAGACTACACCCAGCGCGACCGCCAGCAGTTTGGTGACCCTGACATTAACAAGACGGCACGGCTTAAGTTCCAAGAGAAGCTGGAAATCTGCCGAGACCTGATGCATGGATTTGACTATAGCGGATTCTTCGAAGGATCAGACCCAGAGCGTGCCCAGATTATCAAGAATGGAGTAAACTTTATGCTGGCTCCAGACAAGGCAGACAGCATGAAGGATTTCATGAAGGAGAGTCAGTTGCTGCATAATGCTATGACTTTGTGCCGTTCACTTATTACTCAGCAAGAGAAGCAGGAGGTAGCTTTCATGGATGCCGTACGAGTGTTGCTATCACGTCTGGCTCAGAAAGGTCCATTGACAAAGAAGGACATCAATGAGCGCATCAGCCGTTTATTGGAGCAGAGTATCCAAAGTCATGGAGTCATTGACATCCTCTCTATCAAGGGAGGTAAGAAACATGATTTCTCGCTGTTTGATGAAGCCTTCCAAAAGGAAATCCGTAAGATGAAGGAAAAGAACCTGGCTGTGAAACTGCTGGAGCGGTTGCTCAAAGAGAGAATCCACCAGTTCCAACACACTAATGTTGTGCAGAGCAAAAAGTTCTCTGATTTGCTAAATATGGCTCTCTCCAACTATCTGAAAGGAATGCTCACCAATGAAGAGGTTATTGAAGAGTTGCTGAAGATGGCTGCAGAAATCAAGCAGAACGAGGAAGAAAGCAACAAATTGGGACTGAGTGTGGAGGAAAAAGCATTCTATGACGCACTCAGTTCGCCAGAGGGCATTCGCGAGGCCTACACCGATGAACAGTTTGTGGCTCTCACGAAAGAACTAACAGAGCAATTACGCAAGAATCGTACTATCGACTGGAACCGCAAGGAATCGGCACGAGCCAAGATGCGTGTTTTGGTGAAACGTCTGCTGAAAAAATACAAGTACCCACCAGAAGGTCAGGAAAAGGCTCTGGAAACGGTAATGGAACAGTGCAACAAGTGGGCTGATAACGATGAAAACGTTAACGAGCGCAAGTTGGCCAATGTCGAGGATGACCGCGATGTTCGCAACCTTATCTTCAATCGTCTGCACATGGA
>SUYI01000076.1 GCA_015060485.1 Prevotella sp. | reverse complement strand
CCACGTGTACGTCCCTACGGAGCTATGCTCTATTTCGAGGACAAAATCTATATCATGGCATTTGGCAAGACTAATGCAACACGTCAGATTGCCGCCAACCCCAAGGCTGAGATCTGCGCCTTCAAGGGCCAGACACTTCGCATCGAGTGCACACTCGTGGAGGACAATCGTCCTGAAGTAGGCAAAGCACTTGTCGATAAGAAGCCCGTGCTGAAACCTGCCCTCGGTGAGAATGGCGAGAACGGCGTGATGTATTACCTGAAAGATGCCAAGGCTGATTTCTTCAAAATGATGGAATTGGTAGAAACAATCAAATTCTAACAACTATCGATTCATGAAAGAGAAAGTATTACAAGCCATGCGTGAGTTCGGTGCTCCTGTCAACGCTGGTAAGATTGCAGAAATCACAGGTGTTGACCGCAAGGAGGTTGACAAGGCTTTTGCCGAGTTGAAGAAGGAGGGCGCTATTGTGTCACCCGTTCGCTGCAAGTGGCAGCCCGCTTGATTATCTCACGGCATCGCCCCTTGGGCTTAGGCCGTTTCCCCGATAAACGGGGACACTCAAATCTTCAACGGGCGGCAAGCAAGGTGACTGAGCCTTTGGGCTGAAAGACACCGATACTTGCCGTCCCTTTTTTAGCCCTATATACAAGATGATGACTAATTACGATTTTTACGCCATATTTGTGGGCTGTGGTCACGGCTGTGACCTTGCTGCCCGTATTCTGGGCAAGGCTGGCAAAAAAGTTGCCGCTGTTGAGCGAGACTTGTGGTTTGGAACCTGTACCAACTACGGCTGTAACGCCAAGATCATGCTCGACGGGCCCTTCGAGCTCACCACCGCTATGGAGAACTATCTCAAGGTGGGCGTGTTTGACAAAGTGCCTGAGATTAACTGGGAGAAACTGATGCAGTACAAAATTCCCTTCATCGATGCCTACAAAGCTGTGGCAAAGCCCATGATGGAGCAAAGCGGCTGCACCTGTATTCAAGGCCATGGCTGCCTGAAAGATGCCCATACCGTTGTAGTCGATGGCAAGGAATATACTGCTGAGTACATTATCCTCGGCCCTGGTCAGCGTGACGACAAGCTCGACATTCCCGGCAAGGAATATATCTGCGGCAGTCGCGACATGCTCAGCCTCGAAAAGATGCCCCAACGCATCGTGTTCATCGGTGGCGGTATCATTTCGATGGAGTTTGCCTCGATGGCTATTGACATGGGCCGACAGGTAACCGTCATCGACCACGGTGACCATACCCTGAAAGCATATCCCAGAGAATATGTCGATGAGGTGGTAGCCCGCATGGAGAAGAAGGGCGCTCAGTTCAAATACTGTGAAGATGTTTGCGCCATAGAGAAGACCGCCACAGGACTGCTTGTGAAGACTCAGAAGGGATTTGAGGTGGAGGCCGACTATGTGCTTCAAGCCACGGGTCGCCCTGTGAACTACGAGGACATGGGTCTCGAAGCTCTTGGCATCGAGGCCGGCCCGCGAGGCATCAAGGTGGATGACCATATGCGTACCTCAGTTAAGAACATCTTTGCCACAGGTGATGCCGTCGATAAACGCATCCCCAAACTGACACCTACGGCCTTTTTCGAGAGCCAGTATATCGCCGACCTGCTGTTAGGCAAGACCACCTCCCCCATCTGCTATCCTGCCGTACCCAACCTTGTGTTTACCTTTCCTCGTATTGCTCAGGTTGGTATCAGTCTCGACGAAGCCCGCAAGGAAGACAAGTATCGCGTGGCAGATCTCTCACTCGTCATCTTCAACAAGATGACTCGCGATCAGTTCGCCCATTACATCTATGCCTTCCCTACCACTACTTGTGGTCCACTGATGATGCTCGGACAAGTCTGGTAATCCGTCACAGGAAAAAGAGATGAAGAAAGCAATCTGTTTTTTTTGTAGTCTGTTGGTGATGCTGCCGATATGTGGTAACAATGTGGCAGACTATCCAAAAGTTTCAGAAAAGGCCCAGACCGATTGGTTCCCCTTAGGTGAGGCCACGATTTGCACCGATGCGGGAGATTATAAAGTGGTGAACATTACCGCCCAGATGCTGGCAGACGATGTGGAACGGGTTACGACAGCCCGTTCCACTATAGTGTCGGTAACGACCCTCAAAAAACTACCTCATGGAGCAACGGTTGTTGTTGGCACTGTAGGCCACAGCCGCATCATCGATGAGTTGGTCAGACAGAAGGCTATCGATGTGTCAGCCATCAAAGGCAAATGGGAATCGTATATCATCACTACCGTCAACCGTCCCAAACAAAAGCAACTTCTTGTCATTGCGGGTAGCGACCGGCGAGGAACAGTTTTCGGCTTGACGACACTGAGTGAGACCATCGGTGTGTCACCCTGGTACTGGTGGGCTGACGTTACGCCTACCAAAAAGAAAGCACTCTATATAGAGCCTGGCACATTCGTCCAGGGGGAGCCTTCTGTGCAGTATCGAGGTATCTTCATCAATGATGAGCGTTTTGGAGGCTGGGCACGATGGGCGGAACTGAAACACGGCAAAGTGGGCCCAGAGACCTACAAGCGCGTGTTTGAACTACTGTTGCGCCTGAAAGCTAACTATCTCTGGCCTGCCATGCATCCAGGCACCCAGGCTTTCAATGATGATCCAGAGAATGCCCGACTGGCTGATGACTATGCCATCGTGATGGGCTCATCGCATTGCGAGCAGATGCTGCGTAATAATGAAGGTGAGTGGAAAGCAGTGGAACAGAAGCATCCTGGCACTTTGGGCGATTTCAACTACATCACCAACCGCAAGACGATGCAGAACTATTGGGAGACGCGTGTCAAGACCAACGGACGATACGAGAACACCTATACACTCGGTCTGCGTGGCATCCACGACTATCCGATGGAGGGTGCCAACACAACAGCTGAGCGCGTGGCTCTGATGCAACAGGCCATCGATGACCAGCGCAACATGCTGCGCCGCAATATCAATAAACCCATCGAGGAGATTCCGCAGGTGCTCTGCACCTATGAAGAGGTGCTTGAGGCCTACCATAACGGGCTGAAAGTGCCAGAGGATGTTACACTACTCTGGAGTGACGACAAGCACGGCTACTGCCGCAACCTATGCAATCCGGAAGAGATGAAGCGCAAGGGCGGCGCAGGCATCTACTATCACCTCTCCTATCATGGCGACCCCGCCAGTTGGATTTGGCTCAGTCCTCTATCGACCACTTTCCTTTCAGCAGAACTGACGAAGGCCTATACCTATGGTGCCCGCAAGATTTGGGTGTTCAATGTGGGCGACATCAAACCAGCCGAGAAGGAAATCTCATTTGTGATGGATCTGGCTTGGGATATCAATCGCTGGAAACCCTCCGAGGCTCACAACTATATCAAGTATTGGGCTGCGAAGACCTTCGGCAACGAGGTAGCACAAGAGATTGCCGATATTCAGACAGGCTACTATCGCTTGCAGGCGGCAGGAAAGGATGCACACGTGTGGTTCGTCGATTACAGCGCAGAGCAGATTGAGCAGCGCATCGCGGAGTGGCGCGCCCTAAAAGCACATGCTACAGAACTGGCTTCCCGCATCCCGGAATCACTGAAGAATGCCTACTTCGAACTCGTCTGCTATCCCGTCTGTGGTGCGGCGATGATCAACGAGTATCAATTGCAGGCTCGTCGCAGTATGGTAAGAGCTACGGCTGGCGATAGTATCGGAGCGATGGCAGATGCCAACAGAGTGAAGCTGATGTTCGACAGTCTGAATGAGTTGACGCGTCATTACAATGAGGATATCCTTGATGGGAAATGGCAGCAATTCTTCAACTGGCAACCCTACCATTGGTTCCGCTCTGAAAAGATAGAGCAGCCTGTGGCCACACCCGAACTGATAACGCAGGCGAAAAACACTCCTCAAGCACGTTTTCTCTCTGTCAGCGAAACTTTGTCAAGCAAGGGTGCCATCATTAATAGTGATGCCGATGTAGAGATGCCTTTATGGATAGAGGCGCTAACACCCATCCACAATTTCTCCAAGGAAGCCAAGGACAACGAGTTCTGCCAGATAAAAACAGAGAATGACAGTTTTGTGGCCTCAGCTACACCTATTAATAATGTATGGCATGCGCCTTACGTAGGACCGATGTGGAGTTGTGTAGGAACGATACACCTCAAGAAGGGCGAGAATCATCTTTACATCACCGATCTGAAGGCAGATGCCCGCATCGACCAGATTTTCCTCGGGCTCTATCCGCCGTTCGTCAAGGAGCCTCGTCAGCGCATTCCTGCTTCGCACTATCAGAACAAGCAAGGTGGCATACAGCGCATAGAAGGCTTGGGATATACCGATGGCGTACTGGTTCTGCCATTCGACACACCGTCGTATCAGCTGGAAAACATAAAGGCAGCTCCATACACAGAATATGAGCTCGACTTGCAGGCTGACGATGCCACTATAGAGATCCGTACGCTGCCTACGCTGCATGTGTATGACGGCAGGGACATCCGCTATGCCGTTCAGTTAGGTGATTCTGCTCCTACCATCTTCTCTATCCACGAGGGCGACTTCACAGCCGAGTGGCGCTGGAATGTGCTTCGCGGCTATGCCTCGCGCAGTATCCCCGTCTCAGAGACTGGTCATCAGCGGTTACGTATCCATCTCCTCGACCCTGGCATAGTGCTACAGGAAGTATTGATTCATGCTCAGAAATAAGAACTCATGGAGAAAAGATTCTTTTTTGCTATAGTCATCACGCTCTTTTTTGCATCTGCCCTGCAGTTGTTCGCTCAGAACCGACAGTATCTACATGAAGGATGGACATTTGGCGAGGCGCGTTTCCCTAACCGCTATCCTGCCCAGGTGCCTGGAGTGGTGCATACCGACTTGCTGCGTCAGGGACTTATCGACGACCCTTATATCGGGTTGAACGAACGGAAGGTGCAATGGGTGGACAAGGAGGACTGGGTCTATGAGACGACATTCCGTGCTGATGAGACTATTCTTGAAGACGAGCATATCGACCTGTGTTTCGACGGACTGGACACCTACGCTGATGTATTCTTGAACGGCTCGAAGATTTTGGAGGCCGACAATATGTTCCGCCGCTGGCGCATCAGCGTCAAATCTTTGTTGAAACCAGGTAATAATGTGCTGCGCGTCTATTTCCATTCACCCGTCAAGGTGGATTTGCCAAAATGGGCGAACCATCCTTACCTATATCAGGCTGCCAACGACCAATCTGAGAATGGCGGACTGCTGGATCGTAAGCTCAGTGTGTTTGCCCGTAAGGCTGGCTATCACTATGGTTGGGACTGGGGACCACGACTGGTCACCTCCGGCATCTGGCGTAGTGTATATCTGGAGTCGTGGAGCAAGGCGAGGATTACCGACGTTCATCTGCGTCAGAAAGAAGTGACTGCCAAGAAGGCGCTGCTCACCGATGTCGTGGAAGTGGAAGCTGCTGAGGATATTGAGAATGTTGTTATTACCGTCACCGATAAGAACAATGGGCGCGCAGTAGCTACAAAGAAGTGCTCGCTGCACAAAGGCATCAACACAATCCCTGTGGAATTCTCCATCAAGAACCCACGCCTATGGTGGTGCAATGGCTTAGGCAAGCCTGAGTTATATACCATATCTGCAAAGGTTACTGCCGCTGGTCGACAGTTGGCCCATCAAGAGAAACGCATAGGCTTGCGCTCTGTGAAATTAGTGATGGATCCTGATGCTGACGGCAACCGCCAGTTCTATTTTATGCTCAATGGTGTGCCTGTGTTTGCCAAGGGCACCAATTATATTCCTCAGGATAATTTCCTAACGAATGTCACTCCCGAGCGCTATCGCCAGACTCTGCAGGATGCCGTATTGGCCAATATGAACATGATTCGCGTGTGGGGCGGTGGCATCTATGAGGACGAACTATTCTATGACTTCTGCGACGAGATGGGACTGATGGTGTGGCAGGACTTCATGTTTGCCTGCAGCACCTATCCTGCTGAGGGCGAATGGTTGGAGAGTGTGCGTCAGGAAGCCATCGACAATGTGCGCCGTCTGCGTAATCACCCAAGCATTGTGATATGGTGCGGCGGGAATGAGTGTACCGATGCATGGTACAACTGGGGATGGAAGGCGAAGATGGAGAAGAGCAATCCCGAGGGAGCCCGATTGGTAGGTGACCAACAGGAGCACCTCTATTACGATGTACTGCAAGAGATTGCCAACCAGCAGATCCCAGACGACATCTACACCGTCGGTTCACCCTTCTCTGTCAGAGGTCGCGGCAGCGACGGCATCAATGGCGACCGTCATTTCTACGGTGTGGGCCATCGCCGTATGCCTGTAAGCAGTTATAACCAAGAGAAAGCCCACTTCTTCAGCGAATATGGCATGCAGTCGTTTCCTGAATATAGCACAGTACTTCGCTATGCACCTGACACAATAACGCATAACATCAGCAGTCCGCTGATGATGTGGCATCAGCGTGGCGGTGTGGAGGCCAACAAGGTGATTGAGTGGTATGTCAACAGCGAATATGGTGAAACAAAGGATTTCCGCCAGTTTCTGTATGCCTCGCAACTCTTGCAGGGCGATGCGATGCGTACAGCCATCGAGGCCCATCGCCGCAACATGCCCCTTTGTATGGGGTCGCTATTGTGGCAACATAACGACTGTTGGCCCGTTGCATCGTGGGCCACACGCGACTACTATGGTCGTTGGAAGGCTGCACACTATATGGTGCGCCACGCATTTGAGCCTTTGATATGCTCGGCCATCGCTGAAGGTGACAGTTTTCTCGTCTATGCTGTCAGCGACCTGTTACGAAAACAGCAGGGTAAATTGAAGCTGACCGTCTATACCCTCAGCGGACAAACGGTAAACTCGTTCACCAAAACTGTCAGCATTCCAGCCAACAATCCACTTTGATTCTGGAGCAGCCCTTAGCCGAATTGATAAAAGGTCAGCAGCGTGAGGATGTGGTGGTTAATATTCAATTCTCCACATCTTCAGGTGTGAGCTATCAAGCAAATTGTTTCCTCTGCCTGCAGAAAGACCTGCGGCTGATGCCTGTCAAGCCTGAGGTGAGTGTTGAGGCAGTAGAAGGCGGTTGTCTGATCACCCTCAAGGCAGACAAGTTTGTTCGAGCCCTTGCCCTCTCCATTGATGGTGCTGAAGACTGCTGGTTTGACAACAACTATTTCGACCTGTTACCTGGTGTCCCCACTAAGTGCTTTGTACGTACATCTATATCTCCAAGCGAAGTGAAGCAAAGACTTACTTATAGAAGTTTGAACAGCCCTTGTGCTTTGCCGACAAATTATTAACTTTTTATTTATGGACAGAAGTCAGGAAATCATCCGTACCAGTTGGATGGTATTGTAGCCAACGTATAGTTGCGGGATTCAAAACTGCTGAAGAGCAATTTGTCTGCGACTTCATAAACTGATTTTTCTCATGTGCCAGGCTTCTATTCGTGCATATGAACAAAGTTTTTTTTCTAATGAAGAAAGCCCGTCATCACGACGAGCTTTCAGCAACACAAAGATATGAATAACAACAGATCGAAAAACGCCGACCATTTTCTCATTTCTCATTTCTTATTTCTCATTTCTTTCATTTCTCATTTCTTATTTCTCATTTCTTTCATTTCTCATTTCTCATTTAAAAAGGTTGCGCCCTTGCGGGGCGCTGACCTTTTTTACAACATTGTTGCGGCGCCTGCACCTGACAGGGCGGCCACGAGGACGCG
>SUYI01000075.1 GCA_015060485.1 Prevotella sp. | reverse complement strand
AAGGCTTTCGCATCATGGTGTTGTACATGGCGCGGTTGCGGTTGCACTGCAGCACCATCATAGCACCGTTGGCCAGATCGGCTTCAGTGTGCTTTTTCTTGGAGAGCCATTCTTCTACTCTGGCTCGAAATAGTTTGTCTATACCCTTCATATTTTTCTAATTAAAAAGGCGGAACGAGGCAACCTTGCCGCATCCCGCCTCCGGTTTTTTATTTATTAATTCGTATGAATAGAGAAAATGAGGCTCTATGGCTTGGCAGTAACCTCACCAGTCGTGCAGTCTAACTCACCATCTGATACAGGAAGTTTTCCGTAATAGAAGGGAGCGGGCATCTCATCATCGGCAACGATTTCAAGGGCCGTCTGGTTGGTGTCTGTGGGAGCCTGGCCGGTGTCCTGATTGGGGTTCACCTCTGCAGGGAACTCATCAGAACCCACTACGCGGAACTTACCCGTGCGGGTAGGAACCACAGCAACAACCTCCGCATTGAGAAGTTCGGCAATCAAGCCTGTTACTTCCTCTTCTGTACCTGGAGCATTACCTTTATAGGTGTTCTTGTATGTTTTCGAACCGAAGGTTCCCTGAGGTTCACATGTCAGTTGGCCATTATTGTTAATAATGTCCACCTGAATAAAGCATTTTCCCTGAGCCATCACGAAGCCGTTGGCAACATTGGTGTCTCCGGACGCGATAGTGGCGGGATATGTTGCGACATCTGAGAGCTTAGCGCCCTCTGCTGAGCGGTCTGCCAGTTTCGGGAACTTCACGATATCACGGATGTCAGCCAAATATACGCGCTTCTTTGTACCAGGAAGCGACTTCTTACCCTGGCAGAACTTGACATCCTGCAGCAGGGTTTTCTCGTTTGAACAATCTTGTGGCATTTTCTTTCGTTTTTTGATGTGAATGAAAGTGGGGCGGCAGCCCCGACGCTTTTAATCCTTAGCCGCCAGCCCCGATACCTTATTCATCAGATGGCGGTAGTGCCATCGATGGTAGCAAAGAGGATACGTTCCTTGTCGATGCTCTCGTACTGTACGCCGAAGAACATTGTGGCAATGAACTGCAGCACGAACGCCTTGAAGCGTGCCACCTCGACATTTTCCTTATCAGAGATCTGGTCCACGCCATAGAGCATGTTGCGCTTGGTTGTCAGCTGCAGGAACGGTGAGCCGTTCTTACATGACAGTGGAACGAAGGTGACATTCTCAAAGCCCTCGATGACGTACTTGTGGAACTGCGTATTATAAGCAGTACCGCCAGTGGTGGTCTTGTAATCCTCCTCGTAGTCCCAAACAACATGCTCAGGACAGAAGAGAAGCAATTCCTCTTCATCACGCAGGAACTCATTGGCAGCCTTACAAATGGCGCGACACACATCATAGGCATTGTTCTTGGTGATAGCCTCGATGACCTTCAGGTTACCCAATGCCTCAGTGATGGCAGCGGGCTTTGCCTCGATGCCCTGAGCCACGTTAGCCTCGATGGCGGTCATCTCGGTCTTGGCGATGGTGTCAAAGCCGTTGAAGAGGTCATGGGTGGTAGTGCCATTGGCATTACGCTGGGCCTTGAAGAGTTCACGATAGAGATGGTCACCCATCCTACGGGTAAGCATGGTCAGCACCATGCGTGCCAGTTCGGTATTCTTCATACCCTCACCATGCAGTACTGAGGGACCCCAGATACTTTTCACGATGGCGTTGGGCTTGAAATTCTTCACGACACTGCCCAGATAGGTGAACAGTGTACGCGGCGTGATCTTCACGTCGCTGTTGTCCTCACGGTCTTCATCGTAAGGTCCGAACTGCATATCACCATCGAGCGTGCCGACGGTTTCTGCAACACGGATGCCCACACGGGGCGTCATAAACTTTAGTGCTTTCTCGGCACGCATGACCGGGATTTGAAGCAGCGGCTTGCGCAGCTTACGGGCACTCTCAGCCAGTTCCTCAAAGGTTACCTCCGGCTCCTGGATTACAACTTTAGCATTTGGCATAATCAGAGGTCTTTAATTTCGTTCAACATTGACTGTGCGGTGATCTCACCGGCACCTTTGTCTACTTTCTCTCCGGCAGGGACTTCGTCCTCTGCCCCTGCGGCCTTTTTGAGGTTGGCAATCTGCGTGTCGCGATCGTTCACGTCCTGCAGAGCTTTGTCCAGCTTCGTCTGGAGTTCGGCCTGAGCATCCTTGGCTGCTTTTTCAGCATCCTTAGCTGCCTTCAGATCCTTTCCCAGCTTATCCAACTGACCCTCAACCTTGTCCGCATCCTCCTCGGTGATGGTTATTTTACCGTCATTCACCTCGAAGTCCTGTACACCCAGCAAGGCGCACAGGCAAGCTAAAACTTTCTTTGTCATTGGGTTTATACTCTCATCGGCGAAAAGTTTAGGAAATCGCTTCTGCATCCACGCAGTCGCCTTCTGCATGAAACCTTCAGCTGGATTACCTTCCTGGTCCACGACGGCTGATAAACCATCCGTCGTGTCCGCAGGCAGGGAAGGAAGACCGAAATCCTTGAATATGGAATTAGTAAAAGTTGTGCGTAAGCGGTTCGACTTCTTTTTCACGTCCTCATCATCTACGATGTGGTCAATCAGTCCGAAGTCGAGAGCATCCTGAGGTGACAGCCAATTGGCAGCTGTCATCTTCGTCATGCAGTCCTCAACACTCTTGCCGTTTTTCTTGGCATAGAGCGAGGCAATGACGCGGTCGATGGTATCAAGATCCTTGCGCTCCTTCTGGAATGCAGCGATAATCTGGTCAAGCTGCTCTTTGTTTGCCATCTGCCACTCCAATACCTGAGTAGATACATTGTGGATGAGCATAAGTGATCCGTCAACCATGTCAACCTCCTTGGCCCCCATGGTGAGGAAGGTTGCTGCACTGGCCGTCATGCCGATGATGTGGCAGTGAACACGGCCATGGTTCTTGATATGCTGGTAGATCTGCAGGCCTGCATCGACGTATCCGCCGGGAGAGCAGACTGCAATATGAACGTCCTCATCCTTGTGGGCATCGAGGAAGTTCTTAACCTGGTTAGCGGTGGTACCACGCTGGCCAGTCCACCAGTCGAAGGCAACACCGATTTCTCCGGAAATGATAAATTGATATTCCATTGTCTACTTTTGCAAATTCTACGGCAAAGGTAGACAATGGACAAAATATAAAAAAATACCTATTATTAGCTTATGACGGGTATGAACCGAGGAGATTTCCAACTGACAGTAACCTCATTCAGCTGATTTTCGGTCACGTTCTCCGGCATATTCTCGTTTACAGACGTGACAGGATAAGGTCTGTCATCAGAGCCAATCAGGCGATACTGACCATTGGAAAGCAGACAGCGGTATGCCCATCTCTTTCTCTTGCTGAAGTCTTCACATGTCTTGAATACGAGCTTAGCATCCCATACGGTGTTCTTATCCTCCTGTTTATCAATAATAGACAATTGCGCGTGCGGCTTGATGCTTATAGGCTCCCAAGTGATGTCGGAAGGAAGTCGAACCTCTGTTTCCGAGATGCGTGTCATCCCACCAAGGTTCCTGATGGGTGTACGTTCAACCTTTGTTACGATTCTAATCTGTTTCATCTTTATTCGGGTTTTATCGGGTGTTAACGGATATATACTATGTTTAACGGAGTGTCACGGGAATTACGGCATTTAACGGCCTTTCACGCGCAGTAAAAAATAAAGGTCTATCATGGGAATGAATTTTCGTGTTATTTTTTGTTAAACAACTTATCGTGGTTCCGCATCCTCCGGCGGAGATCCACACCCTTCTTCACATACGAATTGCGGATTCTGTTATACCGCATGAGAATCGTACGGTCATACTCGATATCGATGCCGTGCATTTCACACCAGGCATCGATGGCACCCAGCACGGAGCAACCGACGTCTGACATGTCATTGAGTTCGTTCCACATCATCAGCTTGAATGTCCGTTCAATGCAGTCAACTACCGCTTCCTTTCCTTTCGGACCAAGATAGTTGTAAACGGAAGGATCCTTCTTTTCATTGTCTGGTATGCAGACAGCAGTGAGGCCATCGGCTGCCGTATCAGGCTGCCGACCTTCCGGAAGCTTCTGTGTGAATTGAAGGATGGTTGAGTTCTCAACCGACTTCGGCTGGAACTGAACAGGGTTGCCGTAGTGGTGATGAAGCCACTGTGCGACGAAAGGCTGTAGTTTGAGATAAACAACGAATTTGCTCATATTCATCAGGTTTTGGGTGCAAAGATAATACTTTATTTTTAAATTTCCGTCATTAAGCGGAAAAATCTCGCGCACACGAGGACATTATGTGTAGCAACGTGTAGCAACGAGACGCAAGGAACATAAGCCCTAAGAATCAGCGAGTTACGTTTGTAGCATATTTGTAGCATGCTACATTTTTGTTGCTACAATGCTACAAAATAGTATACTAGAAAGTCCGTTGCTACAAATTGCTACATCGTTGCTACAAACTTTTCCGTTTTGCTACATTCATTTCTGCGCTGAAAATCAGCACGTTAGAAAGTTGCTACACGTTGCTACAAATGTAACACCCACTTTTTCACTTCTCAAAATCGTTTTTTCATCCGAAGAAAAAAAAAGGCGGCTGCCTCTCGACAGTCGCCCCCACCTAAAACAAATAGACCTATGAGTAATTGACTAAAATGGTGTAGCATCATCGTTTTGTCTGAACAGTTCACCCTGTTCCGGCTCCGGACGGGGTGGTGCATCGTTCTCGCCTCCTGTATAGGTGTCGAGGATGATTCCGTATTTCTGGCTTACCAGTTCGTAGTTGAAGCACATCGGTCTGTCCTGGCTCCAGACAGTACGATATCCGGCATTGTTACCCTTTTCGTCCGTTATCTCTTCCCGCTCGGCAAGGCCGTTGGCATTGAATTTCTTGAAGCGCTCCGGACTGGTGGTATAGCCGTAGTATTCGGGTGTGATCTCCAGATAGTGCAGCATCGACTCCTGAGGCAGTACCTGTTCGTCCATCCTGCGGCCCTGTTCCCTGTAGGTGGCCATCATCACGTTCCTTCTGATCATCAGGATAGGTATGCTCTTCTCGAAGTCCATCTCATCCTTCTGCTTCGATGTGCGGAGCTTCTGCTTGTAGCGGATTTTGTAGTCCTGGTCTTTCATCAGGATGCCCTTCTGTATGGCAGAGCTGATGATGTTCCAGAATCCAGCCACCTCATCGACGCTGGCCGACATCTCGTTCTGTCGGAGGATGCCCTGCGTCGACAACTTCAGCAGGTCGTCGTAGGAGTATGGCAGCTGCAGCACATCCTCGAGTGCGATGTAGGTGGCCAGCAGTACCGTCCAGTTGCCTTGGATACGGTCTACGATGGCACCTTCGCCACGAAGGGAATATTTCACGTCTGTCTCTGCCTTGCGCCAGGCATTACCGAAGGAGGCCTCGAACTTATCGCGGTGTTTCAGGATCTCGACGGTGATATGAGAGGAACCGAGCATGCGCCAGTGCATCAAGTCGGTGTATTCCTGCCGCTCCTGCTCGCTGAAGGAGTGTTTGTCATACGTCAGGTATATCAGACGTGTGAACAAAGCAGGGTCAGCCGTAGGCATCTCCTGGCCGCACATGATGACAGCAGAGTCCACACGTGCCTGTTCACGTTTCTTATCCTTATCCATGTTCATGCGCATACGGCCGACACCCCCCCAGATATCTTTCAGGAACTGGAGCTTCTTGATGTCGATGCCGTTCTTGTATTCATCGAGGAATACCAGGGCATTCGACACGGATGCAACCGCATCTGCAAGAGACGGGATACTGCTCTCGATGTTTGGCGGGTCATAGTCCGTTTGGAAGAATCCCATCAGCGTCCTGGCCAGTTCGGTCTTTCCGGATCCGGGAGGGCCGAAGAGGTTAAGAAGCGGAATCTTCACGCCTCTCTGACGTATGATATCAGCGAACAGCGAGGCCATATAGAAGGTGAGGGCCACCTTCGCATTAGGGCCGAACACACGGCAGATCTTGCTGAAATACTCGTTGAGGGAAATGCTGCTGTATCTTGTGAGCTGGAACTTGCGCTCGTTTACATAAAGTTCCTTGGAAGTTTTGTAGAGTTGTGACAGTGCAGGGAGGTAGAACTTACCGGCTTTCAGGCGCACAATACCCATCTTATCGATATCGTGCCAGTCTGAGTCTTCAAGTGCGCCGTTGGAGAAAGCATAGAAGCCTTCCTTCTGCCATCCCAGCTGCTTGATTTCTACGGCTGTCTCAGTCACTTTCGCCAGATAGGACTGCAGCTTGATCAGTTCCTGGTCACTGGCCATCCATATATAGTTACCGATACCCAGCAGTTTCTTTCTCAGTGACTTCGAGGATGTCAGCACCTCCATGTCTAACTCGATGATCTCCGCTTTGTCCTCTTCCTCATTGTTGTTTATTTCAAACAGACGCACAGGCCTCAGGTCATCTTTGATGTGGAAGAGGGGCTTCAGAGAGAAGTTCGACCACTGGGTTTCATCACCATCCTTTGTGGTACCGAAATAACAGTTGTGCTTCTCGATGAAGCCGAACTGTCTGAGCATATCGATATCGCCACGCTTGTTTTTGCTCGACAGTTTCTCCTGCTTGCGTCGCTTGGCAGAGTTGAAGGCGTTGCGCCACAGCTGCTTGGTACCATCGTAGTGTGCGAGCTTCGACAGGTATGTTTCCTGCAGGTCTTCATCCTTGATGCACACCAGCAGGTCGCACACGCTGTTGATGACTTTCTGCCGGTCTTCCGTCGTGGCCTCCTTATCGAGGGACTTTTCCACGTACCATAGCAGGAACTCCTTTTCTGTGAGTCCGGCGAGGTCGGTGTCACGGTTGATGTATTCATCAGGATCCACCTTCTTTGGATGCTCTGCTTCCAGGTCATTCGGAATCTCGCGGACGCTGACGGTAAAACCGCATTCCATGGCCAGTGCACCATTCTTCAAGACGTTCTTGAAGCCTGCGCCCAACTTCTCACCTGCCTTGGGGATGTCACTGTCCGGAATGAAGCACAGCGTGATGTTCTGCATACGGTAGTCACGCAATAGCAGGAACTGATCCTTCGTCCATGCGCCACCCAGTGAAGCAATGGTATTGAGGATTCCGACGGACTGAAGCTTCATGACGTCGGGGCCTCCCTCGACCAGGAACATCTTTTCCTGACGTCTGGCCGCTGTCATGGCCTGCTCGATGCCGAAGATGGATTGGCTCTTTTTATAAAGGTCACTCTCGCTGGAGTTGATGTATTTGCGGTCATCCTCCCCGTCCATGGTTCGGGCGGTGAAGCCTATGATGTTCGAGTAGCGGTCGCGGATGGGAATCATCAGGCGGTTACGATAGACGCAATACAACTGATGGGATTTCTCGCTCATCTTCAGGATACCCATCTCCTGCAGCAAGTCGAAGTTCAGACCTTTCTTCTCGCAGTACTCGATGACCTTCCTGCCGTCCTCAGGGGCGAAGCCGATACGCATTTCCTTGCAGTATTCTTCATCCCATCTGCCCAGCATGTAGTCTTTTGCCGCCTTTGCCGCAGGGTCATTCTGCCACAGCTGATGATAGAACCATTGGGAAAGATAGTCATTGATGATCCGCATGGACTCCAGTTTCTTGTGCCTGGCTTCCTCCTCAGGCGTTGACTGTATATCGGCATCCTGAAGGTCGATGTGCAGTTCATCCTTCAGCAGCTTCTTTACCGCCAGCGGGAAAGGCAGGTTCTCGATCTTCTCGATGAACTTGATGACAGTGCCGCCCTCCTGGCACGAGCCGTAGCAGTGCCACAGGTTCTTGGCGGTGTCAACACAGAACGATGGAGTCTTCTCCTGATGGAAGGGACAGCACGCCCATGAGCGATGTCCCTTGCGCTTCATCTCACCAACGTAGCCCGAGACAA
>SUYI01000074.1 GCA_015060485.1 Prevotella sp. | reverse complement strand
TATGTGGTACCCGACTTGAAGGGTGTCACCCTCCAACAGCACTATGATGCCATCAAAGCTATGGTGAAACAGAAGACAGGCCGAGCCATGCAGGAGAAGAAGGTAACTGTCATTGGCAAGAATGGTAAGCCGAAAGAACGTAACGGCAGCAGCCCCATCCGTGAGAGTGTGGTCAATATCAAGCCTGACACCACAATGGCTGACCTCCAGAAGTACACCCAGAAAGTGCATGAGCGATGGGGAGTCAGAGCCATTCAGATACATATCCATAAGGACGAAGGTCACTATACCAACCCTGACGACCCATCAACCTGGCAACCCAACCTTCATGCACATATCATCTGGGACTGGATGAACCATGATACGGGCAAGTCCTATAAACTCGGCAAGAAGGACATGGAAGAATTACAAGACATGGCGGCTGAGACATTGGAGATGGAACGTGGCAAACGAAAGTCAGAGACAGGAGCCGAGCATCTGGAGCGTAACGACTTCATCCTGCAGAAGCAAAAAGAGCAGAGTGCCGAACTTAACACAGAGATTGCCGAAAAACGAGATAGGCTCAATGCTGAGAATGGTAATGCCATCAAGTCTGGTGTTGCCAACCTCTTCGGAAAAGGTAAGTATGCTGATATGGAGAAAGAGAATAAGCGACTGAAGGAGGAACTGCCAATGCAAAAAGCAGCTATACAACGAAAATACCAACAAGTTCTTGATGCCGAACGGAACCGACAAAACCAACAGCTCGCAGAGAAGGACAAGAAAATCGAAGAGCTTCAAGCTAAATACAAATATGAAGTGTCCCTTCATCAGCAGGACAATCAAGAGAAAGACAGAATCATCATGCAAAAAGAGAGCATCATCAATGACTATTGTGAACGAATTGGTCATTATCTGTCAACCCTCTCCGAACTGCTAAGAGCAGCGGTCAAGGCTGTCCTCGATTATGTTAAGTCAGGTTATCGCAGTTTCTCGTATCGTCAAGAGGGTGATGTTAAACGCTATATGAACAGCCAACCTGATAAGGAGCAAGCAGCAAACGATGTGCTTAACGCCTCATTCCCCATTTTGAAGGCCGATGAGTGTGAGCGGGTGAAGGGACAGCTCTCCTATATCGTTAAGGACATGAAAGAAGAGCAACAGCAAAGTCGAAGTCGAGGATTTCACTTTTAGCCTTCCTTTGTAGCAACTATAGCAATGGCTCTATGCCATAGCAGATAAGAAAAACTCCTGCGCCATTCTTAATGACTGACGCAGGAGCCTTTAGATTGTTCATCATATCGATGAGTGGCAAATACTATTCTGTATTTTAATCACCCTCACCGTCCCAATAGGGTACACCATAGGGATCACTACCAGCCAATAACTGGCATTTGTGTTGCAACAGAACTACCTGCATTGCGGGCTTCTTATATTCTTTCTTCTTCATTGCGTTATCCTCCTTACTTGATTACAATCTTACGACCATTATTGATATATAGTCCCTTTTTCGTAGGCTTGCCTTCGAGTTTGCGACCATCCATCGTGTACCAGCCATTAAGTGTGATGTCACCCGTCTTGGTGTCGAGTGTGCCGATGGCGGTTGTCTCACCGCTACTGCTCAGGAGTACCACCGTGATGGTCTGGGGCAGTTCCTCCGTAGAGGCTGCGCCACGAGTCCTGATGGGAGCATTCTGGAATGTACCGCCCTCCGTAGAGCCGTTATACACCAGATAGCAGCGCATGGGCTTCAGCCATGCTCCAGTGGCGAAGTGAACAAACTGCCCAGCGGCAATCGTGGCGTTACCCTTGGCAAAGCCGTAGGTCTTGCTGAGGTCGCTGGGGGCAGATGCAGAGCCATCCCACTGCACTTTTGCGTATGTGCCACGGAACTCCCAGTTAGATGCCGTGCTGCCTGCCTCGCCTGTTGTCGTAGTGTTCAGCGTCACCGTACCACCGTTCAGATCGAAGTTCATATGCCCAGTAGCAGAAGGCATGAAGAGATAAGGAGTATTTGCCTTGAGCGTGGCAGCCTCTGTAAACTGGGCTTTCCATACGTCACCATCCTTCACCACGCCAGAGAACTTATAGAACGAACCGCCATTGACCGTCTGCCCCGTACCCAGCGAGAACGGCAGCATCACCGTAGCGGGCTGATTGGCAGTAAAGTCGCGATTCAACTCAACAGCGTTAACTACAACATCCGACGTAATGCTGATAGTGCCTTCTTGCGAAGCATCCAGCGAAGCACTCTTCGTTGTACCATTGTCCTTGATGGTTACACCACCATAAGTCAGGTCTTGAATCCACTTTGCCCAGAGCGTCTTGTCTCCTGTAGAACCAGCGGCAATAGTCGTAACAGCATCGCCTGTAAACTCAGCATTGTCAAACCATCCAGCGAAGGTGTAACCATCCTTAGTAGGAGTATCGAGGGTGATGGCCTCGCTCTCTATAGTGTAACTTGCTGGATTTGGATTCGTTGCACCCTCCACACCATTGTAGGTGATGTTATAAGTGATAATATTCCACGTCGCCGTGTATTCGCGGTTGCCCGTCGAGCCGTGTGCGATGGTGACGCTGGTCGTGGCTGCACCGAGGTCAGTACCCGTCCATCCTGCGAAGGTGTAGCCATCCTTCGTCGGATTGTTCAGCGTGATGGCGTCGCTCTCGATAGTGTACGTCGTGGGATTCTCTGTCGCCACGCTACCGCCTGCCAAGTCGTACCCGATGCTATATTGTATAGGGGCTATCGAGATTGTTCCGGTAAACACAGCATTATGTTCATCTTCATATAGGTAAATCGTCATGTAGTTCGACGATGATGTCTGCGTGCCGATGGATACCTTTTCCTGACTCTTACCTTTTATGTTTGTTAGCAAGGTAGCCGAAGTGTTCGCACCGTCATAGATGGTTATTTCAGAATCATCATAATTGCTACCAATGAAATCGACATTTCCCGTAGCCTGCAAACGGTATCCCTCATGGGCTTTGAGTACGGCAGTGGTACTGCTGTTGTTATTTGCAGAGCCTGTGATGTTGAATGACTTTACAATCTCTGGGATGGTGTATGCCTTGACGCGAAGCGGGTCTATCTGCAGCGCCAGCCCGTTGGTTGCGGTCAGGTCGTTTGTAAACTCCGGCGTTACGTTCACGTTCTTGTTCGGCATCTTAAATGTCACAGTATTCTCTTCCGAATACCAATGGTCTTCACCGATGGTTGAAAGAGTTGTGCTATTATCCGTGTCCGTGATGGTGATGCGCTTGAGCAGATAGCCGCTTGCGGGATTCACGGTCAGTGTAACTGTCTCGTTGGTATTTGCAGAGGTCTTGTCGATGGTGATGTCGCCATTTGTGCAAGTCCCTTTGGTGACGGTGTGCGGCGTGGCTTGAATAACACGCACCGTCAGGTCAAGACCATAATGACCTGTATATACTATTGGAGTGTAAAAGCGCAGCAACATTTTGTTTCCCCCGCTCGCAAATGATATACTCTCGCTATTTCTGTCTATCGAGGTAATTTGTTCCGATTCATCCTCGCCTTCGTAAGCATTCAGCGAATTAGTATATACACCTGTTCCAGAATCTAAATGGATAGCATCAATCTTTCCCGTAACTTCCAAGGCACAGCCCTCGGGCGCATACAGCATCAGGAATCCGTCGCCCGCCACGACATTTCCGCTTTTCCCCTCGCTGTCATAGACCTTGATGGTCTGACCGGATGAAAGGCTGATAGTTTTCCTTCCGGGATTAGGGAAGTTTACATAATACTCGCTGCCTTCCTGAGTCAGTCCAGGGTCTATTTCCACCAAACTAAACGTATATGATTTCGAGCCCGTATAAGCCCCTTTACCCGTAACCGTCAGCGTATAGTCGCCCAACTGGTCAAAGGTCGTCACCTCAGCGTTGCTGCTGTTCCTGATCACCGCCGTATAGTCTGTGCCGAGTGTCAACTCATTTTCGTTGTAGTCATAGACGCTATAGTCTACATTGACCGCCGTGCCACTGGTGGTGATATAATATCTCGGCATACGGATTTCTGCCATCGCAAGGGAACTGACTTCCCCTATGGCGGGAACAATCTTCTTGTTCTGCTTATACATGCCGTCCTTAGTGGCATAGTCCGTAGTTTCATAGTAATAGAAACGCTTGCCAGCCACGAAGTTGATATCGCCTACATAACTGCTGGCACTTATGAAGTCCGTACTTTCAGACCACGACAGCGATATTGTTCCTTCTGCACCATCGTTTCCGTAGTCAGACTTACCTGCACCGATGCCATAGCCGCCACTACTTGTAACGGTTATTTGTCCGCCGCTGATAGCGATTGTCCCGCCACCGCCTGCGGGTCTCGTACTGTCATTGGTTGCCCCGCCGCCTATTCCGGCTCCAAATTTACCACATGAAACATTAATAACGCCTCCTGTGATGGATATTGTGCCTGCATTACCCTCAAGACCGCCGCCAATTCCGGCAGATTTATTACCGGCTGCTGTTGCAGTAATATTACCTCCAGTAATGGTTATGATACCGCCGTTGCCTTTATAACCACCACCGATTGCGGCACCATTATATATACCATTTGCATTTATATTTCCGCCATTAATGATAATCGTACCCGCATTACTTCCGTTATTACCGCCGATTGCGGCATCATTATATTGCTTATTTGCAATATTTGCATTCAGCGTACCCGTACCGTCAATCGTCAGGCTGTGGCCTTCATTGACGGCAATACCCCTGCTGGCGGTCAGCGTCGCGCCCGTACCAAGGTTCAGTGTCACGGTGCCGCTGATGGTGATGCGCTTATAAAAAGTAACCGTCCCGCTACCCGTTACATTCACGGTACAGTTCTCCCATGTCGTATCATCGCTGATATTCTGCCCCGTCGCTTCGATGTTCACGTCGTCTGCCCACGCCGTCGCGGTCGTGAGCATCATCAGGAGCAACATCACAATCTGTCTCAATTGTTGTTTGATTATCTCTTGTTTCATAACTTTATCAATAATTATACTGCTAACATATATTCAGAGAATGAGAGTAATTCTGCTTCATTGACTGCTTTTTCAACTTCTTTTGCAGACATCCCTAATTCTAACTTTGCTTTAGAGAACTTGTGTTCTTCTATCTTCATTCCATCAATTTGTTCTCGTATAGCCTCACTTCTTTCCTCGCATTTACTTGTAACTTCTGTGATAACAGCTAATTCTGCCAACAAATCTTCGTAAGAATGTTCATCGTTGATATCAAAATTATCAAGCACAGATTGAGCCTGTTTCCCAAGTTCCCTAAATCCATTTTTAACTATAAGCCATGAATTTCTGACTGTCTGGAAACCTTCAAGAACGCCATTCATATCTTTCTGGCATGTTTCGACAGATTTCTTCCAACTTGTAAGATACCCCATGTTCTCATTAATAGTATTTATTGAATCAATAGCTGCTTGAATTGCTTTCCTATCTTGATCGATGTTATATGAAGTTAAACCTACGCCGACCAATCCAGTAATTGCACCTAACAGACCAATAGCTGCTGATATGACAATAGGAATTGTAATGCCTCCTGTCACTATTGCAATGCCAATTGTTAATACGGCATCAGCAACACCAAGCACAACAAAAGCACATGCGGCCACAAGTTCTGCAATAGATTGGTTTAAATGTGTTTGTAAAGAATCTATCGTTCTGTTGTATTCATCTATTTTTGTCTTGTAGTCATCATTTGATTGACAAATACCTATAATAATGTTTTCCAGATCTTTGTTAATTGCAGGAATGTATTCATTAACGTATTTATTTAAATTATTTACGAGAATCCCTAAACTCTCAACTTGTTGACTGGCAGTGTCCTCAATAATAGACAAATAGCGTATCATAAAATTCATCTCTCTCTTCAAAACATTCTCATCCTTTCCGTTTTCATTGATTACTTTAATTGAAGAATTGATATTATCTATGCTGTTATCTATTATATCTAATGCATTATTTACTGACTGAGGGTAATTAATCAACTGATTATGCAGTTTTAACGTGAAGTTTTGGCATATATTTTCAATTTCCCCTCTACATTTCACCATGAATTCATACCAAGACGGTAATTCATCGCCAAAATCAGATTTAGTAGGTATATCTAAATTGTTCAACGTTACAAAGGCATTCTCAATTTTTGCGATTGCCTCTTCATACTTAGAAACTTGCTGCCCAATGACAGATAAGTTCATCGCAATTGTTTTCTGATAATCACTAATGTCAACAATCTTGTTCATAATCTGTATTTTTTACTTGATTTAATCTTTATTGAAATTTGAGCCACTTTGCTGCCTGTTTCCTGTCTGAATATTGCGCCAGCAGGCACGGAAGAAAAGGAAGGTACCCACGGCGACTAAGCCAAGGAGAATATACTCCAAGGGGGTAAGCGATAATAGTTCTGTCATGTCAATGCAAATTTTTAATGATTACGGCGGCAAAATTACAAACTATTAGCGGATTCTGGCATGTCAAATTGTACAAACGTATTACAAATGGACCGTAAGTTCATTACATCTGAATGTAAGGAACATTACAAATTGTTCAAAACGTGTAAGAAATCATGTAAGAACTATTATAAAAGTATCATTTTTGACCCCAAACTTTTCTATTTGTATCATTTTGATGATTCCTGATTCTCATCTGCACATTCGTATTTCTGCTTGGCTCGATAGTAAGCCGTATATGACGAGAAACCAGATGCAAGGGCGGCAGACTCCTTGGTCTCGCCAGGGTGCTGGGTCAGATACTGCTCGAAGTGAGCGAGTCGAAGGCTATTCACATAATTTGCAAAGGAAACGAACTTTCTACTGATAGTGATTGAGACATTAGTACGTCCAAGGCGAGTATGAGCCACCACATCGTCAATTTTCAGGTGAGGGTTCAAATAGGCCTGCTGGTTTTTAACGTATGACTCAATCTCGATAATGGTCTGTTCTATCTGTTCGCCCTTATTATCGTCGATCTGTTCATCGCTGCTTTCGGCTATATCCGTTTCTGATGATGAGAGTATGGCCTTACGTCGCCAAACGGGCATGACGTTGAGTAGCAATAGGATGTTAGATGCTGCCAAGAGAACGTTCTCGATAGCCATCAGCAGCGGCGAGTCCCAGATGTAGGCGGGCCAAAGCAGCGGTGTGAAAAGTACAGGGGCAAGCCAGACACGACGGGCATAGTCTGCAGGGAAGTCATCGGGGTTGGAATAGTTCTGGTCACGGGCCTCGTCCATCCAATGTTTCACCTGCCACATGGCAAGTGCTGAATAGCCCATCATGATGATGCTCTCAATGAGTACTACGTAATTCCAGATGCGCAGTCCTTGGGCATTGAGGATTCCAGAGGGTAGCCAGGCATCGAGGGCAGGCACGAGCATGGTGGCAACAACTATCAGCGCAGCCGTCCAACTTACGCTCTTCCACTGGTTCCATTGCTTTACAGTGCCGAAGAAACAGAGCAGCAACACGCCACAGTAGAAATAGTAACAGGCAGGAAAGTATGATTTTTCCAACATCCACGCTGATGGACTGGCAGGGTTGATGATGTATGGCAGCAGAATGGTGGCGCAAAGGTAGATAAGGCACTGTAGTTTGCGGTCGGGCCAGATATATTTGTGGCGTTCCTTGGGTGCACGACAGGTATGGAACCACCTCACTGCCGAGAATGTCCAACAGGTGGATAAATACAGAAGTGCTGCCAATCCGTAGAAATAGTATTCGCTCATCGTCGTCTCTTTTTATTATCTCACTGCTTGCAGGGCGAGTACTATCAATATGGGCATAAAGAAAGCGCAGGCCCCGTCCATACTCTCACTCAGGCCCGCTACAGCCCCTATATATCTATGGATTGGAAACTGCGCTATGGTGCGCAGCCCCAATGATATATAGGTTTGCTCTTGAAATCTCGTTTCGAGGTAGCGGTTCGAGTGAGAGATTGTGAGCAACAAAAAGATCTGCATCCCTTTCGAAATGCGTCTGCAAAGTTACGAACTTTCTGCTAATTAAAACTCGTTTATTACTTTTTTTTGATGTTTTACCTTATTAATTATTGAAATAATTACATTTAAGCTTAAATTTCTTCATTTTGACAATGCGAACACCGAAACAACAATTTGCGAA